>JAJFUD010000057.1 GCA_021372585.1 bacterium
ACTCCCAAACATGGCAGCTGGCTTGATATCGCTGAGATCGAATTATCCGCCTTGGGTCGCCAATGCCTTGGTAGCCGACGTATTAGTACTCTGGAGGAACTCAACCAGGAGTTAACCTCCTGGTATGTTGACCGTAACCTGAAGCAAAAGGGAGTCGATTGGCAGTTTACTACTACTGATGCTCGTAGAAAATTAAAGAGATTGTATCCAGTGATAAAGTATATATAACTTTTAGATGTTACATGGTACTAGTATAGTGTCTGCCCGAATTATTAAATAACCAAGGCTCTCTCTAAAACCAGTCTGTAAGACGGAACCTATTTCCTCAACTATTCCTGTGAACATCGTTTTCTTCTCCCTTTTTTGGATAAACCTCCACATACAGATCTTTACCAAGATGTTGAACATCAGCAATTTCAAAACAAGGAGCCAGGCTTAGATCACTTATCCCTATTGAAGCCAGGGGGTCCTTTAGAAGTGTGCCCCCCTATCATTACCGGGGCAATAAACCAACAAATTTTATCAACCAAACCTTCCGATAGAAAAGAGGCACTGACATTAGGACCTCCCTCCACAAGAATACTTGTGACCTTTTTTTCTTTGAAAAGTTTTTTTAACAAAACAGCCAAGTTGACCCGTGATCCATTGCCTGTGTCATAAACACTGATTCCTTTTGTTGTTAGTTTGTCGAGTTTATTCTTATCTGCTTGAGCGGTGGTAGCAATGATAGTATCAGCTTGAGATAGCGAATTGATTACCTTTGCCGTTAAGGGGATCCGAAGAGTGCTGTCCAAAACGATTCTGATAGGATTTTTCCCTTGATACCCCGGGATACACACATTAAGCAATGGATTGTCTGAAATAATAGTATTTATGCCAAGCAATACAGCATCGTATGTATCTCTGAGTTGATGTGTACGCAATCTCGATTCGTGTCCGCTGATCCATTTGGATTGTCCTGTAAGGGTTGCTACTTTTCCATCAAGGCTCATCGCTGTTTTTAATACAATAAAAGGCCTATGCGTGCTTATTGATTTAATATACACTTCATTTAACCATCAGGCATCCTGATGAAACACCTTGGATACCACTTCGATTCCAGCCCTTTTCAGTTGCTCTTTCCCTTTTCCTGTTACCAAAGGATTTGGATCATCCATCGCAAAAACAACTTTCCGAATGCCTGATGCCATGATTCAATCTGTGCATGGACCAGTTTTTCCATAATGACAGCAAGGTTCCAGGTTTACATAAAGTATTTGTCCATACTACTCTCTCCCATTCAGACTCTACTGTCGGTTTCGAAATGACACCGAATCTGCTTTCGCTCGCGGGCTTTACCGCCGGTCGGGAATTTCACCCTGCCCTGAACGTATTATCTAAAACATCCTGAGTATAATTACTTTTTTTGATCCTTTTCAAGGAGTGCGTAAGATGACGTATTTTATGGATGGGGAATAAAAGTAGACTTGCTTTTTTAGAAAAGAATCACATAATTAATTATGTTTATGTGTTTTATATCACATTATTATCTATAAATTTGTGCATTGTATAGGGAGAATAGGATGAACAGAGAAATTCTTTCACGCTTATTGAAGTGGAAAAACTCCCCTTATCGCAAGCCTTTGATTATAAAAGGGGTACGCCAGGTAGGCAAGACCTGGGCTTTAAAGGAATTTGCTCGTAAGCATTATCAAAATATGGCTTATTTTAACTTTGATGAACACATGGAATATCATGCGTTTTTCGAAAGTACCAAAGATATCGATCGTATCCTGCAAAACCTTATCCTGGCGAGTGGGCAGTCGATAAAAAAAGGGGATACCCTGATTATTTTTGATGAAATACAGGCTTGTCCTAATGCGCTCAATACCTTGAAGTATTTTTTTGAAAATGCCAATGAGTATCATGTGGCTTGTGCCGGATCGTTGCTGGGCGTGGCGCTATCTCGTCCCTCTTCTTTTCCAGTGGGATCGGTTGATTTCCTGGAGCTGTTTCCGATGTCGTTTTCAGAGTTTTTGTCTGCCAATGGAGATGAAAACTTGCTAAGGTATATGAGTTCGCTGGACCAAATTGAGCCTCTTCCGCCAGCCTTTTTCAATCCATTATACGAAAAACTAAAGACGTATTATGTGTCTGGAGGAATGCCCGAATCAGTAAAGCATTGGACCCAGTACCGAGATGTGGAAGGCATGCAAAACGCATTAATGAATATTTTGAGTGCTTATGAGCGAGATTTTGCTAAATACCCCGAGAGCAGAGAGTTTCCAAAAATTTCCGCTATATGGAAATCCATGCCTTCCCAATTGAGTCGTGAAAACAAGAAATTTCTATTCAAATTGGCGAAAGAGGGTGCTCGGGCACGGGAATACGAAGACGCTCTGCAATGGCTGGTGGATGCTGGCTTACTTATAAAAGTATATCGAAGTAGCAGACCAGGTCTTCCTATTTCAGCTTATGATGATCTGTCAGCATTTAAGCTTTATATGGTGGATATTGGTTTGCTCAGGCGCCTATCTCTGCTTTCTCCCACAGCTTTTGGAGAGGGAAATCGTTTGTTTACAGCGTTTAAAGGGGCACTGAGTGAAAATTTTGTGTTGCAATCTCTCCGACCTTTGTTTGAAGCAGTTCCACGCTATTGGAGCATTGACAACCCCAGGTATGAGGTGGATTTTCTAATACAACGGGATAATGATGTTTTCCCTGTGGAAGTCAAGGCTGAGGATAATACAGAAAGCAAGGGTCTAAGGAAGTTTAAGGAAAGATTTGGCGATCAGGTAAAATTGCGCATTCGATTTTCCCTGGACAACTTGAAGCTGGATGGTGATGTGCTCAATATTCCCTTGTTTCTGGTGGATCATTGCGATCGTTTGATAAGCCTTGCCCTTGAGCACACCCTGTTGCATTTAGCTTAACCTGGCTGAGAAGAAAGGATAGAGGCAGCTCTCATTTTCCGGAAGTAATTCGAGCGGAAAGAAAACAATACTATATCGTGACCCTGAACTATGTGGATTTGCCAGGTTTGATCCTTGCTTCGATGGTTTAAAGTGGTTTAGTGGAGCAAATAAGAACCGTCTGTTTGTTATAGACGAAGTTTGATAGCCTATGCCATAAGCCTTCTGACTTTAGAACTTACAACACAAAAACACCGAGTCGGGGAGAATGTCAAGAAACAAACGCCAATGGAAAAATCTCAGGTTATATTACATTCTGCAGCCATTTCTTCTTAATGAAAATGCCGTAAATATAATATAAATTGACAAGGTTAGTCAGCAGGAAGGAAATCCAGATCCCTGTTAATCCCCAGATTCTTCCAAACAACCAAAGGGAAGGAATATGGATGACCCAGGTGACAAACAAAGAAAGGTAAAAACCGACTTTCAGATAACCGGTACCCAACAGAGGCGCTCCAAGAATGGAAGCAAGCGATCCGATAATCTGTATAAAAGAGAAAATGATGAGGATGGGAATGCTGCTGTTTTGAATCAGCACATCATGACTGAACCAATCCAAAAAGAACCGAGGGAATAGCGTGTATAGAATGAAAAAACTTGTGGTGATAATGAGAGCGATTTTAGCTGCTAGTTTCGTTGTTTCCATCGCCCGGTATCCTTTTTGGGCTCCCACATTCTGTCCAACAATAGCGGAGGTGGCAAAACTCAATCCACTGACAGGCATACTGGCAAAACTGGCTACTTTTGTAGCGATAGTATACGCCGCTACGACTGTCATCCCATATCCGGCAATCACTCGCATGATGATCGAACCGGCAAAAGAACCTATCAATCCTTGAAAGCCTGTCGGTAGCCCTATCTGGAAAATCTTTTTCATAATGGGGAAATCCGGGCGAAACAAATCCTTTAACCGTATTCGGATTTTGCTGGTTGGTCTTGTATACACATATAAACCCATCAGGAATAAACAGACCTGCGAAAACAAAGTCGCCAGCGCAACGCCTGCGATACCCATTTTCGGAAACGGGTACACCCCCAGAATAAAGCAGGTGTTGAAAACCAGGTTGAGCAGTAAAGTAATCAGCATCAAAAACATCGGGGTAACGGCATCACCGGCCGCTCTTAAAGCAGTATTAAAAGAATAACCGGTATTCATGAGCGGAATCGCTAGACAAAGAATCCTACCGTAGATAATTCCACTCTCCAAAGCGCCTCCTGTTGCTCCAAATAGGATCAATAAGGGCTTCAGCACAAAAATAACAGGTATGCAAAATAGCAAGGAACCGAACAATTTTAAACTCAATGTCTGGGTGGCTGCATTTCCAGCCTCTTCCAATCTGTTCGATCCATAAAACTGAGCGATCACGCTAATAGAACCGTTTCCAATGATGGAGTTAAAGGAAGCCAGATACCCCATTAACACACCAAAGATGCCAATAGCGGCCTGTGCATCCGGGCTTTGTACCCTTCCCAGAAAAAAGACATCGGTAATCCCGCTCAGAGATTGAAACAACATCCCAATCATCGCCGGCCATGACAACCGCCATAAAGCGGTACCGATATCAGTCTCGATCAGGTTCGTTGGCTTATTCTTAATCTGGTGTAAATTCAAATTCACAATATCTGCATTTTAAGACAACAGGTTGTTTAGATTTGATATCGTATTCTGTCATATAGCCTTCCGTATTGGTGATACAGCGTGAGTTGATACAGGGAATCAACCCTTCGATCGTATCCGGAAGGGTAGGTTTCACTTTTTTTGTGACCGTGTGTTCATGAATAATATTGATCGTTACATGGGGGGCTATCAGAGACAAAAAAGTCGCCATTTTCTCATCGATATAGAAATTCTGTAGCTTGATCATATCCTTTTTCCCCAACACATTGGAGGGAACATTGATAAAAATAATAATCGATTCCTCGCCGATATTTTGTTTCTTTAAAATATCCAAGCAGCGCAACCCGGTGCCGGCAGGTAAATGGTCTATGACCGTCCCGTTTTCCAACATCTGCGTTTTCATTTCTCCACCCCTAATAAAGTAGCAATTAAAGCCATTCTCATGGGCACACCGTTATAAGCTTGTTCAAAATACAGAGCTCTGGGATCGTCGTCCACCTCTTTTGAGATCTCATCCACTCTTGGTAATGGATGCAATATCATCGCATCCGGTTTTGCACTTTTTAATAACTCGTTGGTGAGAACATAGCTCCCGCGGTATTGGAGGTATTCCATCTCCCCGAGTCTTTCCCGCTGTACACGGGTCATATAGATAACGTCGCTTACGTGAATATACTCCCTTATATCGTTCGCGATGCCGGGAGTAAGATTATACTCTTCCTTCAGGGTGTGGATGATGTAATCCGGCATTTCTAAGCCGGGAGGAGAGGCAAAGAAAAGATTCGCACCGAATCTCGCTAAGGCAATCGACAAAGAGTGCGTGGTTCTTCCAAAACGCAGGTCTCCGGACAACAACACATTCAATCCTTTCAGTTGGTGTTTCCTGAGCTGTATTGAATACAAATCCAATAGCGTCTGGGTAGGGTGTTGATGTCCGCCATCCCCTGCGTTGATGACCGGTACTTTGGAATATAGGGAGGCTACCCTGGCAGATCCTTCATTTGGGTGGCGTATCGCAATAATGTCGACATAATTCGCGATGGTTCGGATCGTATCCGCTAAAGTCTCTCCCTTGGACACCGAAGTACCCTCTGTGCTTGAAAAACCTATCACCGAACCGCCTAACCGATGCATAGCGGACTCAAAAGAGAATCGTGTTCTGGTGGAAGGTTCATAGAATAAAGTAGCAAGAATTTTTCCCTCACAAAGAACACCCTTTTCTTTATTCTCGATGGTCGCTTTCATTTTGTCTGCTACCTTAAACAGGTATTCAATGTGTTCGTTCGACAAATCATTAATATTGACAAGGTCTTTTTGAAATTGAATTGTCATAGCCCTCCTCTTTGACTAAGTGATTTTTCATTGTTATTAATTATAAAAAGGATTGTATTTTGTGCTGAATTTTTTTCAAAATTCTTTCAAAATTCTTTCCGCTCCTGGCAAACGTTCCATTAATCAGGATAGATACTGTCTGCCAGATAAGGGAAATGTGAGAAAAATGCCTGAATACTTCATAAAAAGTCCCTTTCTTAATATAATCAAAGCAGAATCAGAAAAGAAAAAGGGGGGGATCTTTTTTTTACCATGAAGAAAAGGATGAAAGTCGCACCAAAAAAAATGATCATTTCCCATAGTTATGCTGATTTTGATGCGATTGCCTCAACGATTGCAGTCTCCAAAATGGATCCGGATGCTATTCCGGTAATTCATATCTCTGTTGAAAATGAGGTACAGCGTTTTCTTTCCATCTACAAGGATTTTTTACAGATTCAATACTGGCAGGATATAGACTTGCATCATCTCGAAAAAGTGTATTATGTTGATTTTCAGGGAAAAGACCGTCTTACTAAAGAATTAGAAGCGAACGGAAAACACCTGCATTATGAAATCTACGACCACCACCCTTATGAAGGTTTTTTTCCGAAAAAGCAATGCCATATCAAACCTTATGGCAGTACTATGGCGATCCTGTATGAGAAACTGAAAAAACTGAAAATTCCATTTAATCCCATTGAAGCAACCTTGTTTCTGATAGGTATTTATGAGGATACCGGTGCGCTGACTTTCTCTTCCACCACGGTGAAAGACATGGAGGCGGCTGCTTATTTCCTGAAACACGGAGCCAAGCTGAATATCATCTCTGAATTTGTATTCCCCGCCATCGATGAGAACCAGAAAGAATTATTCAGTGAATTATTCAATGCGATCCAGGTGATTGATATAAAAGGCATATCAATTGCCATTACCTATGTGGCGCATGACAAATATGTAAACGGCGTCTCTTTCCTAGCTCATAGAATCATGGACACCATGGATGTGGATGCCTTGTTTGTCCTGGTCAGGTTTAAGGAAAAGACGATTCTGATTGGTCGGTCCAAAGATGAACGTTTACTACATATTGGCAAGATGATGGAAATGATGGGTGGAGGAGGGCATCCGCAAGCAGGTTCCGCTTTTATCGAAAACGATAAGTTGGATTTGAATGCACGGTCTATGTTGTTGCTCCGCCAAATCAAAAAAAACCTTCAAACAAGCCGATTGGTGAAAGATTATATGACTGCCCCGGTGAAGGTGGTAGCTCCTGACACTTCAGCGGAAGAAACGCTGAAAATCATGTTGCGGTATGGACACAGCGGTTTACCGGTCATGAAGAACAATCGGTTATTCGGTATCATATCCCGCAGCGATATCGGAAGAATCAACGAAGAATATTTGATCAAAAGACCTGTCAGTGCCTATATGAGTAAAAATCCGATCATGATCCGACCTGAAGCTTCCATGAAAGAAGCAGAAAAGCTGATGGTAGAGCATGATATCGGCAGGCTACCGGTCATATCAGAAGGGAAACTCGTCGGTATCCTTACCCGATCGGATATTCTAAGAGCTTTATTTGGAATGAAACCTAAAGCATTTGAGAGTCAACACAGTACCGTGTCGATACCCTCCAGAAAACAAATTACGGCAGATCTGCAAGTTTGTATCGATCCTTCCGTTTTAGAGAAAATTCACTTATTGGGAGAGATTGCACAAGAAAAGAAATATCGGGTATTTCTGGTGGGAGGATGTGTTCGTGATTTTTTACTCAACATAAAACCGAGAGATTTTGACTTTCTGATCGAAGGAGATGCGATCTCTTTTGCAGAAAGTATCGAAGATCGGAATTCCGGGACAAAGCTTACCCTGAATCCCCAATTTAGGACTGCAAAAATCAAGTTTCCGGAAGGATTTACTTTTGATTTAGCGAGTGCCAGGACAGAATATTATGAACATCCGGCGGATTTGCCAACCGTTTCTTCCGGATCTTTGAGAGAGGATCTTTTCCGCAGAGACTTTTCAATCAATACTCTGGCGATGAATATTCTCCCCAATCAATTCGGGCATGTCGTTGATTATTACAAAGGTTATCAGGATTTAAAAAAGAAAAAAATCAGAATATTACATAATTTAAGCTTTATTGAAGATCCTTCCAGGATATTCCGAGCAGTATCGTATTGTTTAAAATTGGGTTTTTCCCTGGAGCGTAAAACAAAAGAGGCTGCTATCAATGCGATGAACTCAGGCATTTTCACCCGTACCTCCAAATTTCGTATTCTGAATGAATGGCTGGCCATGTTAAAAGAGCCGATTGACCAAGGAAAAGCGATGAATATGCTCCAATCCTTGAAGGCTATTCCCATGATTTCTGATAATATCATCGTCACTCCCAGTATGGTGAGAGCATTAAAACGTTCCCAACAGCTTAGCCCTCTGTTAGAACCATTCCAAGAAAGCTGGATCACTTATCTCTTCATTATTTTTGAAAAACTGAATCCTGATGAATTGGATGAGATACTGGAAAGACTAAAATTAAACCGCAGGATGAAAACCTCTCTTCTGCATATACGTCAATTTATGAAAACCGATTACAGGATACTTACCAAAACCACTCAACCCGATACTATCTTCCGTTTATTGGAACCTCTTGATAAAACGGAGTGGTTGTACTTAATGGCAAAATCTACCGGTGCCACTTTCCAGAAAGTGTATCATTTCGTTGAATGTGATCAATATATCAAATTGCTGGCGAATGGACACCTTTTGAAGGAGTGGACTCACTTATCGGATAAGCTGCTTGGAATACTTATTCAGAAGCTTTTAGCAAAAAAAATTATCTTGAAATGGGATGATGTAGAGACCGAAAAAAAATATGCCCTTGAGATAGCAAAGGAGATTCAACATGAAAAAAATAAACATTGAACTGATTTTCATCGCTCTTCTCTTCATAGGGTTAGGGCTCTATAAAAATTGGAATACTCAATTGCTGCAGGCATCCAATCTTTACTTATTGGCAGTAGTATTGCTCTCCTCCCTGGCTGCAGTATACCTGCGTCGCCTCTCTCAGCTTTTCTGGTGCTACAAATGGGGAGATATCAACCTGACACTGAAAGGAAACAAAAACCATTATCCTACAGAATGGATAGATTGGATCGGTTTGATCGTGTTTGTCTTTTTTCAGTTTGGGTGGGGAAAACCGCTTTTATCCGATAAAACCGTTAAAAACCCGGATCGCAAAAAAAGAATAATCCTCCTGGTGACTGGTTTACTGGTAAATCTGATCGTAGTGTTTCTTATTCTGATGTTGATTCCTTATACAGAATCTTTTTCTTTAACTCTTGCCGCTTTCCTAAAGCTATTTGCCCAAGTAAACCTGCATTATTTCTTGATTTCTTTAATCCCGTTCCCGCCATTTGATCTTGGCTATCTGTGGCAATCCCTCTGGAGTAACAAAAGCAAGCCTCAAACAGTTGAAATTGTTGGCTTAACGCTGGTGTTTATCCTGATTTTCGTTAATATATTCCCGCAAATACTGCAAATCGTCTCCAATAAACTACTATACTTGATCCTGGCTTGAACGGAATTTTAAGCGCTCAATTCATTCAACCAGATTTGATAATCAAGCAGATCAATACTTTTATCCTGGTTAAAATCGCAAGCAGAATCAAAATCCGGATGGTTGTAATCCAGTCCCATTTTTTTCATGAAGAGAAAGAAATCAGCCATATCTGTTTTTTCATCTTGGTTAACATCACAGTTTAAATTCCCTTTTTTACTGATGATTAATTCCGGTAAAAATCCATGTATCCTTACCTTTTGTTGTTGGCTTGGGATTCGAGCCGAAACTTTATGGGAAAAAATAGCAGGTCCCATCTTTTTGGTAGTTTTCGCATGGATACTTCCAATGTAAAACCGGTCCTGTAAGGGAATTTTTGAAGAAGGAATGACTATTTTCACGGACCCTGACTTAATCACAGGCAACTCTTCCGGTTTAAAGACAGGATTCAAATCGACACTCTCGATATTGATCTTGCTGTCATCGTAATAAAAGGTGTATTCCATTTCATCCGTCTTTTCCATCATGACTGCAGAAAGCTGGAAAGTAAGAGAGTTTTCCGGAGCCTGATTTTTGGGAACGCCCATGAACAGAGTGCCTACAGTAGGTTCCGGTGAATCGTAAATATGCAGGGGATCACTTAAAAGCTCAAAAGAATCGCTTGCAGAAGAGCTGATTTTCAGGCGATATTCTCCGTTAGGTATATTGTTATCGCGTATAAATTGTTGATATTCCCATTCATAAGAATAACATCCGACAGGACATTGCTTCAATTCGATGATTGGTTTATTGATCCACTCCAAGCCCTGCTGGTCGCATAAATGCAAACGAATGGAACCGAAATTGGAATACTGGATCTCCCCTTCAAACTTCTGTTCGGAGCCGGTATTAAAGGCAAAATCAATTCTATTGGTGGTAACCGCGTCGTTACAAAAAAGGTTCAATTTCTCAATTTGCAAATCTGAGAATGGATTCTTCACCGCAGTACGGTTTTCAATCTCTGTTGTATCCTTATAAATAATAAATGGGATATGCATCTGGTTAATCCAGATATTACCCTCGTATTTACTTCTCCTGAACTGTTTTTCCTGGATGGTGAAATGAACACTGATTTTGGTTGATTCGTTTGCTTTCAATGTGGTGGATTTGACAGGTATCTCAATTTTAACCGCCTCTTCCTCGGCCAGCCCAAATATCTCTGCTTTTATGGGTGAGAGGGACAAGTCTGTTGATTGTGCATTTTGGATCGTGATCTCCTGGGTAAACGTTTCTTTATCTTCCACGATAAAAGCCCGGGGAGTTAAAAAAGCTTCAGTAGCAATCGCTTTGTCTATTCTAGCTTGTCCGGCTCCCTGCAATGTATACGTAATCGGTTCCTGGTTGATTTGATTCATAATGATGTCCGCGTTGTTCATTAAGGCTGATTTGATTTGATTCATGGTCCATTTGGGCTTCAGTTCTTTGAGTAATGCAACCAATCCGGTGACCGAGGGAGAAGACATAGAGGTACCGCTTAATGCAGCATATCCGTTATATTTTTTCAGGAAAGTGGAGAGAATGTCCACACCGGGTGCACAGATATCCGGTTTAAATACACCATCAGAAGTGGGTCCCATGGAAGAAAAATCAGCAATCCCGATTCCATTGTCAGCATAATACAGAGTAGTCTCAGAAGCATTCGCTTTTTCCAGGAGTTGTTTTGCATCGGCTTGTGCTACCATCATGACCGGTATGTTTTCTCCCGATTCGAGTATGGTTTGCTTTAACTGAGGCAGAGTGTTGCTCGGCAGTAATGCTTCTGAATAGAAAATAATTCCCTTAGGATGGTGCTGAAGCGCATTTCGGTATTTTTCTGAAAAGGAGAGAGGTTGAGAATCAGGTCCCCTGGCAATCAGAAATATCTTTCGCTCTCCCCTGGAAGGAGAAAAATCTTCTTCCCTGCCATATCCCGCATCGACAATTTCGTTGCTGGTCACTTGTATTTTCTCATTGAGAGCAAAGTCATTGACAAGTGAATACGGGAAACTGTGTTGAGCAGAATATAAAGTTGGACTGAATTTTCGGTCATTTGATGCGGCGACACAAAACACATCTTCCACCACACCCGGTGAGCTGGCCGGCCAGGGTACTTCTTTACCCCGGGAACCGGAATTGCCTATGGCGGCAACAACAAATACATTCGCCTTGATCACTTTCTGAATGATGGAATAATATAGATTCCCTTCTTTGGCTTTTGCGTCACCTGCATGCCCCAGCGACATATTGACAACGTCTACACGATCAGATACAGCCATATCCAAAGCCAGGAACACATCACTTCCCTCACTGCTACCGCCTGTTTTAGGAAATACTTTATAAACATACAGGAGACTGTCATAAGCCATACCCTTACCATACTGTGTACTACCGAGACCGGCGGCAATTCCCGCTACATGGGTGCCATGACCGATTCCATCGTCTTTATAATTCTCATCCGCAGTAAAATCATTCCCTTTAACAATCTTTTTCTCAAATTCTGCATGATTATAATCGATGCCGGAGTCAATGATGCCTATTTTGATTCCTTTGCCCGAAGCTTTAGCTGAGTTAGCGCCTTTCCATACCTTTTCCGCTCCGGTAGAGACGCTCATGATCTTACGCAGAGGTTTTTCTTCCCAATCCAGCATGACCGACTTCACGGAGCTATCTGCTATCAACCGGTCCAAATCAGTTCCTTTCACATAGAGATTGACAAAATTGCCAACATATTGGCAGGAAGATCGGTAAAAAAAGGAGATCGGCTGATTTTGTAAGGAGACGACCCACTTTTGCTGAGATTTAACCAATGCATTATACAAGACAAGCAATTCTGCATCCATCGATGTTGCCTTGTTCTTCAGAAAATATTGAGTTTTCTGAAGAAGCGGTTGATCCAAAAGACCTGGTTCTTTTAATTCCACTATAACCGGCACCAATGATGTTGAACTCCTATAAGAAAGCAATGTGTCCGATAACACGGCTGCAACTTTCTGTGGACGTTGAATGAAAAGAACTGAAAAAAGAACACAGCCAACCAAAAGAAAAGAAATAATGCGGTTCAACAGATCACCTCAGTTTACAGTTTATAACCGAATTTTCTAAGCATATCATGACGATTTTGTTTATCTTCGACAGATTCGAAACCAACCGGCTTAAAACCGTCTATCACACCCAGTACGCCTCTGCCTAATTCTGTCTCCGCAATCAACAGCTGAAGAGGATTAGCCGTGGCGCAAAAAATATGACAGACTTCCGGAATCATCTTAATTGCATTTAGGATATTGATCGGGTAGGCGTGATCGATAAAAAGAATAAATACATGCCCGCAACTTATTTTCCAGGCATTTTGTTTAGAAAGATCAATTAGTTTTTCTTGGTTGCCGGTAGTTCGGATTAAACAGGGGCCTGATGCTTCACAAAAGCTGATCCCAAACTCAATTCCGGGCATTGATTGAACCAGCGTCTCATGAATATCTTCCACCGTTTTAATAAAATGGGATTGTCCAATGATTACATTCAGGGAATCTGGGTTCTCAATCTGTACAACCTGAATATCCGGCATAATAGTTTAGACAGCTTTCCCATAATCCTTAGTGAAAATGGTTAAATCCAGGAAGTCAATCACCCAATCCTGATTAAAATCAGCGTCTTCATTATAGTTATCATCAGCCAGAGTGGATTGAAAAGCATCCATAAATATCAGCCAGTCGTACTGGTTGACAATATCATCCTGATTCAGATCTGCTAATAAATAGTCATTGACTTTCTGTACCCGTAATTCCGGGTAATGCACTTTCATGCGCGAGGCAATATCGGAAGAGCTGAACCAAACTTGTGAATTCCTGGCTCCCCATTTAACTTTGCCCTTATCGATCGCTTTAAACGTTAAGGTTAAGAACCGTTTGTTGGTACCACTCACGCCCTCTTCGGAGTCCCGTTTGATAAAAACCGTCAACAAACCGGCGCCGTCATCTTCATCAAAAGAGGTGTCCACATCCACTCCATCTTCATCAAAAAAACCTGTTAGCGCATAATCGCGGATCGTTAATTTATCCGGGTCATAATTTAAAGTAAATTCAAGCCCGATTAGATTTTCTGCTTTGGGCAACACACATTCAACCGTAAACAAGTCATCCATCGTGACCATTTTCTTGGTGGAAAGAATCATTTCCAAAGGGTCCGGCACTTCAGACTCCCCGACAGTAAAAGCGACTTTCCCCTCGTTGCCTTTCCCAAAGGACAAAAATGATTCCCCGTTTTTATCGTAGTTAGTTCCGTACATCCGTAGCTGTACATAATATTTACCTTTGGGGATAAAATACTTCCCGTTGGGTAATTTGCCGTCCCAGTAATAATGATATTCCCCCACAACATAACTGTTGAAGTTAGCGATGGTTGTCCAGTCATCCCCGTTTTCATCCACTAATACAGCTTGGATGGAGTTAAAGTTATAATAATCGGTACCACCCTCTAATGCGGAAAACTTTACCTCTAAGCCATTATTCATAGTAAAATATAGATGGATACCATTCCGATTAGGTTCTGTATCTTCAGTTTGAATGAAATTCACTTCCGTCGGGTTGACACGAATATCCGAAATCGATTCCTGGATTTTGGAGACACCGTCACGGTAAATAATGAAGGGAATGTGCAATTCAGAACCAACTTGGATGATGCCTTCATATCGGGCGCGTTCCATTTTTTCCCACTCGATCTTAAAATGATACTCAAACGATTCGGTTTTATTCGCTGCTACAGTCAGTGTCTCTTGCTTGAATTCAACCTGGATGGGATTATATTCCCCATCCAAGAGATATACCTGGGAAGATAAAGGAAAATCCTGGGAATTTTTATCATTGCTGGCAACTTCGCATGTCAACCAGAAAGATGGTTTTTGGTCATCGGGCTGTATGATATTCTTTTGTACAACCAAGGCACGAGGTTTTAAAAATGCAGATGTATCGATGGCTTTGTCCACTCTTGCCTCTCCGGCTCCTTGTAATTGAAAAGTAAGCGGTAAACCGTTGATCGGGTTGATCAAAATCTCAGCCGTATTCATCAAAGCAGATTTGACTTGGTCATTGCTCCATTTCGGATGAATCTGTTTGATCAGAGCAACCAAACCGGTCACAGCTGGACATGACATCGACGTCCCGCCCATAATGGCATATTGCCCGTTTTTATAAGTAGAGAATATGCTATCACCAGGTGCCGAGATCTCCGGTTTGAAAAAACCATCCTCGGTAGGCCCCATCGCAGAAAACTCAGCAATCGTAACAGGGGCATCGATGATTGTGAAAGTGAGTGGTTGATCCTTTCTTGTTTTAATCCATAAGCCATCCTGCTGAGAAATAAAATAAAAAGGAATCGTTTTTACATTTTCTGCTTTTTCACCATCTTGAATAATTGTGGCATTGACGGAAGCACTGCCGTCATAATTATATACGACAATGGCAGAGGCGTTTTTCTTGATCGCGTTGTCCATTTTTTCACGGAATGTCATCCCGGTATTATCAGACTTTTTAGGTCCCCGTTGTACCAAAGCGATCTTTCCCTCGATGTTATCGGAAGGATAATCCTCCGGTTTACCGTATCCGCAATCGACAAATCCTTTCTGAGAAGAAGCGTTTGTTATTTTTACGGTTTGAGCACTATGAACCGCAGTAATTTTCTTGGTTTCCGTATCCGTGGTAAACTGAAAGATATCACCTGCCCGGTCATTGGTGGCGCCAACACTGAAAGCCTCTTCTACATTACCGGGTAATCCGGCCGGATATTGTTGTTCTTTTCCACGGGATCCTGAATTTCCAGCTGAGCACACTACCATGGTGCCTGCTTTAACCGCATTTCGGATAATTTTCCCGTAATACATTCCTTCACGAGCCGGACCCCCTTCAGAACCGAGGGACATATTGATCACAGCACATTTATCTATCACGGACTGATCGATCGCTTTAGAAAGTGCATCAGATGTAGCCCCACTGCTTCTGTCAGAGAAAACTTTATAGATACGGAATTTGGCTTCATAAGCCATTCCGCGCAAAGATTCATTAATCCCATTACCGCCCACGATACCCGCCACATGAGTACCATGACCGACAGCATTGTCGTTAAAATCAGAGTCTCTGTCAGCATAATCATATCCGCCCAACACCCTTCCGATAAACTCGCCGGATTTGACATGTTTTGTATCTAAACCGGTATCGAGAATACCAACTGTTACCCCTTTGCCGGTGGCAGGATTAGTACTTTTTGACCAGACTTTTTTGGCGCCGGTCGTCATGGCAACAATATTTCGTTGAACTCGCCATTCTTGGCTGTCATCGTATACGTAAGAAACCTGAGGTAATGTGGTAAGAGCAGGTATATCAGTACCTTTGACCAGCAATGAAACGCCGTTGATTGTCTCCGTTAGATGGTATTTTATCTGGAAAGATAAGCCTGCCTGCTGTAAACGATCCAGAAAACTATCCTGATAATGGAGTAATTGTTCGGAATAATCAATACTATCTTCTGATAGGGAGGATTGAGAGTACAATTCAATTACATTCGCTGCTTTCAATTCAACAAAAACAGGGATTAAATTAGTTTGTTTTTGGCAGTATTCTAAGAAAGCTCTGTCAATCACCGGTCTGGTTTGCTGATTGGCTAAAACCGGACCGATACTCAACAGAACTATAAACATAACAAGCATAGCAGTCAAAATTCTTTTCAACGGCACACCCCTTATAAAAAATTACATGGATATTATACAGATTTTTTTGAGAATAGTTTAAATAATCAAGATTAGTGAAAAGCCCAATAAATATCGGATAAAAGGCATTGAGTAAATGACGGGAGATATGGGTTGGATCGCTGCAGATTTTTTTCATATTGAATCAACTGTTGTTGAAGCCATAAAACTTTATCCATTTGAATAGAGGAAGCTGGTTGAAATTTTTTGATCAGCCAGGCACCGCTTTTATACAAGCTTTTATTTTTATTTAAACCGTATTTGATTAAATCAAGAAGCGCATTTTCCCAGCAATGCAGGAGTTGGATGATCTCGTCCTTCGTTTTCACCGGTAATTTTTCATACAGATGGTCTCCCACTTCAAAAAAAAGAGAGATTTGGTTCTCATACTGTAAACGGTTTTCCGGGTTGAGCAGCTGAAAAGCCAGTTTACTGTTTCCCTTGGTGATCATGGCCAGCTCCCGGACCAGAACCATATCATCGGTTTTTTGAGACAGAAGCTGCTCCATCTCTTCATCTGAATAAGCGTAAAAGGGTATCAACGAACATCTGGATCGGATCGTCGGCAGTAATCCCTCCAGATGATGGGTTGTCAAGATAAAACGGCTGGAACTGTTTGGCTCCTCCAGGTTTTTGAGTAATGCTTGCGATGATTCAATGGTTAGTTGATGCGCCTCTTCGATTAAAATCCATTTTTTGTCTGCATAGACCGGTTTCAAGGCACAGAAATTCTGCATCTCCCGAATCGTATCGATTTTAATGGATTGTTTGTCGTCCGGTTCTACCACCATTCTATCAGGATGGTATTCTGCTCCTCTAAGCTGGCAGGATTTGCACTGAAGACAGGCGTGGCCTGAAACTGGTTTCTGACACAAAACCTCTTCTATAAAATGGTGCGCGAAAAATGATTTCCCCGATCCGCTGCAGCCATAGAACAATAAAGCATTTGGGAAGCTTTGGTGCAGAATAAAGGACTGTAGCTTTTGAATAATCGACGGATGCCCAATCGATATTTCAGAAAAGCTCATTAAAACTTTATCATTTTCTCGATATCCAGGATAAAAACTTGAGCGCCTCCGACAGTAACCTTGACTGGCAGACTGAAGCCGGAAATTCCTTCAATCAGGTTGAACGGCAGTGTTTCCACATATCTGTCCCGGCTATGGGCATGTTCTTTTATAATGTCCAGGCATTCATTGACTTTTCCATCTTCTACAGCCATTAACAAGACAACATTGGAGACTTCGAGGAATCCGCCAATGCTTTTCAGTTTGGTGACTTTAAAGCCTTTTGACAACAATTGGTCCAGAAGCTCCCTCATATCTTCCTGTTGAATAATCGATATTAATAACTTCATGGATACTCCTCCCTAAACCATAAATAGACCTTTTTCCAATAAATTTTCCCACATTTTTTTCTCTAAAATTTCAAGTGGTTGTCTGCTATCTAATATAATAACACGATCCGGATTTTCCAAAGCAATTTTTTGATATCTTTTTCTCACTTCCGTTAAAAAAGCTACTTGTTCAAACTGATCCTTACCTCTCTGAATTCTTTCGAGAGAAATCTCTGGGTCGATATCGAGTAAAAAAGTCAGAAATGGTATCCTATCACTGAACAAATCCCGCTGAAGATGCTGAATAAGCAGGCAGTCTTCCTCGTTAATCCCCTGATAAGCAGTCGTCGAGTCAAAATACCTGTCAGTCAGGACAATGTACCCTCTATCCAAAAAACTTCGTATCATAGAGGAGTGTTGGAGACGGTCCATTGTAAAAAGCAGAATCTGTTCCTGCGGAGTTAACGGTGTTTCTGAGTATAAAATCCATTCCTGGATTAACTTGCCAAACTGATTCGAGGTTGGTTCCGCTGTCAACCAAACAGAATGACCAAGTTGAATTAATTTATCATACAGGCATTGTATCAAGGATGATTTCCCGGAACCATCAATCCCTTCAAAGCTAATAAATGGATAACTGGTTAGTTTCATTTTTTAGGATGAAAATACCCAGAAATAATAAATCTTAGTGCCTAATATTTGGCCTGAACCGCTTTTTAACACAGCTTGGAATAAATTCTCTCCCGTCGTTTCAGGTAAGTAATAATACCGGTAGGGATATTCTGTCAGAAACGCTACCAATTGACCATTCACATATATTTCAATACTAGCCCCCAACGGATCCAGTATCGAACAATTGATATCTACAGGAGAACGAAAATTGATTTGATTCGTCCCAAATTCTACCCGAAAAAGATCCGATTCGGATACCGGGGATCTGTAAAAAGAGGAATCAGGCTCATTCGGTTGAGAGGGAGACGGTTCAGATTCCGTGGGGGGGGTAGGATTATTCGGATCAATGGGATTTTGTGGCTTATCCGGCTGGTTGGGATCTTCTGCTCCGGGAGTCTTCTCCGGCTCTTTCCCGCCTTCTTCCGGATCGTTTTCATTGGGTTGTTTCGGATCGGTTTTTTGATCAGGATTTTTCACCGGCGGAACATGCTTATCGGTACAATAATCCATCTCAGCTCCCATAATTCTGGTTTCAATATGGTAGGGACAGTTTGTTCTCGCCAGTCTCCCGGAAGCGTTGCACACTCTGAGAGTAATATACCCTTCCGGTTTTATCCAATCTTCATCATGAAATTTTGCTGATCCCAATGGAAGATAGAGAGACGCAATAAAATCATGAAAAATCTTGCCTGAAAAAGTGGATCCGTAATTCGCGACAAAAGAGAGATCGATCTCTTTACTATCCGCACCGACATAGACTGCAGTGGCAAGAGATGGCGTAATACCCACAAACCACCCGTCCCGGAAGTTCTCCGTCGTGCCTGTTTTCCCGGCTAACGGGATGCCGTCTACCCGTATTTGAGAGGCAGTGCCATCCGAGGAGAGAGGTCCTTTCAGCAGGTCTGTCATGAGGTAAGCTGCTTGAGGGGATATCACCTGTTTTGGTGAATCTTGATGTTCATAAATCGGATCGGCTAACTCCCTTTTCTCGATCTTCAGGATGGCATAGGGAGGATTATAAACGCCTTTATTCGCCACCACACCATATGCCGAAGCCATATCCAACGGCTTCACCTCTACCGTTCCGAGTGCGATGGAAGGTACTTCAATCAGGTTGGAAGTAATCCCCATCTTTCGGGCATACACGACCGTTTCTGCAACCCCGACTTTCAGCATGGCTTTAATAGCTGCAATATTCGAAGAGATCGCAATCGCTCTTCTGACGGTCATTTTACCAAAAAATCCCGAGGTCCATTCCTTAGGACGCCAACCGTCAATATTCACCGCTTCACTGACCAGATAAGATTCCGGACCTAATAAACCATGATCAATCGAGGCGGTATAGGGAAATATTTTAAAACTTGATCCCGGCTGTCTTTCAGCTAAAGCACGGTTAAATTTCGTATTCTGATAATCTCTCCCACCCACAATAGCCAGAATTTTCCCTGTCTTGGGGGAGAGGGAAACGATAGCTCCCTGGGGTTGTAAAGTGCCTAAGGTATCTTTTTTTCCGGTCGGCAGAACCCCCTCTTTCTCGGCCTGATTTAAAACTTGTGTAAAAGAATGGTAAGCTTCGTGCTGAACATCACTGTCAAGAGTAGTATAGATCTTCAAACCACCCTTATACAGTTCGCTGACCGAAAGTATTTTCACAGCCTCTTCCTTGACATAATCAATGAAATAATCTGCTCCGTCTGCGAGAAGCGTCTGATTATTGGAGACTGTCTCTTTTTCCTGGACCGTAATGGGAGCTGCCCATGCCTGGTCTGCTTCTTCTTTGGTAATATACCCGTTTTTTACCATTTTGTCCAAAACACCGCGTTGTTTCGCTTTTAAGACAGTATCGATATGCTTCACAGTATAGATCGAGGGAGCTGGTAAAATGGCAGTCATCAGACTGGCTTCCGCCAGATTGATCTCCTTGGCAGGTTTATTAAAAAACTTCCGGGCTGTGGTCTCTACCCCGTAACAACCTTCCCCAAAGTAAGACTGATTTAAATACAGCTCCAGAATCTCCGTTTTTTTAAAAGTCTGTTCAATCCGGGTAGATAAAATGATCTCTTTTACTTTTCTGGAAATTGTTTTATCCATCGTCAGAAAAACATTCCTGGCTAATTGCTGGGTAATCGTGCTACCCCCCTCAGAGAAATCCTGGGTAATAAGGTTCTTGACGACAGCTCTTAAAAATGCCCTGAGATCAAAACCATGATGCTGGTAAAAACGCTCATCCTCGGAAGCAATGATGGCATTCTGCAGAGCTGGAGAAATATCAGATAGTTTCACATATAATCTCTGCTCTGACAAAAAAAGAATTTTTAGCAGTTTCCCATTTTGATCTAAAATCTGTGAAGATTCTTCCGGTTGGATAAGGATATCTTTTGCAGAAGGCAATTCCCGGGCATATTCTTTTACGACGGTGCTGAAATAAGCAAAAACAGATCCAATCGAAACCACTAGCAGGAACAATACAAATGATAAAATACGTTTGCCGATAGAAGATTTCTTCGGCAACAGTGAAGACTTACGGTAATACTTCGACATCTATCTCCACTTGGTCGATATACTCATCATTTTTTCTCAATATAGCCTGGAAATGGTGCTTGCCTGGTGTAGGGATTCTCATAGTATACTCGAATGGTCTCCCCTCCAGAATGGTGGTCCGGTGATCATCGATATAGAGCTCAATTCTGTTTGCGTCAGAGTGATTGACCTGGAATTGGATCACAAATTGTTGGTTGGCGAGAATCGAAGAAGGTAACAAAATACGTAAAGGTTTACCGTGTTCTGTGCAGACTTCAGTAGGTTCTGTACCATTTAAGAAAGCTTTTTCTTCAACCTCAGTGCAATACTCGTTTGCTAATTTCCCCGTAACGGTACAGATACGCTTATACACAAATTCATGCCTGTGTATCATACAGTATTTTGTCGGAGCAAAACCAGCTAAATAAGTAGAATAGACTCTTTTATCCGGAGGACAATCGTCAAGAGCTAATAACCCGCTTTCCCTGCATAGATAAGCGCCTTGAAGCCCGTCTTTCACTTTTGGAAACGGGGTTTTCAGAATAACCAGGTCACCCTTCCATCCGGCTTGTTTCTCATAAATATTCAGCAAAGCCCGTTTCACCATTGGGGCTGCAAAGCTGGAACCCCAGATTTTCGGATTCTGGAGATTGACTTCCCGTGAATCCCGACCTACCCAGGAACAAATGACGATGTCCGGTGTGTACCCGACAAACCAACCACTTAAAAAATCTTCAGAAGTGCCGGTTTTCCCAGCTGCTTGGAATGGCATCCACCCATTGATTCCGGAAAATACGGACTGAAATAAATCGTTCATCAGATACGCTGTCTCTGGTTTTATGACCCGGACACTGGCGGGAGTGATTTCGAACAGCACTTTATCATCGTTGGTGGTAATCTTGCGAATAGCATAAGGATCATGCCGAAGCCCACCGTTGGCTAAAACACTGAAAGCGGTGGACATCTCCAGCGGAGAGACTTCCAGACTGCCGATTGCCATAGAGGGAACCGGTAAAATATACCGCTGGATGCCCATTTTCTGCGCATAATAAGCCACCAAGTCCCATCCCACTCGTTCCGCCACTTTGATCGCGCAGATGTTGGAGGATCGAACCAAAGCTTCTCGCACTGACATGGGTCCGAAAAACTGTCCTTTGCCCGTCCACTCTTCCGGTTGCCAGACCTTTTCCTGGTCAGGCATGATCAGTTGTTCACTGGTTAACATCGTGCCTGTCCCAACCACACCTTGGTCAATTCCCGCAGTATAATCGAATATCTTGAAAAGCGATCCGGGCTGTCTATAAGCAGTTGCACGGTTATACTGTGCGTTCAGGTAATTCCTTCCGCCGATCATCGCCAGTATCTCACCGGTTTTTGGATTCAGTGCGACCATCTGGCCTTGCGGCTGGGGTACACCAAACTTATCCACCAGGTTCTCTTTAAAATACCCGTCTTTGATGGCTTTTGTAAAAGTAGTATTCATGGCGTTCAGTGCTTCATTCTGGATATTGACATCCAGAGTGGTGTAGATTTTCAGACCATCCCTTACTATGCTGTCATCCGGGAAAAGTCCCTGCAATTGTTTTTTCACATAATCAATAAAATATAATTTTGAATCATTTTTGGCTTCTTTGGTGTAAGTACCCAGATAGACAATCGTTCCGGTTTCCGGAATACTGCCTTCCTCGGTTGGCAGGGCTGTCGTACCGGGCACTTCAATCCGGATAATCTGATATTTTTTATATTCTTCCTCCGTGATGAAGTGGTTCCGAAGCATTCTTTGCAGAATGAAGTTACCCCGTTCTTTGGCTACTTCCTGGTCTGCCCACGGCGTATATAAAGAGGGAGCGTTTAAGGCACCGGCGATAATCGCAGCTTCCGCAGCGTTGATCTCTTTCAGGGTTTTTCCGAAAAAAGTCCGGGCAGCTGCTTCCACCCCCCATGCCTGGGAGGTTTGTCCCGTACTCTGCACGGTACTGTATCCAAAATACTCATAATTCATAAAGAATTCCAGAATCTCTTCCTTGGTGTACTTCTCTTCAAGCTTGGTAGCCAGTAAGATTTCCTTGATTTTTCGAATGTAGCTATGTTCCCTGTTCAGGAATAAATCCCTGGCTAACTGCTGTGTAATCGTGCTTCCTCCCTGCGGCGTACCGCCTTTGTGGATAACGTTGTTGACGATTGCACGAAAAATACCGATCAGGTCATATCCTTTATGACGCATAAACCTCTCATCTTCAGCAGCGATGATGGCTTTCGTCATGATATCCGGGATACTGCTGTAGGGAGTATACACCCTGTATTGTTCGAGTTGTACGCTGGCTATAAACTGACCATGCGCATCAAAAATCTGAGAAGACCGCGGAGGATTTTCAGCAATGTTCTTGATATCGGGTAAATCAACCTCTAATCGTGCTTTTAATACAAACAACCCTACCACACCGAAGATGATAAAAAACGCAATGCAAAGCAGGATAATGCGAGTGATTTTTGTTTTTCGTTGCATATTATTGCCTCTGTTCCAAAAAGATTCCTAATCTGTGAATTGTTTCTTCCCGGCCCAATAGTTGGATCGTCTCGTACAAAGAAGGAGAGACAGTGGATCCCGTAACAGCGGTTCTAAGCCATTGCATTGCATCACGTTTTTTGAGCGTTAATTGTTTGATTGCCTGTTCAATCACTTTTTGTATCGAATCCAAGGAAAAATCACTTTGCGCTAGCTCGTTTTTAACCTGAGACAGGAAGGGAAAAACGGCACTATTCCCGGAGAGGAGCAAGCCTGCTTCCGCGGAGGGTAAGGAATAGGTCAGAAATATCGAAAACACGGCCGGAAGATCAGACCAAACTTTAACCTGGTTTCTGGATAACACCGCTATCCGGTTTTTTTTCTCTTCGGTAAAAGGCAAATCCGGAATCCAAGAAGAAGCTTTTTTAAGATATTCTTCCTCTGACAATCGATCCAGGTGTTGCTTATTCATCCAATATAATCTTTGCAAATCAAATTGGGAGGCGGAACGTGACACTTTATCCCACGAGAAATTTTGAATCAGATCCTCTTTGGATAGGATAGGGTTGGCCGGATCGTGAGTGTATCCTAACAAAGCCAAATAATTAAACAAGGTTTCCGCTAAGAATCCCTTTTCTTTGTAATCCTCAATGGCAGTATCGCAATGACGTTTGCTTAATTTTGTTTTATCCGGTCCGAGAATGAGCGGGATATGTGCAAAATCCGGTATGGCCCAGCTGAAAGCTTTGTACAGCGCAATTTGCTTTGGTGTATTGGATAGGTGATCCTCTCCACGGATGACATGAGTGATGCCCATATCGTGGTCATCGGCGACTACCGCAAAATTATAGGTAGGCGTTCCATCGGACCGAACAATCACGAAGTCTTCGAGCAATCCTCCCTGAAAACTGACTTCCCCTTTAACCAGATCATGAAACACAATGGGCATATCAGGAATGCGCAGCCGTACCACATAAGGCATATGCTGCCGAAGGTTCGCTTCAACTGCTTGTGCTGATAGTTCTCGACAAGGATCCTTTGGCGGAAAGGTTTCATCTGCGCTTTCATTTTGAGGGCAAAAACAGTGATAAGCCTGGTGATTTTGTACTAAACTCCTGGCATACTCTTGGTGGAAAGTGATTCTCCGGGTTTGAAAAAAGGGTCCCTCATCAAAAGTGATCCCCATCCACTGCAGATTATCCAGAATGACTCGGGTGCTTTCCTCCGTTGATCTTTGCTGATCAGTGTCTTCAATACGAAGAACGAAAGAGGCTTGCATTTTTCTGGCAAATAAAAAATTCACGATCGCCGTTCGTAAGCTTCCCAGATGCAAAGAACCAGTTGGCGAAGGCGCAAATCTTACCTTTATCATTTTTCTGTAAGCCTCTACTCTTTCTTATTGTTTAAATAGAGCCATTATTCTTGCGGTGCTGTTTTTTGGGCTATCGTGTAATGTTTCCTGGAAAATAACCATTCGAAAAAGGTCGGTCTGACTAACTTTGCAGCTTTGAACGGACATCGGCTGACACATTCCAGACATCCGATACAATGTGAGGTGGATTCTTTGTCATAGAGTTTGATATCCATAGGACAAACTTTCCAGCAGACATTGCATTTTTCGCCACGGCATGTTTTTTTGTCCACCACTACACGAATCGCTGAAAAATAATTAAAACCGGAATAGAAAAATCCGATCGGACACATGACTTTACAAAACACTCTTTTTGAGAGAGTGGATATCCAGATAAACAGGACGAACGTAATGATTTTTAAACCAAACATAATCTGTCCCATCGGTCGGATATCACTGTAACTCGCCAAACCATAAGGTATAAAGGGAGAGGCGGTGTCCAAGCCAAACAACGGAAACAGGCTCTTCGGCAAAGCGGCAAATAGGAATTGCGGGATAGCCGCAAAGGTAGTGCCTGCCGGGCAAATCTTACAGAACCAAGGACCTCTGATGGATAAGGACGGATCGGTCACAAAAAACGGAAATATGATAAACGGAACCAAAAAGAAAAAGACCCGTAACCAATTGGCAAAATGGTTACCAATCGTGAATTTCTTGAATTTGATAAAGAACAGGCTGAATAAGGCACCAAAAATAACGATATACAGCGCTACCCATTTATAAAACTCCGCCAGCCGACCGCGGCCAAACAATTTCATCAAGGGAGAACTGACTAGATTGCCCTTTTCGTTCACATATCCTGCAAACATCGGTGAAGTCCAGCATAAATAGACGATGATAAAACCTACTAAGGCAACTACAATCCATTTTGTCAGTACTTTCATCCGATACAAAATATCCTGCAAGTATCCAAACGGACACAACCAACCGCAA
>JAJFUD010000083.1 GCA_021372585.1 bacterium
TATGACTTATACCCCTACCCAGAATTTTGGCGGGGGCTATACCGGGGAGCTCTATTTCCATTATGACAATTATGGCAATACAGCTTTGTTGACGGATAACACCGGTATCCCAAAAGCCTCCTATGAATATGACCTCCATTCTGGGGAAGTGATCAATGAATGGAATGTATTAGGCATCGTCAACCCCTTTACCTATGGAGGAGGAAACCAAGAAATCACCATTCCTGAACCTTGGATAGGGGGAGGAATTGTAGTAGTAGTTGGTGCAGGGGATCTCGTGACAAGAGATAATGGCAATACCACTGTCATTACTGATGAGAATGTGATAGGGGGCATGACTGGGGGAAGCATATGGGGAGAGACAGGAACTTGTGGCATGTACAAGCCTCCTTTTAAAGATCCATGTTGGCCTGGATTTAGAAATCCGGTAACAGGAAAATGTGTAAAAATTATTATTAAGGATATTGATTTAAAATTATTGTCCGATAGTCATAATTTAGATGATTGTCTTGACAATTGTGACAAACAACTGATGATTAATTTAGGACTTTTAGGTATTTCAATGACTATAATTATTGTTTGTACAACCTTATTAGGATCAGGTCCGCTTGGATGGACTGTATTAATAGCTTTTATTGCAATACTATTAATGATTGCAGCAGCAAGAGCAAAAGCTTTATTTAATGCATACAAAAATTGTAAAGATAAATGTTATAATAGATACAAAGAGAGAAAAAACTATAAAGTATAATTTCTAAAAGATAACTATATAAAGGAGTAATTAATGATAATTAATAATAATATAATAGGTATTGTTATTATAATGACAGTACAAGTATTTCTTTCTATATTCTTCCCAATAACTCTACCTTTTCAATTATTAGTTTCAACTTTTTTATTGCTTATCTTCCTCCTTTTTTTGAAGAATCCGATAAAAAAGCTATGGGAAGAAGTTAAAAATAGAAATTACATTAGTGTTATTTTGATTATAGAAGGAACATTATTCATATCTATTTTTATATGGGCATTTTTTGCAATAGATGCTGAAAGATATTTGTTTATGCCAAATTCTACAGGATTTTTCTCTCTAATAGTCTTGTTAACCTCAATGCTATTAATTTCTTATAATTTAATCGAAAAACCACTTTTTATCTCCAATAGAGACAAAGTACCTTACCGTAATTGTGAGATATTTTTTAGTATTCTGTTTTTTTCAATAGGCTTAATTGGAATCATTATTCAATCAAAAGGGCAAAAAAACTCATATTATTATTTGATAAAGCTGTTGACATATACTAGTTGTATTCTGGTAACAGTTTTGCCTCGATATCAATTGTTCAGATTCCTTGAAGAAAAAAAAGGGAACCCTTGAGGTTAGGTTAGTATCATTTTGAAAAAAATTATTCTGTATACATTAAAATAGGATACACATTGTTCTGGATAATAGGTTACTATTATGCATATAATACCGTTCTTTAATTTGTGTAGTTTTCGTATCATTGAGAAATTGCAGTTTTTGGTGTACAATGAATTGGTTAGCTAACATTGAAAATAGATGGGGAGTCGAGTATTCGGCTGAGAGGGAATTTATTCCGACCCTTTGACCTGATCTGGTTCATACCAGCGTAGGGAAAATAGTTTCGAAATCATTATACCTGTCAGCCCAAGCTGGCAGGTTTTTTCATTTTAGGAGGAAAATATGCCTTGTTGTAATGTGAGTTTACAAATTGTTCCGATGACAGAAGATCAAAAGGTTTATCCGATAGTGGATCAAGTGATCCAGCTTATCCATGATACGGGTCTTCCTTATCGGGTAGGTCCGATGGAAACGACGATCGAAGGGGAGCTGGAACAATTGCTTCCGATCGTTCAACAATCGGTAGAGTTGGCAGTCAAGTTAGGGGCTTACAGGGTACTAGCTGTGGTAAAGGTGGATTATAAGCCTGGTGGAGTGACGATGAAGGAAAAAATGGCATCGTATGAGTAGATTTCCTAGAAAAGCGATCCCCTCTTTGGCCGCTTTTGCGGTTTTTATGGTGGCCTGGGAATGTTTGGGAGCGTTCGGATCTCTACAAGATTCAGTTTTACCGAGACCTTCTTTGGTGTTGACTACCCTTATTCGGCACCGTTCCCTTTTGTGGCATCATTCCGTAGTAACATTGTCAGAAGCTTTCATCGGGTTTGTCATTGCTTGTGCGGTGGCTTTTATTCTTGGGATGGTGATGGACAATTTCTCTACTTTGAAAAATGCGTTGCACCCTTTCTTGGTAGTCAGCCAAACAGTCCCTATTATTACCTTGGCACCGCTATTTGTGATTTGGTTCGGATACGGGTGGATGCCAAAAGTGATTGTCGTCGTCATGGTTTGCTTCTTTCCTGTTGTGATCAATTTTCTGCACGGGATGGAGCATGTGGACCAGGATATGATTACCCTGATGAGAATCATGAAAGCCAGTAAGATGGATATTTTTTGGCTGGTAAAATTACCTCATTCTCTGCCATTCATTTTTTCAGGATTAAAGATTTCAGCTTCTTACGCGATTATGGGGGCTGTGATTGGAGAATGGCTAGGGGCGAAGGATGGATTGGGAGAGTATATGAGGCGTTCCATGAAAGCGTTTGCTGTGGAGCAGACATTCGCTTCTATAGTCATTATTACTGTGGTGAGTCTTGTCTGGATCTGGCTATTGTTTAAGATTGAAATGGCTTTGATGCCATGGAGAAAAACTGAAAATACTCAGGAGGAGTAAGATGAAGAAATGGTTCATTGGCTTATTATTGGTTGGGTATGTATTCGCTCAGGCAGGATGTTCCACTGCCAAAAAAGATATCCGGAAAGTGACGGTTCTACTCGATTGGACACCCAACACCAATCACACGGGCGTGTATGTCGCCAAAAAATTGGGTTTAGATAAACAAAGAGGATTGGAGTTTGATATCATCAGCGGAAGTGAAGGGGGAGTCGCTCAGTTAGTGGCTTCCAATAAGGCAGAGGTTGGTTTCAGCTATCAGGAAGAGGTGACCTATGCGATGACAAAAGATTTGCCGATCAAGGCGGTAGCCACTATTTTCCAGCACAATACTTCCGGTTTTGCTTCCTTGGCTTCTTCTTCCATCACCACCCCCAAAGAGTTTGCAGGAAAACGATACGGTGGCTTCGGGACGGTAATAGAAGAAGGGATATTACGAACATTAATGGAAAAATACCAGGTAGATTTTTCCTCCCTTGAAATCATCAACATAGGGGCGGCCGATTTTTTGACCAGCCTGGAAAGAGATATTGACTTCTCTTGGATTTTTTACGGGTGGGACGGTATTCGTGCCAAGAGAGAGAATAAACAGCTGAACTTTATGCTGTTGCAGGATTTTGATGAGCGGATTGATTTTTATACGCCTGTTTTAATTATGAATACGACGTTCCTCAATGACCAGAAAGAGTTGGCAAAAAAGATCCTGGAAGCCATTGCGGAAGGATATAAATACGCGATTCAGCATCCAAAAGAAGCAGCAGAAATGCTTCACGAATACGCTCCTGAAACTGATCTGGAATTCTTAATCGAGAG
>JAJFUD010000006.1 GCA_021372585.1 bacterium
TCCCGTAGATTATTATAAAAGGACAAGGAAGCCCTGACTGAACCGGGCAATTCTTCATGAGAAACATCTTTTCTGACAATTTCCTGGTATTCCTCATCGGATAGCCCGATCATTCTGGCTACATAGATATGTGCGCAAAAACAACCGTTCCGCACACTGATCCCTCTTTTATCAAGTTCTCTTGCCGCTTGGTTGTGAGAGTAGATATCCCAGATATTAAACGGAACAATCGCGGTTCTGTCTTGAAACAGCTCTGGACCAAAAGTAGTGATGCCTTTGATTTTCTGTAATTCTTCACAGAAATACCGTGTAATGGTGTAATCCCACTGGTGTATCCTGTCCATACCGATTTCCTGAAGGTAATCCAACGTATAACCAAACTCAATGATTCCCTCCAAGTCTTGGGTACCAGGCTCAAAGCAAGCCGGAGATTCCATATAAATAAATTGTTCTTTGGTGACCCGCTTGACTGCTCCTCCGCCGGCTATTTCACGGCTAAGCATATCGGCACGGTCTTTACGGATAAATAAAGCCCCCATACCCATAGGACCATTCATTTTATGAGAAGAAGTGCCGGCAAAGTCTACATTCATCTCATCTAAGTTGATCGCAAGATGACCGCCTGATTGTGCTAAGTCAGCATATACAAAGATTTTATCGCCGTATCGTTTTTTGATCTCCCCGATAGGATTAATCAGCCCGGTGAAATTGGCGATATGGACAATATTCAGAAGCACCATTCCCTTGGCTTGCCGGATTAACTCATCCAGCTTTTCCAGGTCTAGCCTTCCTTGTTTGTCAATGGGAGCAAACTGTACCTTTCCACCGGCTTTATAACACATATTCGCCGAAGTGACGATCTCAGAATTGTGCTCCATCTCAGTAGCGATCAGGGTGCTGTCCTTATCAAAAGGGAAACGGCATCCAACAATGTTCGAACTCTCTGTCGTGTTTTTCGTGAAGACTACGCAGTAATTAGACGCATGAAAGAAAGAAACCAGCTTCTTCCTGACTTCATCGACCAATTTGTCATAGGTCTTTGCTTCCACCGAATTTTCAGAATGATTGGAGCCGCGAATATGGGTTAAACGAAACTCATGCATTCGGTTGATCACTGTGAAAGGTTCTTGGGCAGTAGCTGTGTTATCTAAATAGATACGGTTCAATTTGTCCAATAAAGGAAAATCACGCTGTCGAATAACATCCTGGTTCGGAAAAATCTGTTGCAGCTGCTCTTTAATATTCATGAATCACCTTTATTTATTAAGCTCCTCCAAACCGCACAAGTCATTATAAGCAAAAAAAGTCTTTTTTGAAAGATAACTATTTTTCATTTTTTGGAACTATACAGATATAAACTAAGATAAGTAAACAAGGAAAAATTCATAAGGAGGGATCTTATGTTTTGTTACCAATGTGAGCAAACGGCCAAAGGAACGGGATGCACCATTCAGGGCGTCTGTGGAAAAGATGATACAACAGCCACCCTACAGGATGTTTTGATATTTACCACCGCCAGTATCGCCTATTTTGCCAAAGCACTGTTTGCGAGTTCAAATCAGGATGAGGAGATCAATCATTTTATCATTGAATCACTCTTCACTACTATTACCAATGTGAATTTCGACCCCGAGCGGTTAATGGACAGAATCCGGCTTGGTGTCAAGTTACGTGAACGCTTGATGAAACGCTATTTAGAGGGTGGTTTCTATGACCAGCATGATAACGATGCCATGACATCGTTAGCTAGCAAGGAGATTCCCACTTCTCTCGAGGATTGTGTGCGATTTGGAAAAGAAGTTTCACTAACCACTCACCAAGCTCTCATGGGTGAGGAGCGTGCCGGCTTACTTCACATGATATTATATGGATTAAAAGGTGTCTCAGCATATGCGGATCATGCAAAAGTTCTGGGAAAGGAAGATCCCGCTGTCTATACCGAATTCTATAGACTGTTAAGCGTCTATCTGGATCGGGAAGTCTCTTTGGAAGCACTGTTGGGGTATGCATTGGAGGTTGGTAAGCTGAATTACCGCGTAATGGCGCTGCTGATGCAAGCGAATACCGAAGCTTACGGACACCCGGAGCCAACCAAAGTGCGCACCACCCCCGTTATCGGTAAAGCGATTTTAGTGTCTGGCCATGATTTATTGGATTTGGAAGCGATTCTGCAACAATCCGAAGGAAAAGGAATTAATGTATACACTCATGGAGAGATGCTCCCCACCCATAGTTACCCCGGTTTGAAAAAGTATCCCCACTTCGCCGGTCATTACGGAACCGCCTGGCAAAACCAACAAATAGAATTTCCTGATTTCCCCGGACCCATTGTCATGACGACCAATTGTATCCAAAGACCCAGAGATTCTTATATGGACAGGATCTTTACATCAGGATTGGTGGCTTTCCCGGGAGTCAAACACATAGAGAACCGGGATTTTTCCCCGGTTATTGATAAAGCGCTTGCAACGCCCGGCTTCACTGAAATGACTGCTGAAAAAACGATTACTGTCGGATTTGGGTACAACGCAGTGATGAACGTGGCAGATAAAGTGCTTGATTTGGTTAAATCAGGCAAAATAAACCACTTTTACCTCATTGGGGGATGCGATGGAGCAAAGCCCGGCAGAAGTTACTACACTGATTTCGCTGTAAAAGCCCCGAAGGATTCCATTATTCTAACTTTAGCGTGCGGTAAGTTCAGATTCAATCAATTGGATTTTGGGGATATTGACGGAATACCTAGATTATTAGATGTAGGTCAGTGTAACGACGCTTATTCTGCCATACAAATCGCATTGAGTCTTGCAAAAGCGCTTAATACCGACATTCATCACTTACCTATCTCGTATATCATCAGCTGGTATGAGCAAAAAGCAGTCGCTATTTTATTGACGCTTCTCTCCTTGGGTATTCAGGATATTCACTTGGGACCAACTTTACCGGCTTTTGTGAAACCGTCCGTACTAAATGTGCTTGTGGATACATTTCATATCAAGCCGATCACGACGCCCGAGCAGGATATGGCTGCCTAAAATAAATTTGATCGATTCCTTTCAGGAACGAGGATTCTCGTATGAAAATCTACATGGTATAATAGAGTCATGGTGATACAAAAAGGGTCCATCCAAAAAAAAAGAGCTGTAGCTATAGTACTCTGCAGTGTTCTATTTTATTTTCTCAGTCTCGGGATTCTTCCACAAAGTGCCCTGAATAAAATTGCCGTACCCGTTTCCCTTTGGACATCATTTTCGAACAAGCCTTTCAGATTACCCAGTCGTGTACTTCATCAACAATGGAACTGGAGAAGCGAACAAATCATCACAAGGCAAAATGAGGGAAAATTAGTATTATCCCTTCCGGGCAGCAAAACACATTATACCCCTTTGGCCCCAAAGCTCCCTTATATTTCTGTTTCCATCCCTTTACAAGCGGGTGAATCTGTAGCGTATATCAAAACGACAGGGATCCGCTGGAGACAACTTTCAATTCAAGCGAGTCTTCTGGAATCGCATCCGGATTTATGCACGATCAGTGGAGAAGAACGATCAGCCATCGCCTTTGGGATTCACCCGGAAAATTGTTATCCTTCATCAAGTTTTTCTTATACGCTGGTTTATCCTGGGGATCAAGCGGAATGTCAGTTGAAACTGTTTCCGGTTCATGTATGGAAAGACAGGGTATGGCTAATTGATCAAATCAATATTAACATCGGCGTAAGCGCTTCCCAAAAACCCAATTTGCCAAAAAATCCGGATGTAGACTCTGTTATCATCTCTCCCGATGAGTTAATGGAAGAAGCCAAACAACTGGGAAGAATTCATCAAAAAAATGGATATCGCTCCTTGGTAGTTCCCCTTTCTCATATTCAGAAATGGGTTCAATCGGCAGATCCGATAGAAATCGCTTATATGGTTAGTTACCGGGAAGCCAATAAATCAGAAGTAGTCCAGATACCGGATTACGATTTTAAAACCGCTGATAAAATCAGGGCTTTCCTGACTCATCTACTGAAAATGGGGCAGATTGACTACCTGACGTTATTTGGTGATGCCACCTATATCCCCCCCTCTGATTATGCGGTTTCAGTACACAATCCTGATCCTTATGACCGCATGATACCTACCGATTTATTCTATATGGCTCCGGAAGCTGAGGGAAGAGAGATACCTTTAAGAATTATGACGGGCAGAATTCCCCTCAGAAGTAAAGCTGAGGCCATCAGTTTCCTGAGGAAAACAATCCTGCATCAAATGTCCAAGCAACAAGATTGGTCAAAGTCTGTTGCCTTGTTTGGTGGGGATATGTTTGAAGATGACTATTACGGAGAGCTGCAAGCCTGCTTCATGGCAAACAATGGTGATTTCGGTGACTTTGCCATAAAAAAGTTTTTTGAGACTGAAAACAAATACAACCGTGACAGTATTTTACAAGCAATGTCTGAGGAGGATTTTGGATTCTACTTCATGAGTAGCCATGGGCGGGGAGATTATTTACGTCTTCCGGAAGGGTATATTGATACAATCGATATCATGAACCAGAAACCAAAAACCCATTTTCCGATTTGGGTAAGTAATAGTTGTTTAAATGGAGCTTGGGATACAAGGCTATCAAACATCCGGCTGGGTACGGGACCATCATTAGGCATCCCGACTTCCTTTGCAGAATCCCTTCTCTTCTCCAATGGAGGCGCGATTGCTTATATTGGTGGTGCCAGGGTGAATTATGCCGGAATGGATTATAATTCAGACCTTGGTGAGATGAAGGTATACCAGCTATACAATATTGACGCGATGCTCCGTTATTTTTTCCAAAGTTATGAAACCAAGGATGAAACACTCGGTGAAGTCTACTTAAAGAGCATCCAAACTTATATAAAACAAGATTTTGACAATGGGTATGAACCAACCATCAAAACATTATTTGGCTATTGCTTATTAGGCGACCCTACAACTTCCCTTCCGGATAAGTCTGCATCCACTAAATCACCGATTACCCTTAAGAAAAAACCAGAGGTAAAAACCGGTCCGATTGATGATGGATCGCCCTTTGTGAATATCTCAGAAAAAAACCATTTTGAGATCAAGTCGCAGGATGAGATAGGGTCTGTCAAGCTCTGTGATTACATCCATCCTCAAAACGGTGTGATAGACGAAAATGCACCGGAATGTATCCAAACAGGTATATATCGTTATACCCTCCCTTCAATCAAAAAAACCAGGTTTGCCTTAAGAATCGAAAATAAGCAGGGCTACGAGATTCGGTATGTAGCTTCAGGCAGGTTTAATCAAGATATTGCATTACGCCATCCTTCAATTTACACCCACCTGACAAAAGGAACTCCTTATCAATTTGATTTACCGGTTCAAAATATCGGATTATCCAGCGTTTCCGATATCCGTATCGAACAAGTCACCCCTGCTGAAGCAAAATACCTTCCATCCCTGCCAAATTTAGATCCCTATAGGGAGTATCCCGTGAAGGTCAACGTTGATACTTCCGCCTCCGGTACTTTTATCTGGAAGTTTACCTGCCTATCAGCAGAAACAGAGGATATGGATTCGGATGATAACACGATAGAAATTCAATTTGAGATAGTAGATTCCCCTTATCAACGAATCGGGATAATTGGGTATTCATGGGCCGGATTGAAGGACAATTTGGATGAAACCTTGTCATTAAACAAAGTGAACAGCTATTATCAAAACCACCATTTACCAATTGAGGTAAAATCCTTGACAAATCAGGACCTGAGCAACATTGAAGAACTTTCTATCTCAACACTGGTTTTGTATGACAGCGGATATATCCCAGACCAAGTCACGGCACAGATTCTTAAAAAACATACTTCCAAAAAAGGATCGGTTTTAGTAATGGGATTGTTCGACAATCAGTTCCGGTCAATGATGGGATATAACAGCAATATCGGCTTTTCATACCATACCGGGGATAGCTCGTTTCAACCATTTTCCCTGATGAGATCCAAACGGGAGCATTTCTCATTGGATACGTATCAACTACCTTGCTTTGAGAGTTACTCTGTCGCAGGAGCAGATCTGACAGACTCCTTAGGGAAATCCACCTATATTGTTGGATATTCAGAAGACCAGATGCTATACCTGATTCAAAACAACCAATGGATAACTTATTCAGGAGTCCTTTCCAAGCTTGATTTTAAAAGATCTGAGGAAACACTATCTTTCTTTGCTGACCTTCTGCATTACTGTACTAACTAATCAGAATCCGGGCTAATAAAAAAGAGGGGGAATAACCCCCCCTAAAGATTAAACGATTATAATTACTGTACCTTGTATTTGAACGAATTCATCATATTAATCACTTTTTCATCCTTCTCTAAATCTTTACCCTGCAGAGTAATGGTGGCTAAATACCCTCCCACTCTGGCTTGGTGATGAACTTGATCATACCCGCCATAATTAAAGGATGTTTTCGCGTACTCCGTCTCTCCATAAGTAACCGATTCTGCTGGTGTGCCATTAACGTTAGGTAGTTTTGCAAACTGATTAACCAAATCAAGAATGGGTGTAGTAGTGTCATCTTTCTGAATTTTAACCCTAAAATAGTCAGTAGACAATGCGTCCCCTTTTGTTAATGTAATCATGGTATAAATTGACTCATTCACTTGATTGGTAACTTTCCATTCTGTTGGATAGATGAAAGAAACAAAATCATTTTCAAAAGTTTCTGTAACAAATGCCACTTCTTCTTGGTTATTGTTATCAGTAATTTTAGGTCCGCTGCCACAACCAACAGCTAAAAAAGTAACAGCTAACATAAACGAGACTAGCATCCATGATTTTTTCATATTTACTCCTTTTTTTAATAGTTAATCTACCTGTATGTTTTAGCAAATGAAGTTGTTTCGTCAATGTTTTAGTTAATTGTTTTCATACTACTACGACGGATATCGAATCAGTATCTCTTGTTTTTCAATAACTTCGTCCATTCTTTCGCCCACATACGAAATTCATTTTGAAAACAAATCAATAGATTATAATAGTTTATGAAACTTGAAATTTTATTTTTCAGCAGGGGAGAAAAGGGAGAAAAAAATGAATCTTAACAGAAAATCAATTATTCCGGGCTTATTGCTCATAGCTACAGGGTTATTTATATTTTTTTATCAATGGCAAGGATGGTCACTCAGTTGGTTGAGTTGGCCCTATTACCTTATTCTTCCCGGTATTTTCATGATTATTTTATCATGGTTCAATGAAGGGGATACCGGGGAGGGGTTTTCCATTTTTGGTTTTATCCTGACAACGATTGGCGGAATTCTCTGCTTTCAAAACCAAACCAATCTATGGGAAACCTGGGCTTATATGTGGACATTGATTCCTCTCTCGGTGGGATTAGGTCAAATCCTCCATGCACTTATCTTCCCAAACCCAAATAAAACCCGGGAAGGATTTCGAACTTTCCGAACCGGACTTATCCTGTTCATTATTTTTGCCATCGGATTTGAGTTCTTAATTTTCCGTCGAAACTATTTCATCAGATCTCATGGTTTCGCAATATTGATCATTCTGACCGGGTTGTTGATTGTCTTTAAAAGTACGGGAAAAAAAATAGATAAGCCGAAGTCCCACGTTAAACATGATGAAAAGCTCTCTAACCAGGATTTGTCTTCCGAAGAAACAGAAAACGAAATATGAATATCATTTAGATGATATTTTTAAGGCAAATCAAATATCAAGCTCCGGTTAACACAACAGTCTTTCCTTTTTCACTGCCTGTTTTGCAACAATTCACCACGTTGTCATTTACTAAGTCGATCACCTTGCTCGTGGGAGAAAATGGCTCAGGAAAATCCACTCTTTTAGAAGGATTGGCGGCTTCCATACCCTCAATAACGGTTGGTGAGGACAGTATCGATCATGACCCTACTCTTCAACATGCTCGTGAATTGGGAAAGTATTTTCAGCTAACCTGGCAGGAAAAAACCCGTAAAGGCTTTTTTATGCGGGCTGAAGATTTCTTCCAGTATTCGAAGAAAATGAACACACTACGTCAGGAGATGGAAGATTCGCTTCATGAAACAGAAGAAGCCTTCAAGGATAGGTCTCCCACCGCACGGGTGTATGCCCGATCAGGATATGCCAATTCTCTCTATGCAATAGAATCCCGGTATGGAAAAGATATGGATGCTCATTCTCATGGAGAGGGATTTATTGAATTTTTCCAATCCAGAATTGTGCCAAAGGGATTATACCTGATCGACGAACCGGAAGCGCCGTTGTCTCCTATCAGCCAACTATCTTTCATGATGATGCTTCAAAATCTGGAGCAAGAAAACCAATTCATTATTGCTACGCACTCCCCGATTTTGATGGCGATTCCCAATGCAACCATCTACTTGTTCGAACAAGAGGTGATTCAGGAAGTCTCCTATGATCAGATTCCTTCTGTCCAGTTCATGAAGAAATTTCTCCAGTATCCTGAATTATTCATTCAGCACCTCGACAATCCCTAGTGAATCAAAGGAACCGTCCCTCTAAACACTTACGAGAAATATTCTATCTTGATCTTCTTTTCTGAAGCTTCCCAGGTAACTTTAGCCCCTAGATTCTCCGTCACAAAACGAAGCGGGATAAACAATCGACCACCCTGAATTTCAGCGGGGATTTCCATTGTCACATTCTTTCCGTTTACCAAAGCGTTTTTTTCACCAACCAATAAAGCGATAAATTTCGTCTTCAAAGCATACGTTGCTCGTTTGGATTCAGGATACCAATTGATTTCAGCTCCTAATGCTTCCCCGATAGCCCTAAAAGGAACCATCGTCCTATTTTTTTTGATATAAGGAGGAGAGTCAATAGTGGTATATCTATTGTTTAGCCGTGCATAATTTTTTCCGATCCAGAGTTCGAATATAACAGAATAATTCTGTTGTTTTTCATCATGCATATAAGCATATAATTCACCGTAGACGGATACAGAAAAAAATGATCCGTTATTAATCAATGTATACAAAGATGTACTACCTGTCATTATGAAATATACACGCTCACCGGTTTCTCGGTTGATGGCATAAATCAAAAAATCATCCGCGCCAACCCAAATAAAATTCCCTGATATGGTGGGAGCAGACTCAATAAAAAAACCTGCTTCAAATTGCCATTTGAATTTTCCAGTTGAGGCTTCTAAACAGTACAGGTATTGATCAAAACTGGCGTATACATTCTCATGATCAAAACAGATAGCATTTCTGGCAGTTCCCGGATAGAATTTTCGCCAGACAATCTGTCCTGTTTTCGCATTCAAGCTGATGATAGTATCATATACACTGACAAATACCCGCATTTTGGATACGGCAAATCCATAAAGTAATTTGTTTGGCAGCTGGTATTCCCAAAGTTTATTATGATTCTGCAGACCAAATGCATAAATCATATCATTACTGGAAACAAAAAACTGATTATCGACGATGGCAATAGGGTGTTCAATCGGGCTGGGGCATCCAATGTCCCATAATTTTGTACCTTTGGCAGCATCCAGGCAAGTAATAAACTGATTAGACCCAAAATACACTTTTCCCTCGAATACTGTAGGGGAAGAATTAATCGAGTTTTTACCGGTAGGATATTTCCAATATACAAATCCGGTTTTCGCATCCACACAGTACATAGCATTCGTATAACCGGCGTACAATTTCCCATCCATGTAAAACGGAGAGGAATGAACAAAATCCTTCGAAATCAACTGCCATATTTTCGTTCCCCATTTGGCATTATAGCAGACCAATCCCCAAGTTGTACCAATGTAGAGCTTGTCTCCGATCACTACAGGATGAGATCGTGTAGCGCCCGTTACTTCAACCCAAGTAATCTTCAGAGGATACCGAATGGATTCCTTCGATACCCCGCTGAATCCCAAATCATTCCGGTAACCAGTCACATCCGCCAGAGTGGAGGCGGGAAAACATAATAATATCCCAAACAAACCTACACAGATAATTTTTTTCAACACCTTATTCCTCCTGTGTATTAGTTCGTATTCTTTTTAAATATAGGTGAAACATCAATGAATGTAAACTCCAGAGAGAATCTTTTTGCCAAATAACGACCAATCGAAAGTATCCCAAATTTTTCAGATTCATAATGCCCTAACAGCAGAACGTTCTTTTGATAGTCTCTTGCCTTGATATACATGGATTGTGCATAATCACCCGTAATAAACAAATCAATTCCTTTGGCGATGGCTTCCGGAAAAAAATGATATCCGCTCCCGGAAATCACAGCCACAGAATGTATTAATTTCTCTCCATATCCAAGAAGTTGAGAATTCGGATTAATCGCTTGACATGCAGTATTGAATAGTGAGGTTAACGACCAGCCTTCCTGAGAGGAAACCTGAAAACCGTAAGCCGTATTTTTCTCCCATCCGAAAGGTTGTATAGTCTCCACCGGCAATGATAATTCCCGAAGGATCCCGATATTGTTACCGTATTCCGGATGCCTGTCCAGTGGTAGATGAGAAGCATACAATGCTGACTGGTGCTGAACACAGAAAACAGCTTTTTCAAACAAAGGACCTCTCAGGGACGGATTATCTCCGGACCAGAATAAACCGTGATGCACCAAAAAAAGTGCTTTTTCAGGATGTGGAGCCATTCTGAAAAAATCCAACGTAGCATCAACCCCTCCATAGATTCTTTCTATCGGGGAGAGGGAAGATATTTGTAAACCGTTAAAAGAAGCATCCTCGACTAGTGGCTTTTGCCACAATGAATCCAGTTCTGTTGTAATAAATGTAAGATCAGTCATGAGACGTCCTCCAATTGGATAAGAGCAATCTGGTAAAATTGCCCATCAGTTTTTCGCACAACACCTCCAATGGTATAGATAACCACTCACTTACCCATTGATAGAGAATGGGTATGTTCAATGGAGAATTATCTCTTTTCCCACGGTCGAATAAAGGAGCTAAATAGGGAGAATCTGTCTCGAGCAGGAGAGAGGATAGGGGTATTTTTTTTAGCAGATCACGCAGAAAATCACTTTTTGGGTACGTGATATTGAAAGAAAAAGAGATCAACCATCCTTGCTCTATTTTTTTTAAAGCCAATGTTTCGGGAGAGGAATAACAGTGCAAGATTCCTTTTACATTCGGAAATTGATCTAACACAGATTCCACTTCTTGATCTTGTTCCCTGTTATGGATGATGACCGGTAATTGAAACTCTTCCGCGATTTGTAATTGTTCTTCCAGTAATCTGATTTGATTCTCCGGGAGGCTTTTGCTTCTCACCCTATCCAGACCTATCTCCCCGATAGCGGCAATTTTATGAAGATCTGCCTGTTCACGGATAAAAGATAAGCAAGAAGTCCAATCAGGAAAAGCATCATGCGGATGAATTCCCACAGCAGGCAATATCCAATCATGGTTTCTGGCTAATGCCACCGCTTGTTTCGACGATGGCAAATCATAACCGGGAACCAACACCCATTTCACATTTTTTTGTTCTAAAGCAGTTTGTAAATGTTCCGAAGAATCCTTTAATAAATTAATATGTGCATGGGTGTCAACAAAATAAACCTCACTTGACAACGGAGCCACTATCAATTTCCTTTTCAGGGGTGATCAGGGTTAATCCAAGCTCATTTGATGCAGCCAGTAACATTCCCTGGGACTCTACGCCACGCAGTTTGGCAGGTTTTAAATTATTCACGACAACGATTTTTTTATTCACTAAGTCTTCCGGAATATAATGCTGCGCAATACCCGCGACAATTTGTTTGGATTCAGACCCTACCCTAACTTGTAATACGACAAGTTTCTCGGAACCTTCCAACTTTTCTGCTTTTTCGATTAAACCTATTCTGAGATCCAGCTTTTGAAATAAATCGATATCCACCATCTCTTTCTTTTCTTCCACTTTTTCTTTTTTCTTGGATACAGGAACTTCCGATTGAAAAGTTTTAATTCTTGGGAACGTGACACCAAGTTGAGATATCACATGATTAAAACCCAGTTTTCCAAAAGCCAGATTCTCTTCTTTTAGGCTTCTGGCGCCCAGTGAGGACAGTACCGTATTGGCAAAAGTTGGCATGAAGGGTGAAACCAGGATAGCCACGATACGAATCGACTCAAGCAAGGAATAAATTAAGTTTTTATAGAGCTGGAGTTGATTTTGTTTTAATAATTCCCATGGTTTGCTAGTCTCAATCAGCTTATTACACTCGTTGATAAAAGCCCACACAATCTCCAAGGCTTCTTTAAATCGGAAATGATCCATCAAATCAAAGTATTGAGTAATGGTTTCCAGAATTGATATCCTAAGGTTTTCAGAGAAAATCGTGCCTGCTGGTATTTCATCGTTAAAAGTTTTATGCGTCATAGCATACACCCGGGAGATTAAATTACCCAGATCATTGGCCAAATCGAAATTATACCGAGAGGTAAAACGGGCATCCGTAAAAATAGCATCATCACCGAAAGTAGACTCTCTAAACATAAAAAGCCTAAGGACATCAACGGCTAAGCTCGTTGAGATGCCGGTTTCCTTCGACAGGTCTTCGATAACCAAATTCGGATCGATGACATTGCCTTTGGATTTAGACATTTTTTCACCGGAAGTCAGCCACCAACCATGTACGTATACTTTTTCCGGCAAAGGCAATCCCAATGCAAGCAGCATAGCAGGCCAAATCACACAATGGAAACGGATAATATCCTTACTCATCAGGTGAACATTTGCTGGCCAATAATACATGAAAGTATCGAGTTCGTTTGGATAACCGGTCACCGTCAAATAATTAATCAATGCATCAAACCAGACATAGATCACGTGTTTTTCATCAAATGGAAAGGGTATCCCCCACTGAACAGAACTTCTGGAGATGGAAATGTCATTTAATCCCATCTTGATCATGCTGACAACTTCATTGAACCGACTTTCGGGCTCGATAGATTTCGGATAAGCTTCATAATGGTCTAATAAGGCTTTTTGGAAAGCGCTCAATTTAAAGAAATAATTATCCTCAGAAATCCAATGAACCTCTCTTCCGCAGGAGGGACATATTTGGTTGGGAATGTCGGATTCCAACCAGAAAGTTTCACAATCAACACAATACCAACCTTCATATTTGCCTTTGTAGATATAACCAGATTGGTGCAAAGTTTTGATGACATGCTGTACTGCTTTGATATGATCTTCATCCGTAGTACGAACGAACCTGTCATACTGCACGTTAAAAGATTTAAAAAAGTTTTTCCACTTTTCAACTTCATCATCAACATATTCTCTGGGTTCTTTTCCCGCTTTCTGGGCAGCTTTCACAATTTTCAACGAATTTTCATCACTACCGGTTGTAAACAGAACATTAGTAGTTCGCATTTTCTTGTATCTGGCGATGATATCGGCAGCAACAGTGGTATAGAGATGACCAATATGCGGATCTCCACTGATGTAATAAATCGGCGTCGTAACGTAAAATTTAGAGCCTTTCATGCTGTTTCCATCTCCTTTTTACTGTAAAAAATCTAGTACGATGGTAATTTCACCAATTACTTCTCTATTTAAATATTGATTATAAACGAAATCCAATGAACCTCTAAGGATTTCCTCGTTGATTTTTGTCATTTCACGACAAATACATATTCTCATGGGCATCTCTAATGTTTGAAGCCATTCCAGGGTATGGAGGAGTCTGTGAGGGGACTCGAAACAAACAACCGGTACCCGAAGTGTGCTTGCCTGCTGAATAGTCTCCAACAGTTTGGACTTTTTTCTGGGCAGAAAATTCACAAATAGAAAATTCTGTGTGGTAAAACCAGCATAAACTAAAGCAGTAATGACAGCAGAGGGACCTGGGATCACTTGAACAGCATAATTTTTTTCATAACAAGCTTGTACCAATTCCAGACCGGAATCTGCGATTAACGGCATTCCCGCGTCAGATATCAAAGCGATAGTGTGATTGTTTTCCAGTAAGTCCAACAATACCGGGGTGTTTTTTTTAATCGTATGTTCATTGTAAACAATCAATTCTTTGTGAATATCAAATGTATTCAGTAGTTTCAACGAACGCCGTGTATCTTCACATGCGATATAATCTACAGTTTTGAGCACCTCGATGGTGCGAATCGTAATGTCTTTTAAGTTCCCCAAAGGGGTGGAAATAATATAGAGCGTGCCGGTTTCAGCCATACAATCAGCGTTGATTCATAGCTTGGTAAAGAGAATAAAATACATCCGGTTTTAACGAAGCACCGCCAACCAGGAAACCATTCATAGTGGTATGTTGCAGCAAACTATCGATGTTGCTACCATTTACGCTTCCTCCATAGAGCAAGGCAGTATCCGGAAAAAGCGATCGAATAAAACCAACCGTTCTCGCCAAATCATCATAAGTCGGAATAAATCCGGTTCCAATCGACCAGATTGGTTCATAGGCAAGAATAAAAGGAAGTTTTGCTGAATACGGAGCAAGTTGTTTCCTTAGAAAATCATTTGTTTTCCCGCTTTCGTAGATGTCTCGGGATTCACCAAAACAAAAAATAGGTGTTAAGCCGGCTTGAAAAGCTAGCTCTACTTTCGTGGATAAATCCGGCTCCCTCTCTCCAAATAGGATTCTCCTTTCAGAATGGCCAATGATAACATAATCGCAACCGGTTTCTTTTAACATCACGGCTGAAACTTCGCCGGTATAAGCACCTGACTGCATGGCAGCAGAATTCTGGGCACATAAAGCGATAGGGGTTGAATGCTGAGTAATCCATTGATGTAATGCCGGCAAAGTAACAAAGGAAGGCGCTATGATCACTTGAGTCCTTGAATCTGTAATTTCCTGAACAGAAAGCATCTTCATAAAATCCAATGCTTGATGAGTAGTCATCGCCATTTTCCAATTGGCAACCAAGAAATGCTTATGGTTCGGCATTTTCTTCCAGTTTCCGGACATGAACCTGCAAAATTCTTCTGTTCTTGATCTGTTTCACGGTAAAAATATACCCGGAATATTCTACTGTTTCATCAACCACAGGGATATGCCCCAGTTCAGCCAGTAAAAAACCGGATATGGTGTCGAACTCCTCTTCAGGTAAATTCAACTGAAGTAATTCATTCAGTTCGTCAATAGCATAATTACCAGCAATCACATAAGAATGATCAGGATTTTCTTCATAAAAATCCTCTTCCCGGTCAAATTCATCCTGAATCTCTCCGACCAGCTCTTCGAGAATATCTTCCATGGTGACTAACCCACTGATCCCGCCGTATTCATCGACCACCATCATCATATGCTGTTGTTTTTCCCTCATCTCACGGAACAGGTCATCTACTTTTTTGCTTTCCGGGACAAAATAAGCTTTCTTCATGATCCTTCTGATATCTATTTTTTTATCTTTCTTCTCATCAGAATCGGAAATTTTGAAATATCGGAACACATCTTTCACAAACAGAATGCCTAAAATGTTATCGATTCTGTCTTCGTATACAGGAATCCTGGAATAATCCGTCTCATCGACCAGGGAAAAAAATTTCTCAATCCCTTCTTCGATATCCAGACAGACCATATCTACTCTGGGAACCATGATTTCATCCACTTCAGTATCACTGAATTCGAAAACGCTTTTTATCAGGGACCTTTCCTCTTTTTCGATGATCCCCTCTTCCTGAGAGATATCGATGACAGCCTCTAACCCTTGCTGGTCTCCTATAATCGAATGAGGGGTGGTGGATATGGAAAAAGCTTTGTGAAACAAAATAGAGAAAAGATTTAACACCCACACTAACGGATAAAACAACCGAATACAAAATTGAACCGGGTAATAAACCAGACTGCTTATCTTGAGAGAATCTGATGTTCCAAGGGTTTTAGGAATCATTTCACCAATGATCACAATCAGCACCGTACAAAAAACCGTACTGACCAGAACAGCATATTTTGTAGGAAGAGACCTAAGCATCTGATTAGTAAACATAGATGTCAGTAAAATATTCACCAGATTGTTTCCAATGAGCAAAGCGCCGATAAATTGGCTGGATTTCTCCTTTAAGCGTAGAATTTTTTCAGATAAGGAAGGATTTTTCTGGGAATGGTTTTTTAAAGCAATTCGACTGACTGAAAGCAATGCAGCTTCTGAGGCTGAAAAGAAGGCAGATAAAAAAAGGAGTAATGTGATCCAAAAGTAAAAACTGCCGGGTATCTTATCCATACAAACTGTAATCCTCCATTGGACAATATAACTGATAAAATCCGGATTCGATCTCGCGCATTTCATTTTCCTGTTCATCATTAGTATGATCGAATCCAAGCAGGTGAGCAAAACCATGGACGATCAATCGTATCACTTCATCCTGAAAAGTAATATGTAGATCCAGCGCGTCTCGAGAGGCTTTCGGGAGTGAAATGATTAATTCCCCTAATAAGTACCCTTCCGGAGTGTTCTCGTTTATCTGGAAAGACAATACATCGGTGGTGTTGTCTATTTTTCTGTATTGATGGTTCACCTCGCGCATTTCTGCATCGTCAATAAAAACCAGGCTGATCAGAGCAGGCTGGGGAATATCCGAGAATTCAGAATGGTGTAAAATCTTTTGGAGTATGCATCGCAAGTCATCCTCCGAAAATGGTAAATCCAATTCTGATTGGTGACTGACTGAACAAGTTATCATGGTGATTATTCTTTCTTTTGCGAAGTACTGTAGGATATCCTTGAATGATATAAAGAATCGAGCGTAAATACAAACGATTCTTTGACTTTCTCGATTTCAGAAAATGTCAGCTCTGATTCCGATAGCTGGCCATCCTGCAGTTTCGAGTTCACGATATTCGTCACCATTTCACGGATCAATCCCGTATCTTTCGTCTGCATTGAACGTACGGCTGCTTCCACTGAATCTGCTAACATCATGATCGAAACCTCTTTGCGAATCGGCTTGGGTCCGGGGTATCGGAAAAAAGAGTCATCAGTTAAGGTGGGATCTTCCTTTTTGGCTGTTTCATACAAAAAACTGATACGAGTGGTACCATGATGTTGAAGAATAAAATCTTGAATAACAGAGGGAAGCTTGTTGGCTTTAGCCAGTCGTATTCCCGCTTCCAAATGCTCTTTAATATGCGTGACCGCATCAAAAGGATTCATCTTATCCAAAATATTTCCGCCGGCGTTATTTTCGGTAAAATCCAGCGGATGAGCCGTTTTTCCTATGTCGTGATAATAGGCTCCGACGCGCGTAAGCAGTGGATCTGCCCCGATCTCTTCCGCAGCATGAGAGGATATATTGGCGATCATAACACTGTGCTGATAAGTGCCGGGGGTCTCTTCGAATAACTTTCGTAAAAGAAATGAGTTCGGATCCGTCAGTTCAAATAATCGCAGAGGTGTCACAAAGTTGCCGATCGATTCCAACAATACGGTGATTCCCAAAGCCAATAAGCTTGAAATCAGCGCGTTCAAAAGACAAAGCGCCAATACAAGCCATTGATTGGATAACAGAGAGTTCTCATAGGTGAGATAAGAGAAAATCAATTCAAATACAGCGAATATCGCTGCAGCCAGAAAACCATTCTTGATATAATCCGAGTACTTCCTGAAATTCTTTAACACAAAGAGAATGATGGATATCGTCAGGAGATAGATAACCGTAATGGCAATGTTCAACCCGAACGCGGCAGAAAGCAACAAGAAGGAAGTGATAGAAACGTAGAATGTGATATGAATATCAAAGAATACGACCAATAATGTCGTAAACAAAAAAGCCGGTAACAGATAAGGTGAAATGGGTAACAGAAATCGAAACAACAAGACAAAAACGAAGATGATGCCGTTTAATAAAAGAAAATAATTAAATCGCTCGATGTATTCGGATGATTTATTGATAAACAGATAAAACAGCATCAGCAAAAGGAGGGCTAACGCATAAAAGAGCGTTCTTGCCAGCTGTTTCCAGTTCATCTCTTCACTATACAGCCCTAATGACTTTATCTTCTCCAGGTCTTCCTCGCTAATCGTTTGCCCCTTCGAGACAATCTTCTGATTTTGGATAATCTCTTCTTTAACGGGTAATATTTTAGCCCTGGCTTCAGCTTTTGCCCTGTTGGTCGCTGCTTCGTCTACGAACATATTCGGTTGTATCTTTTTTTGTATCAGCAATAAACACGGCTTGATAAGAACATCCTTTGGATGGAAGGATTGGATCGTGCTAACGATACGTTGCTGAAATTCATTGGTTTTTTGTATTTCTGCTTCCCATAATCCCAGGGACAGGAGGTCGGTAATAGATTTTTTCGTAATGTCCTGTAATTGGTTTAGCGTAACAGTGTCAGTATTCAGAATAAAGTTGATCACCTCCAGGTCAGCTTTCGCGTTAGAAATATACACCTGTAAATCCTCAATCTTATCCGCTTGCGTTTTGATCTTATTATTACGAGTGTCGTTAATGCCGAAGAAAACATTATCGATATCACTCAATACCGCATCCAGAACATTGGGATCTATTCGAGGAGTAACCGGTACTTTTTCTTCTGCTTGTTTCTGAAGTTCTTCGGTTTTAATCCGATTGTAATAGAGGGTATTAATCGGTGAATAGATATCTTCCGGCGCAATATTTGCAATCTTGATATAGACAATATTCGAAAAATAGAAGGTCGCCAAGACAGCAGCAATCAAAACATAATTAATGACCAGAACCAGAACATGTTTCGTATGAAATAACCGAAAGAAAGAAATGACGCGACTGTGGCTTGGGTCTGACGAACTTTCCACGGCAGTCTACATTATTTTCTCCGCTTTTTAGCGGCTGCTATGCGTTTTTTGCGGCGCATAATGCTTGGCGGGTAGAAATACTCGTGCTTCTTTATCTCTGAAATCAACCCCTGTCTGGCACAATCCTGTTTAAAACGATTCATCAGAGAATCAAAGCTCTCGTTGTCTTTTCTTAATGCATAAGCCATTCTTAAATCATCAACCCCTTCGATTTTTTAATTTACACAAATAAATACTCATCATTACATTCAGTGGGGGTTACCCGCACTAAACTACCGGGAAGAAGACGATCATGTGAGCGGACCAACACTTTGAGGTAATTCCTGGTGAACCCCTCATTGGATCCCTCTATCATCACTTCCAGTTCTTTTCCGATATAAGATTGTTTTATAGTATAGCTAATCGATTTTGATAAAGCAAGAAGCTGATGGCTTCTTTTTTTAATTAGCTCCTGAGAAATACGATCGGGTAACTGTTCTGCTCTTGTGCCCGGCCGAACGGAAAAAGGGAATACATGTACTTTTGAGAATTGCACGCATTGAACAAGCTCCATTGTAGCGTTGAAATCTGCTTCTGATTCCCCGGGAAAGCCAACGATAATATCAGTACTGACACAGAAATCAGGTATTTCCTGCCTGCACAAAGCACAAAATGCAATATACTGCTCCCTGGTATACTGCCTATTCATAGAGGTTAAGACAGCATTACTCCCTGATTGCAGAGACAGGTGAAGATGGGGGCAGGCAATAGAAGAGTTTTTCATCCACTCGATAAGTTTTTGACTCACAAACGAGGGGCTGATAGAAGATAACCGCACTCGGTTTACTTTTGTGTTAAATTGCTCATCGATTGTCTCCAATAAATCAACCAAAGTCCTGTTTTTTTCATCTTGATACAATCCTATTTGGGTGCCAGTCAACACAATTTCCCTGTATCCGGACTGGGTTAATGCCGTAATCTCGGTGACGATTTCCTCTGTTGGTCTGGAATACAGTCTGCCCCGGCGATAGGGGACAATACAATAGGAACAGAACTGGGAGCATCCACTTTGAATTTTAACCGTAGCTCTCGTTCTCTCGGATATATTTCGAAGAGCGGACTGAAAAACTTGTGTAGAAGAGGGCTTGTATCGAGCCTGCAGATAAGAAAAAACATCCTCGGGGTCTGAAAAGTACAAACACGTCTCATCAAGCACCTGTGACAGGAACTCAGGTTTACACCCGGTGATAATAATGTTTTTAACGGATCGATGCAAAGACTTGATAAAGCGAAGGCACTCTTTTTCTGCTTTTTCAGTCACGACACAAGCATTCACGACCAATACTTCAGCCTGGGAATACAGACGAGTACTCTCAAAACCGGATCGTATCAGATTGTCCATCAGCAAGAAGGTATTATATTGATTCACCTTGCATCCGAACGTTTTAAAAGCGATTCTCATGGATTGAATTGGGAGACGAGGTATTGCACCAACCCAAGGGCAAAGAAACCTGCATTTTCCGCTCTAAGGATAGTGGGACCAAGAGAAGCCGGCATGAATCCTTTTTGGAGTATAGCAGAAGCTTCTTCTTGCGAAAAGCCTCCTTCCGGACCAATGAGGAGTATTATACTGTGAGATTGAGGTTTTGACCGTAAGTATTCGGATAAATCTCTTTGTTCTGCGCACTCCCAAAAGAATAACCGGAGTTCATCGGCGTCCGCTAAGGAGCACAATAAAGAAACTAATGGCACAGGGGGAGACACGATAGGGACAAAATCCCTTCTGGCTTGTTTGGCAGCGGTAATGATAATGCGTTGCCAACGCTGGATCCTGCTCTCATTTTCCGCTTTTGGTTGTAACAATGGTGCAGAGCGTTCTGTGATCAAAGGGACAATCTCAGAAACACCCATTTCAGTAGCTTTGTCCATCACTTCATCCATTTTGCTGCTTTTAATCAGGCTTTGCCAGAGTATTAACCGGTATTTGGATTCTTTTTGACTGATTTCGCTTTGAATAATAAGTTCAGAGCTGTTTTTTTTCAATTGAATAATTTTAGCCAGGTATCTGCCTGAGTAGGTGATGATATCCACATTCTCATCAGGACCCAACCGAAGCACATCCCGTAGATGGTGGAAATCACTGCCTTCGAGGGATATCAACTCTCCGGGATGGACAGCATGAGGATAATAAAATGATCTCAACTCACTCAACTCTGCTTTTGTTTCCTTCTGCGAAATGTGTAGGAGAAATCAGATTGGTCAACATCTTCTTTCCAGGTTGGCAGGCACCCAAAAATCATACACTCTTCTGTGTCCATGATGAGTTGGTTCGTCAGATCATCCGCATCCGAATCGATCAGATGAACCGGAGCATCCCGAATGATGGCGATGGGAGTTTGTTCCACCGTCTCCCCCATTACAAGATTGGCGGCTGAAGCAAGGTTGTCGGCGATATTGCTTCTGGAAACGATCAGCTTTCTTCCGAACAAATCACTCTCTCCTCTTTTGTCTATCATCCCGACAAAACCGGCGATGCCGATCGCAACACCATAGGTTCCGGCCCGAAGAGGGACGACTTGCGAATCGGATATAATGATGCCTACCTCTTTATGGAAAATCCTTCGGATAAACTCCTTGATCATTTCAGCTTTCTTAGCTGGTTGTTCCGGCCAGAGAATCGCATGGTCATGAGGAGCATTGGATCTGTCTGCTCCGCCATAAGCGACTAAAATGCCATTTTTAATGGTGGTAATCACTTTGGGAATACCACCCAGGATCACATCAGCTTCCTGTAGGATCACTTGGCAAAACCGGTCATCAATTTGGTATTCATTGGCCAGGGCATACGCTTCTTCACTCACATGAATGGTCTTCAGGGAAACGACCCTGCCCTCAGCGACAGAAATCAATTTCGATGAGATAACGATGATGTCCCCTTCTTGAATTTGGAAGGGAGTCAGGCATGTTTCCAACAGTTCGAAAAGATCGAACTTATGCTTCATTATTTCAGTTTTTACAGGGATAACTAACAAACGCCACCTCAAATCTTTTCATATTATTCAAATCACTTTCTATTATAATAAGAAACGGTAATTTATTTTAAGAACTTCCGAAGAACAGGAGTGACTGGTGATTAGAATAGCGGTTTTGTTAAAACAGGTTCCTGATATTGAGCGAAATGTAAAGGTCACTATTAATGCAAATTCTTACAATATTAACCGGCAAGGGGTGCCGTCTATCATGAATCCTCACGACAGAAATGCCTTAGAGGAAGCCTTATGTTGGAAAGATCAAGTTGGTGCGGAAGTAGTCTGTTTTTCTATGGGACCAACACAAGCCGCAGAGATCTTGAAAGAAGCGATTTCAATGGGAGCAGATGAAAGTTATTTAATCACTGACAGACTATTCGCCGGCTCCGATACATTAGCGACTTCGCTGATTCTTTCTGAAGCGTTGAAAAAGACGGGTCCCTTCACCTATGTTTTTTGTGGAAAACAAGCGCTTGACGGTGATACGGCACAAGTTGGCCCTGGTGTCGCCGTTCGGTTACAAATGCCGCAGGTGCTCAATGTTCAACGTACCCTGATTCGATCCGCTGAACAATTCGTTGTGCAGAGAGACTACCGCAACTCTATTGAAACGATAGCGGTACCTACGCATAGCCTGGTTTCTTTATGCAAACATGCAAACACTCCCAGGTTACCAAGCTTACGAGGTTTGTTTCTGTGTCATACTTACCAACCTACCCTCCTCACCAACCAGGAGTTAAAAATCTCCCCGGAAAGAATCGGGTTAGAAGGATCACCGACCCGAGTAGTCAATACATTCACCCCTCAGTTGGATAAAACGATCCAAAAGCTGAAGCCTGAAAACGGACAAGCTCTCTTCCAGATTATAAAATCCAAGATGAATGAGGTAATGGGATGAGAATTGAAGTAGTGGCAGAAAAATGTAATGCTTGTCAGCTCTGCGTAAAAAAATGTCCGTACAGTGCTATCCAAATCCAAAACAAATGTGCGCACATACTACCAGCCTGTATTTTATGCGGTATTTGTATAGAAGTTTGTCCCCAGAAAGCCCTGTCATTAATCGGGGTGAAACAGCAATCTATGGATCTTAACGGAGACCTTTGGGTATACCTGGAAATCCAGAACGAGACTGTCACCATACCCAGTCTGGAAATTGTGTCGAAACTCCATTTTTTACTCCAGGATTATCCGCATCCAAAAAAAATTATAGGGCTGATAATCGCCAAAGAGGTGCCGTCATTAAAAAATTATTCCCAGCTCTCGGACATCGGTCTTGAAGGCATTATCACCATACCCTCTTTAATGGACGCTCCGTTGGAGAATAAAGCGATCGCATTATCCTCAATCATTCAACAGCAAAAACCCCTTTCCCTGCTATTTCCTGCCTCCGATGAAGGCAGAGATCTGGCACCACGGTTAGCCACACTTTTGGAAACAGGATTAACCGCTGATTGCACCGAATTGTCCTTTGACCCGAGAACACACTTGCTCGTCCAGACAAGACCAGCTTTCAGCGGTGATCTGATGGCAAGTATCGTCTGTCCATTTCACCGACCGATGATGGCTACCGTACGACCCCACTCTTTCCCGGTTCTTCCCTTATCCGAATCTTCAAAACCTCTCTCAATAACCGTTTTGGAAGATCATGCCCTGTCGTCGGAAATGGGTTTGCCTTTGGTCCTGGAAAAAGAACCAAAACATTCTCTCTTCCCTCCCATTGAAGACAAATCAATCGTGATCGGCGTCGGCAGAGGAATCGGATCCAAAGAAAATATCGACCTGGTGTATGAGTTTGCTCAATCCGTCAACGCAGCTATCGCTTGCTCCAGACCGATAGTTGACCATGGGTGGCTCCCCTCTGAACTTCAGGTGGGCATGTCCGGCAAATCGATAGCGCCTAAAATTTATGTGGCACTGGGTATATCAGGATCAGTCCAACACTTAACAGGGATCAAAGGAGCAGAGTTAATTATTGCCGTGAACAAAGATGAAGAAGCCCCTATCTTTCAGGTGGCTCATGTCAGCCTGGTTGGTGATATTCGAACCCTTCTCCCGGAACTTAAGCGCTATCTGATTCAGGAAGCAAAATAGAAGCTTTAAACTGACTTTCCGGCATAAATCGGGGAAGGTTCTCATTCAATTCTTCCCAGGTAATACTCTGGACAAGTTGGTAGTATTCATCCCATCCATCCATCCCGAACCGGTTCAATGTCTGAATCTGAAAGACCATCTCTTTTGGATGATAGGCTTCCATGGTGCTATTCACGAGTGAATACCGTTTATGAATCTGAAATTCGTTCTTCCGGATTCCGGTCTTGAGCCTCCTTCTCATTTCCTTTTCTACGGCATCGATGACTTTTTCCGGTTGATAAGAAAAACCTGACATATACCAGCATCCAAACTGCCTGTCCCAATCCCAATCCAATGAGAAGGAATCATCCACCAGGGATTTTGCATACAAATCATCCTGGAATTTAGCAGTGATACCAAACAATATTTGTGAAATCATCTCTCCGATAATACCATCCCGATAAGTGAATTCCTGATGTAATGGTTTCCAGCCAGCCATAAAATAGGGAATAGGAAAATCAATCGTGAGTTTGGTGAATGCTTTTCCGGATTTTGTATCCGGATCATGAGGAATAGAAAGAATTTTCGGTTGAAAGCCCGGCTTGATCTCCATCTGCAAAAGTGTGTCAAACGCCGGCAGCCAAAAGGATTTTTCCTTGTCAGTCATAATCACCAATTCGCTCTGCTTTGGATGATAAAACAACTCAAAAGCCTGATTCAGTTTTTCAGGGGTGATCTGCCTGATGCTTTCCGGTGTGCCAATAGGCGATCTCCAAGCCGGGTAATGTTGGTATACAAGCTTATTCCATGATTCAAAAGTCGCAAATAAAGGGTCATCCATGCTCATGAGCATCTCATTCAAAATGATCTTTTTCTCTTTCTCCACTCTTTCCTTTGTAAACCGCTTTTTTTCAAAGACTAATTGAAGCAAGATTTTCAGGATTTCGATATCGTGCTGGACAAAATGAGTGTAATAACAGGTTTTTTCTCGGGCTGTCAGTGCGTTTGCATTGGAAGCATACATATTCAGTAATTCCATAGCATCTTTACCGGAAAGCAGTCTGAAGACCTGGTGTTCCAGAAAATGAAAAATACCGGACTTGGCATCAGGCAAAAACTCATTCGATTCATACAGAGAGCCGGCATTGACTGTAATCAGAATGCTATTCGTCACAAACTGCTTGGTAAAAATCCAAGTGACAGGCAGATCATGAATCACTTCTTTTTCTATAGTAAATGGAAACTTCATCTTGCTTTATGGTTGCCTTTGCATATATATAACGTGTCTAGCCAGAGACACCTGCTGATTTCCTCTAAATCTTCCCAGGTCACCTTTTCGATCGCCTGGATATAAGAGGAATAAGTGTAGGAGGCTTTTTTGATCTTGATCTCCAACTCAAAGTTCAAACGGGCCATCGGGTAATCTTTCCATCCCTGCAAATTGGAAAGAATGCGGTTTTTCGCCAATTTCAAATACTGCTGCTTTTTAGTAAAATTCGACAGGGAGAGAAGTGCTTTTTCCAGCTCTTCCAGGAAAATATCTTTATCTTGATAAGCGATACCGGCGATAATGAACAACACTTCTTTGCCAAATGGCAGAGAGGAGCCAATACTGTAACATAAACCTGATTTTTCTCTGAGCCTTGTGTAGAGTACTGAGGCCGGTAGCTTACCTAAAATCTGGTTGTAAATATGCAAAGCGGGATAAAGCCTGTGATTCTGGTCAATAGGATGCCGGTACCCTAAGAATACCCAGGTTTGTTGATAGGTGGTTTCCTCTTCATAGGTCACGAACGGTTTGCGAGAAACTTGAATGCCAGGGTTCTCAGACAGCCCTTTTCCCTGATTGGCTAATTCTTGGAAATAAGCCGTCTCAGCTTCTGAAAAAGTGCCATATAGGACAGGAATTCTTTGTGAATGCTGAATAAAGTCTTTCTGTATCTTGCCAATTTCCTCATTCGTACAATCCCTGACTTGTTCTTTGGTGCCTAATAATGAGTATCGAAAGGGATCGTTGGGAAACATCTTCTCCATAAAAAGCTGGAAATGCCATTCGATAGGATTACTCATCAACATCTCGATCTCTTTTTGTTGATTAGCCTTCTCCTCTTCAAAAAAAGCCTGAGGAAATTGACCGTGCTCATATTGCCCTTCAAATAGTAAATCCTGCGCTAAAGCATAGAGTTTTAACCGCTTTTTCTCAGCCATATTCAGATGGAACAGACCAAACTCAACATTTAACAATAAGCGGTCTCCCCATTTCACGACCTCCATATCCAGCTCCAAACCGGCCAATTGATAAAAGTAACGGTTGAGTTGATAAGGTTTTCGGTACTTTTTTGTGCTTTTATTCGATATTTTGGAAGCCAGGTACACTGCATAAGCATCGCTGTTCATATTGATGCAAAAAGAAAAAACCGCCATCGAAAAAGGATAATCCTTCGGAGCGGGAATGCAAAAATCAGATTTACAATTCGAGATCATTCGCGTCTAAAGCCAATAATGAGAATCGGAAAGTGACCCATTTTCCTTTGCATATTCATTGACTGAAAGAGAAAAAGATTGAATCCTTCCTGAATGGGTAATTTGACAGAAAAGTTGCCTTCCAAATCCATTGATATCTCCTGGTTATGAAGAAATAATCTGTATCCATCCGTTTTTCCCCGTATGATAATCGTTCCCACCGGAAAAATGATCGGCACCTTGTCGAATCGTATCAGCGGATAATCGGGTTTAAACAATGTCCCCGATATGGGAATGTAGATCGTCCCTGTTTGGGTCGAGATGAGTACGGTTGCCATATTTAATCCTGTTTTCATCATATCGGGCTTAATGTGAATGATGATCGTTTTTTTGGAAGCAACAAACACTGTTTCTTCGACTGTGATCCAAGGTACTTTCGTGGTGACCTTTACCCGAACCTGAATACCGTGTGTTTCTTCCAGCACCAGCTCATATTTGGGTTTATCAATGGGCCAAACTTCACCTAAATCCAACTGCCATTGAGAAAGTTGTATCGTCAGATCAGGACTTTCTGACGTAAAAAAAGGCAAAATAAAATGCGTCCTCAGGTAATGTTTTGCCGAACTGGTTAAGGAGTTTTTACCCCCCATCATCCAGAGGGCATACCCGGTATTCTTTTTTAATAAATCAACAGGATACAGGTGCAAAATCTTTTTCACTGAATCATATTCCCATTCCAAGGCTTGCATTTTTTCGTTCTGGTCAATTAAAAGAAATAAGCTATCCTGCAGGGTTGAGATCACCAAGGCCTCTTTGAAAACAACTTCAAAGGAGATGTCGCGTCTGACGCCTGTCTCAAACGGCAAAGGAGTGGATTGTAAAATGGGTAGAGAATTGAATGAATAGAAACAACTATTATAAATTTTACCGGTAGTGAAATTCTGAAAAAAACTCACCGCTTCAAACTGAGTAACCTCACTGGCATCGGGTATCTGCCGAGAAAACTTCAGGTAATAAAGCGTATTTGGTTCGAGGGTCAGGGTCAATCCTTTAAAATCGGGGAAAGCAAGTCGGCTGACAAAATTAAACACCTTATTATCGGCATCGACTACCTGACTCTCTGTCAATACAGTCAAAAACTGCCCCGTAAGCGGTACATCCAGGTAGGACTGCAAAATGACGGTCATCTGGAGAGTTTGCCCGTCTTGTATCCCAAAACTATTCATCCCCATAACGGGAGTCTGGAGAAAAAGGTCTTCGACCACTTTTTTCACGGCAGGATACGTGGTTGCGTCAGCCCCTATGATCTTATTGTCCCCATTAAATACCATCGTGGGGTATCCGGTTACTTTGTAAAAATTTGCTCTTTCCCTGATGGTGGGCATCGAGAGCAAATCCTGGTTATGATACCGAATATGCAGGATCCTGTCACCATATTCAGCATACAAACTATCGAAAATCTCGTACGAATAATGACACCACCCACACCACGTAGCGGTAAAATCCTCATAGAGAACATTTAGCTGCGGTTGTATCAGGGAAGGATAGCTCTCAGCGGGAAAGGATTGAATAGTGTAGCCTGGTTCTGCTGAAAAACCTGACAAAGGAGCAAAACAAAAAATCATCAACAGCACCATTGCCATTAAACTCTTTTTCATTTTTGCACCTCTTTTAAACTGTACCCGGTTGCTTTATACTTTATTTTATGAAGAAAGTAGTTTCTATTATACACAAGCTTTTGATTATACAATTAGTCATGTTCTGTGCTGTAGGCTGTATCCCATCCGATCAATCCGCCAAACAGCTTGATTCTATGCTGTTGTATGCTATGCCTGACGGTGGGTTGCGAATTTTTAATGTACAGAACAAAGAAACCATCTCATTGACTGAAGAAAAGGACTATTTTCCTCACCTTGAACCAACCTCACAAATGGTCTTTTTTATCCGTTTATTTCTGAATGAGGAAAAAGGGGAGACAATTTCCTATTCAGCCAAAATCATGCAGATGAATCTGAATTCTAAAAGAATCCGTACCCTATCGACGATAGCTTCCTATAAAACCACACCCTCTTTATCAGACCAGCTGTTTTTCCTTAATGAAGGCAAGATTCTATTAATTCAAAACGACCAGCGTATCCGAATGGTGGATACAAAGACCGGGAAACCCATCCCGGAAAACCTGGCACCCTACTTGCCCGAACTCAACCAATGCAGTGAAGATGGAAAAGCATGGTACATCAGGATCAGGCAAGGGAAGTACCCCTCCTTCTATAAAACAGAGGAGAATTTATTACCTCATCAATATTTCGACTCGATTCTCCGTTATCAGGAAAATGGGACCATGACCCCCTGCTTAACCATACCGAAAGACAGGATTTATCAGGATTATATCGATGGGTATGCCTATTCGCAATCGCACTCCTTGTTGGCTATTGGTTATTCAGGAAAGATTCAAATCCGTGATGCAGGCAATCAGATCGTCGATGAATTTCCGGGAAAACACCCTTATTTCATTAAAACCAGCCTGCCTGAATCCTCCTTGAACAAATTTCCCCTATATAAAATCCAGGCTTTTGCAGAATTTCAGTCCTATTTTATTGTAGGCAGTCTACATTGGGCTGGAAGAATACGAAAGCATACTCAGGATTTACAGCTGTTTACTGATCAGGAATTATCGTTGAGTTCACGTGACAATATTGACCCAACCAATCTATTTGACCATATTTCCGTTTTTCGGGTAGTCAAGAATCCCCCGTTGCTGATATTGACTTCCGTAAAAGACACGGAGCAGGAAGCCAGTGCAAGCAATGTAATGGCTCTTGAAGCAGTTCCGGACCAATTAATCGTTCTCAGGCTTGATCAAGAGCTTTGGATCCCCTTGTTACAACTCGGTGAAAAAATCGGATTATTGATGGAATGGAAAGACCTTGACCAGGATAAAACAGAGGAGTTGTTGATCCAATATTCTGCTTCCAATTTCAAATGCGAAGGTCGTTTTCAGTCTGCCGGTCGAACTTTGATCTGGACAGATGTATACCGCTACCACGATGATATTCAGCAATATATCAACGATTCTTCCCTTTACCCTGCTATTTATTCCGCCCTTCTCAAAAAGCTGGAACCGTTATATGAAAGAGCCCTCACTGCCATTCGATTAAAAGACCCTCTGCTTTGCCAGGAGGATCTTGATAAGCTTGAACAATTAATTGAAGAAGCCAAAACCTATGTATCACAGGGACGGAGTTCTTGACACACTTTTCTGCCTGAAATAAGTACTTCCTTTTCCTTAAACATCAGCTTTCCCTGGTATTTTCATCAATACACCCGTAATGTTCCCAGTTGCTATTGCTTGGTTTCATTAGTTTGCCTCAATCATGTACAAATTGTTTTCATCCGTTAGCAATATTTTATCTTGGTATATGCAGCTCAATCTTACTCCTTTCTGCATTTTCCAATTTACTTTGCCGGTATTGGCATCTAGGGAGAGGATGTATCGGCGATAATACTGTTCGGTATCTCTGGCTTCATACGGTTCTTGCTCCATACCGATGAATACTCTGTCGTCATCCAGAATGAACTCCTGAATATCATGTACTGGATCTGCAAACGACCAGAGCAGTTGTTTTGTCTTCATGTCGATACAGGCGATAAAACCATAGGAATCAAAATATACAAGGTTCTCTTTAACAATAGGCTTTCTTAGATAATTGTATTCCCTGTTTTTAAATGTAATCACCCAATCTAATTTATTATCTGATAATTTTATGGCACATAAAGACGAGAAGGAATTTTGTGTCGTGCTTTCGAACAATAGATACTTGTTAAAATAAGCTAATCCTCCGAATGTCTCAAGTGGATTTTGATAGACCAGACTAAATTGCTGAGAGTTTGGGTTAAAACTATAAATGCATGATGTCTTGGGATCTGAAAAATAGAGTAAATCTTCAATGGAAATAAATTCAATTTTATAATCAAACACAATTCCCCTTGGGCTATTGCATTGATAGATCATATTTCCGTTCTGAGCATCAACACAATAAATAAAGTTTCCATCATATCCAGAAACACCGAAAAAAAGTCTTTTATTCAAGATAACCATATTCGTTTCCGTAACTCCGTTAATGGAACATCTCCAAATCTCTTTACCATTATTTTTATTGATACAAAACATAAAAAATTTATCATCATATCCCATCGGACCTTGTGATGTTCCAATAAATATACAATCATCTTGAATAAGCGTATTTCTGCCACAAATACTATTGATTCTATACTGCCACAGTTTTTGTTTTGTCTCCGGCTTCAAAACGAAAATGTCATCATAAAAACTATTTGGCGGAATGATCCTTTGATAATAATCATAGTCAATTAACGGATTATTAATTAACAAGCATTGTTGTGACTCAATCAGTATATTTTTTACAACCATTGATCCTTTGTTTTGGGCTGTGTATTGCCACAATGGTTTCCATGTTTTAGTTGGAGTGTTTTCAATATTATTAGAGGATATCTCAAAAATTAATTGCTCATTATTGGTTTCCTCATTTTGTGGTATGTTAGAATTGATTGTTCCGGTGTCATTTTGATTTTGATTAGGTTCATTGACAATCGGGGCACTGCCAGAACAAGCTGAAGCAAAAAAGATGATAATAAGCAACAATAGCTTTATAAAAATAGATTTTATTAATTTATTCTCATCATTTCTTTTTCCGTCCAGATAATTCGATATATTCCTCATGATCCACCCTTTTGTTTTATTTTTTGGCGCATCTTCTCCCATGGATATCTCAAATACCATCTTAATTTCAACCAGAATGATAATGGTTTTACAATAATATTGACAGGGATCTCTGTATCAGCATTACTAAAACTTGGTAATTGATTAGTAAGTGTTAACTGAGTCGCATAAGTACCAGGTTTCAAAAAAAAAGGATAGATCAGTACTTTTAATACGTCGGTTCTCTCTTTATCAAGCATCATTGGATTTTCAGTAGTTATATATATCCAGAATTCACTGCATGATAGAAGAATCTCCAGCTTTTCCTGGGTTTGGTTTTTCAGAACCAGACAGAACTCTGTTTGTTGTAAGGGATTTAACTGGATCGTTTCTTGGGGGATCCTTTGTAATTCTAGAGGACCTTCCACGTCAACATTGATGGGTATAATAGCAGAAGTAGAAATGCCATCCGATGTTGTTCCTGTAAATTGAATTTGTATATTCTGCTTGATGGAAATCAAGGATTGGAGTTGGATCTTGAATTGGGTAGGCAAGATTTGATCCTTTTCAATAGCTACTGTCTCTGGAGCATGAACCTGGATACATGAATCCTTCACTTTCCATGTTCCTTGAATTTTTGAAGAGAACAGATTTTGTATTTGAAGGAGTAATTCCTTCTTCTTTCCTGATTCTATTTTTATTGATTGTTGAATGGGAGGTAATACCTTGAAAGTGGGGTAATGCGGTTCAATGCAGGTAATAAAGCCCGTTCCATTGTATTTTTTAAAAGTATGCTTGGATTGATAAGCGTTTTTTATAGGGAAATTTAGATTTCTAGTTTCTCCAGCTGTCAATAATAATCCATTACTATCGATACCGATAGAATTGACATATCCGTGAGTATCGTATTTTGAAAGTACTTCTTTTTTCTGTATATCATAAAAATATAGATAAGAGGAACCACCAGCTCCTGACATAACAATAACAATACGATTCTCAGGAGTCCAAATCACATGATCAGGCGTATTCTTGCTTCCAGAAAAATAACTTTCTACTGAAAAGAAATCAATACTCTTATAATATCCATGAGGATCAAAAGAAGCTAAGTAAGTATCTGCAGCAGCTTCTTGTACTGTACCTACACAAAAGCGATAAGTATTGAATTGTTTTTCAGTTTTACTCACAATCATGCTTTTATCAGCATATCCGGCAATATACAGGTTATCTGCTGAATCAAACGTGAGGGACAATGCATCATCCCAGGTTTTACTTCCAAGATATCTTGATCGGATGAGTTTGCCATCCTCATTAAAGGTTGCATAATATCCATCATATACCCCACCCTGGAATGTGTTATGATTGGCTGGAATGGTTGGAAATTGCTTTGATGCTGTGCTTCCGCAAATAAATAGCTGGTTTTGATGATTGAGTGCAACATCATTTAGCTTATCCATTCCTTCACCGCCAAAGTAAGTTGACCAAATCAGATTTCCGGTATTTGTAAATTGTGCGATGAAAATATCCCCGTAATAATTTACTCCTTGAAATTTCGTAGGATTTTCCAAGTTGTCATTAAAATGAGGTTGGTTTGCATTTTTAGTGATTAAATCTTCTGATTTAGTGGTACCGACAATGTAAATATGATCCTTTAAATCGACTTCTATATGGTAACCCTCATCATAGTTGCTTCCTCCGAAATATGTCGACCAGATCAGATTGCCGGTAGAAGAGAATTTGGCTAGAAAAGCTTCACCAAAAATTTCTTTTTTCTCCCAATTCATGTCTAAACCAGGTGATTGTATCTTTTTATTGGCTTCCCCTTTATTCTCATGCTTTAGTGCATCTTTTATTGGAAAATCAAGAGAAAAAGTAGTACCCACCACATATATATTCTGTTGAGAATCAATCGCACAATCATTTATCCTATCTTCCTCAGAACCTCCCAAATAGGTAGACCAAATCGGTTCAGCATTTTGATTCAAAAGTCCAACAAAGCCATCCCAGCCTCCATTTTTCTTATCCTGGAAAGCTTCTTTTATAGAAATATCATCCGATTCTGTATAACCTGCTATGATGATTTCTGAATTATTCCCATGAATAACAGAGCTAATGGCATCATTTGTAGAACCACCCCAATATGTGGAAAACCTTGCTGGGTCATAAAGCACTACTGTTTCATCTTGATCAAAAGCCAGAGCTCTGGTTGTCAAATGTACTTCGAGTATCATAAAAACTATTAATCCGATTGATATGATTTGTTTATTCATTTTTTTCTCCTTACAAATTTAGTCATCAGGTGCTTTATTTTCTACATATTTTATGAATCTTGATATTTCATTTTGGTAAAACCAAATATCATCATCAAATAACGTTCCTAGTAATTTTGGTATTTTCAAAGAATGAATATATGTTTCTGAACCTTTTTCTTTTGTATTCCCATTAAATCTTCTAGCAGCTCTTAACCAATCATACAAACTTAAAGGTCTATTATAAACATCTTCATTGTAAGTCCATGTCATAGCAGTAAATAAGACGCCTATACCAATAGCAATATTTATAAATCTATTAGAGTATCCTTTATATTGTGAATCCTTAAAATTCATATCATTAAATATTTTTGAACCAAATGTACCAGCTTGTAAATAACTCCATGCAGTTTTCACATTTAAAAAGTCAAATTCACCACCACCTCCATATCCATATATTACATTGCTTTCAACTTTTATGCCATCACCATGTTCAGCATGAGCAAGGCATTTAACTAAGTTTGCTATATCAACCAATCCTAATTGATACCCTAAAAAACCAAATGTTGTTTTTAATGGGATATTGAGTTTTGGATTGTATACTTTTGCTTTTTCAGCATAGCAACTTACCCAGAAACCAATCTCACGATTAACTTTTTCTTCTTCCCTATCTCCTGGATAAAAATTATGCATATTTATCGCGATGTAACAACCAATAGTTGCATGGTACATAAATTCATATTCAGCAGAAAGAGTATTTTTAGTTCTTGGACCTGTTAGTTTTTTGAATTGATCGAAATAATTTTTTCCCATTAGTGATAGATTGTTTAAAAGGCGACCAAGATCTTCTAAAGAAATACCTTGTGAAGTTATTGTATTTAAAGCTTCTTGAAGACCTTTAATAAAATTTTTTGTTTCAATAATTACCTTTGGATCTGTTATTTCATCTTCAATTGTAATTTCAATATGGTTATAAATCCATTGAAAAAAAAATTCTTGAGAATTCTCAATTGATCCTGAAATTTTAATTTTTACACCATTCGGTAATGTGGCGAAAAACCACCATGTCGCTCCATTGGTATATACCAAATAGCATTGATCATTCTGATGGTTTATCGGGGGTATTAATCCAAGACCAGAGGATGCTAATTCCGGTACACAGCTGTCCCCTACATTCAGGTTCTGCTCTATTTGATTCAGGTTATGCTCTATTTGATCACCCGAAT
>JAJFUD010000007.1 GCA_021372585.1 bacterium
CCTCCACGATAAAATAGGGTATAGGAGTGCTTGCACCTCCGTTGGTAGCGTACAAGATCCCTTCACCGGTATTGTAATAATTAGGCCCCTGTAATCCACCTATATAGAGAGTGACGTCTTCCTCCTGGCCAAATGCATTCCTTTTTGTCATCTTTCCCAATGCCGTGACAAAGGAATTCATCGTTCGGACTTGATTTAAGCTGTTTTGAGCTGTAATGGGTCCTACGTTTGTCCAATTACTAAAATTTAAATCGTTAAAGCTATTGGTTCTTCGCAAAATTCCGTTTCTTCCGCCGGCATACAGCTCGTTTTTAAAAAATTCCAGCGAGAGGGGGGCCGGGGATCCATCGAGAATCGAAGAATAGTAGTACGATCCATACCCATAATACGGCATAAAAGCGACAGCATCAAAATAAACATCCGTGGCCGTCTCGCTCTCTACCTGATAATCAAACATTCCTTTCGGATTGGGGAAATAATACATTCCTGGATAGATATAGTTAGGCCAATAATAGGAGTAACTATAATAAAACGACCAGGTATAATCATAATCTTGACCAAAATTCATATAAATCGTTGTAGGATCAGCATAATTAGCCCGTCGAATATGTCCGGTTTTGGTTTGGCCGCCGGCGGTAATAAACGTAAAATTCATATATGCACCGGATACGGAGACGCCTGAAGTGACTCTTCCGGTAGGGGCGGTTGAGGTGGCTGGATATAAAATGCTATTGTTGCAAACATCATAACGGTATAATAACCCATTGCCCTGGTAAGGATAAGAGCCATTTCCGGTGGGAGAGACGGTACTGAGAAAAAGATACTGATTCGTCGGAGTCGTTACTTTTTCCATATCGAATATCAGATTAATCTGGTAATAATACATCGAATACTGCGTGCTGATCTCGGTATAAGATGACCAGAAATTGTTATTTGCATAAGTGGTGGTGTTCATCAGGTCATCCGTGGTTCCATTAAATTTCACAAACCGCAGCCGGAAATAAAACGTGCTGTAAGTACCGCCACTAAAACAATACGGAGCTAATAAAACGATCGTGCCATCATCGACCCCATTGTCTGTACAATCAACATAATCAAAGTACATTTTTGGACCGTAATGGCCTTTAATCTGACCGGCAGAATAATAATTGCCATAGGTGTACTGCCAGTTGCTGTCAGTGGGATTGACCATCCTGACCCATCCGGTAGCGCCTCCGTTGCCGTCATATCGGTAGAAAAGTGACTTCATCACTTGATAGGCGGTCTGACCGTAAAAGTTGGAATAAAGATAATCACTCGAATTGCAATACAAGAACAATTTCTTGTTCCAGGTGCTTCCATTGCTGTCTGTCCAAGTTTTATTGATGGCTTTCAGTGTCATATGAGAACCGCCGCCATAAGCACCCCAATCGGAAGGATTAATTAAAGTCCAGGTTTTATATTGATCAGCTGAGGAATAATGATATATACGACCACTGGCGAAACTGGACCAGGAATACATGTTGGAGTTGGGCATTCCTACAAAGAAATGGAATACTCTGGAGCCATTTGGCTTCGTCTCCACCAGATCTGCAATGGTAGTCCACTGAGAAGTATAGTAACTAGGGTTGTTTGCATAGCGTAAATCGCTTTCGCCCATCGCCGGAGATGTGCCAAACCAACCGCTATAGGCAGGATCCCCAAACTTCCTGGGTGTAATTTCAGTCCAAGTCTGGGTATTGGTGGCTTTCGCGGGAACTGCTAAGAATAAGTAGGACGCCTGTAAAGCCAGCACAGACATTAAGAGGCATGATAGAATCTTCTGTAATCGATTAAATTTCATAGAATCCTCCCCATCCACCAATCTCTAATACTCGTAAAAATAGACCAAATTGGCAACGGCAGTTAAATCTTGGTTAATAATAAAAGAACCATGCATAAACGTTTCATTTTTGACAAAAGAAGGAATAACACCCATTTCAGGTCCGTTCGGTGAATCAGGTGTAGCCTGTTTGACTGAAAATACTGGTGTTGCTTCATTGATTGTAACGTGTATCGTGTAAATATGCCCATCTTGCCCGGGATAATCAAAATCAAAAGAGCGGTTGCCTGCATCAAAATTCTTGATGTTCGCACAAAATTGTAACGCTGCCTTGGCATCATCAGGAACAAATTTTCCCATATAGACATCATAGGCATATTTGATTTCTTTGGTTCCGTAATCCACAGGACCATTGCAAATGACCGTTGAACCAACAGTAACGGATTCAAATAAACTATTTTCATCCAAATCCTGGTAATAAGTAGTCATATCATTCATATAGACAGTGAGATCCGAGGTGATAAATTGATTCACGGCTTGGTCATAATAAACAGCATTCTTTAAAGTGATGCTTCTATTCTCGGTATTGATCGTATCGACAACTCCCTTGGCGCCGGAAGGTTCTTTAAAAAAAGGATTGCTTGCAGGAGGTAACGTCGGATCTGCTTCCGGGTCGACTAAAGAAGCTACAGTATCAATCGATCGGGAGGTTAATTTCACGACAGATTGAATACTTTTCGATAAACTATTCGAAATAACCGATGGTAAGCCAGTCTTAGTAAACCCATACACCATCATAGGAATACAGAATAAACCAATAACCAGCAAAACTGATAACTTCTTCATACAGTTTCACCTCTTTCAATCAACTACTAACAACTACTAACGCTAATTATACAAAAAAACAACAAAAATCAAAAAAAATGAAAAACTTTTTACTCGATCTTTCGAACCAATCCGACAAACCGGCAAAATTTTGTTTCCCAGATCAGATTTCCACCGATTTTGATGACTTGCCAGTTATACTGGATGCCATTCTGAAAGCTCATCGGCTGAAGGCTGCGGATTTTTAAAATCACGGAGGTCAGCTTTGGGTGTTTGGCGACCAGTAATTCGCCTGTCATCGTAATAATGGGCTGTTCTGAAGCTTTTTCCACTTTTTCAATAATCTCGAATTGCTGTTCCCCGGCCTGGTCAACAATGACGTCTTTCACCCGGATCTGGGCGGCGACATCGGGATCAAGATTCGGCACCGCCAGTTCTATCTCTAATTGGGATAGTTTCGCTATCGCCCGTTCGGATTGCCGGTATTTCCCGATCAATAAAAATGCCAGTGAAATACAAACCAAAACAATCACCAGATCTATCCAACGAAGAGTACGAAACCGGTCTCGGATAGGCATCAAGGAAGCTCAGGAACCAGGATACCGTATCCACCGTCTTTTCGACGATACATCACCGCTAAAGTATCTTTATCACCCTGGATTCGCTTATAAATAAAAAAATCATGGCTCAGCAATTCCATCTGATCCATTGCCTCTTCATCCGTCATCGACTCGACCGGGAATTTCTTCTCCCGAATCACTTCGATCGGTGTTGGAATGATCGGGGTTTCGATGCCCGCGATACTTTTCTCTAACGTACTGTTCTCCCTGGCCGATTTTCTGGATCTGTCGATGAGACGCTCTTTGTATTTCCTCATCTGGGCTTCGATTTTATCGGAGAGCCTATCGATAGCGGCACGGATATTCGCACCCGATGTTTCTGCGCGGATAATCTTTCCGCTTACCAACAGGGTCACTTCGGCAACACTCTTCCCCCTTGTCTCGCTCAGGACAAGATCCGCTTCCTGAATATTACTGAAGAACTTTTCAACTTTTCCCAGTTTTTCTTCTGCATAATCCAGCATCTGGTCGTCAATAGACGTATCATTTTCCGATTTGATTGTAATTCTCATCGCACCCCTCCTTTATGGGATGGTAATTGAAAAAAAGAAAAAACCCGGTTATGGGTTGACGGCTCTTTGCACGTTGGTGGCTTGCAAACCTTTGTCACCTTGTTCGATATCAAACTCCACTTCTTCTTGTTCCTGAAGATTTTTATACCCTTCCATGATAATTCGTGAATAATGTACGAATACATCTTCGTGATTATCATCCCGCGTAATGAAACCCCAGCCTTTTTGCGAGTTGAACCACTTCACTTTGCCTTTCACAGAAACCTCCCGAAACGGTAAAACTTCTTGAAAGATAACATATCATGCTACTTCTATCTGTCAACCTATCTTGGCATTTTTTTTGCATTTTTAAAAAAAACTGTTTACTATTATATTTATGAGCTCCGATATGATTTTGAAAAGTGCTGTGGATATTGTTCTGGTTAGTATTCTGATCTATTTTATTTTTCTGCTGCTACGGTCTACCCGGGCTTTACAACTGATTATAGGCAGTATGATTGTGGTATTGCTCATGAATCTGGCCGCTTTGATTAGCAATCATTACGGATTGATCATGTTGAATTGGCTCTTACGAAGCGCCTTGCAGATTTTTAGTATTTCTCTGCCGGTGATCTTAGCGGTTATTTTCCAACCGGAATTGCGAAGGTTTCTTGGAAAATTAGGAATACGACGTTCGATATTCAGCCATATGTTCAACTTTATCAGTTTTTCCTACCTGAAATACGAGACCATTGAAGCCCTTTGCAGGACCATCGATGCTCTATCCAAGAATCAGACAGGCGCTTTGATCGTCATAGAACGGGAAACCCCCCTGGAATCATTGCTGGATTCTGGTATTCCAATGGGTAGCCAATTCTCAACCGAGCTGGCGATGACGATCTTCACACCACCTTCCCTTCTGCATGACGGCGCGATGGTTATTAAACAGGATATAATCGTCTCCTCCCGTGTCATATTGCCTTTGACAGAGAATTTGTTTATCTCAAAAAACTTTGGTACCCGGCACCGTGCCGGGATTGGCATTACGGAGGACACCGATGCCATTAGCCTCATGGTTTCGGAACAAGACAGCCGAATTTCTTTGGCAGTCTCAGGCAGAATCACTACAAACCTGACTATCCCGGAATTACGGGAGATGCTGGTCGTACTCTGTAAGGTAAAAAAGAAAAAATGAAACTCAAAAAATGGTTCACCCATAATTTAGGACTGAAAATTGTCTCGTTGGTTCTCTCCTTTTTTCTGTGGATGTATGTGTACTACGTCTTCGGATCACGCACGACGAAATTCGCTTATATCCAGATACAGGTAGCGGATACTCAGTCAAACTACCATGTCAATCTGAATCCTTCCCGTATTAAAGTGACCTACAACGGACCGATGCAATTGATTGAAACAGCAGAGAAAGAGCTTCGCGCCATCCTGGAGCTCCCGGAAGATATCAGTCCCGGCATCTACCAGCGAAAACCTACCCTTTCCTATCCGAAAAATATTGATATCATCGAGATTGATCCGGAACAGATTGAAGTCACCATCGAGAAAATAATAGCGAAAGACTTTACCATCGAGACGAATGTGATTGGTAAGCCTAAGGGAAGCAATATTGTCGGTGAAATTAAACTCAGTCCGAACACCATTACCATTCAGGCATCTGAAACGACAATCGGTTTGATCAAAAAAGTCATGATTGACCTTGATGTGACAGATGCCAGCTCGGATATATTCGGTTCTGCCGAGATAAAAGTGCTGGATGAGAAAAACCAGGAGATACAGGAAATTCAATTAAGCGAACACGTTGCCAGTTTCCAGATCCATATCTTTACGTCAGACCTGACCAAAACAGTGCCGGTGATTCCACAACTGGTTGGCACCACTTCCTGGATGATCACCAGCGTCACCATCACCCCGCAGGTTGTCACCATTAAAGGTCCTTCTGCCATATTGGAAAAAATTACCAGCCTATCGACAGAATCCATCGATATCAACCTGTTGAAAGGCACACTCGACAAAGAAATTGCTTTGGTCATTCCTGATCAAGTGGAATTGATTGAAACGAATACCAAATTCAGGATCAGAATCACCACTGAAGAGATGATCACCATTCAACTGAAGGACATCCCGATTCAAATCCTGCCTGCCAATCATAACAAACTAGTCACCCTCTCCGATAATAAAGTCAATGTGGCGATTACCGGAAAAAAAAGTGTGGTGGAAGGATGGCAAAAATTTCAGATTTTTGTGAATATCGAAAAATTATTAAATGGCGAACACACAGTTACAGTGCAAATAAATCAGGCACCGGCAGAATGCACTATCCAGATTTTTCCACCTAAAGTGACCGTAAAAATTATGGATTAGCCTTTTTTTTTGTATAATAGTCGCTTGTTTATATTTTCATCGTTTGATTTTTTTATTCGGGAAGGGGGGTTGGTGAAATGCTAACATTGGGAAAGCATTATATAATTGAGCTTTCGAAGTGTAATGCAGAGGTTTTAAACAATTTAAGTAAAGTGAAAGATGTTCTTTCTCAAGCAGCCATTAGAGCAAACGCAGAGATTAAAGAACTTGCTTTTCACCACTTCTACCCGCAAGGGGTGAGCGGGGTTGTCGTGATTGCTGAATCACACATTTCTGTGCATACCTGGCCAGAAAACGGTTATGCGGCGCTTGATATTTATACTTGTGGCGAAAAAGCGGATCCAAAAGTCGCTTATGAGTACATCAAGGAACAGTTTCAAGCTCAATTTCTGCATTGTACTGAACTGGACAGAGGCTTGCCGTGCGCTGACGGTTCATTTACCCATAAAAGTGTCCCGACATGACTGACTGGATTATGTTTCATGATCACATTCATCCGTCAGAGACACATTTACACGGTCTGTCCAAGGTACTAGTTCATCACACTACCGCCTATCAAACACTACTGATAGGTGAGTCGCCTTATTTCGGTAAAATTCTGATTATTGACGGTGATGTTCAGTCTGCGCAAGCAGATGAGTATCGTTACCATGAAGCCTTGGTTCAGCCGGCACTTACGATGCATCCGAATCCAAAAAAAGTCTATCTTGCCGGAGGGGGTGAGGGAGCGACCTTGCGTGAAATCCTGAGACACCCTTCGGTGACAAGCGTATTAAAGTGTGATATCGATGCGGAAGCGATCAAACTCTACAAAACCTGGCTGCCGGAATGGCATCAGGGTTCCTTTGATGACCCGAGAGTTCGGTTGTTTCACGAAGACGCAAGGCTTCATCTGAATTCCCAGCCAGATGGTTCATTTGATGTGATTCTGACCGATTTGACAGAACCATTTGAGAATGGACCTTCCAAAGCCTTGTTTTCTAAAGAATTTTTTGACCTCTGCCATCGAAAACTGAATCATGATGGCATTCTGGCGATACAGGCTTCTCAGCTGACCAATCAACACCATACGATGCATGGGGCTATCCGTCATACCCTTCTGCAGAGTTTTCCGATTGTCAGAAGCTACTCTGCCTATGTGGGTTCGTTTGATACGATGTGGGCGTTCATCTTGGCAACCAAACAGGTAGATCCAAGAGCATACACGAAAGAAGTAATCGATACTACTATTGAATCCAGGGGTTTGTCCTCTGTTTTACGGTATTATGACGGAGAGACACATCGGCATCTATTTTCACAGGAAAAGGATATCCGATGTTTCCTCAACAGTCCCTCATATCCGGTTATTGAAGACCAGTCTGTTTTTTTGCTCTCCCGGAAAGACTGATGGTAAAGTGAAAAGAACCAAAATCATATGGTAAATCGAGTACTTGCGTTGATGCTTCGGGAAGATCATCCCCAATTTCCATAGAATCAGCCAGTACTTCCTTCCGGATGTCTTCGCTAAACTTTTCGACCGCCTTCACCGTTTTTTGTTGCTCTGAGCGCCATTGGATTTGTATCCTATCGGTAACCGATAATTGAAGGGTTTTTCTGGCTTGCTGGATAGTATGAATCACTTCCCGCGATACCCCTTCCTCTAATAAAGAGGCTGATTGTCGCTTATTCAGGACAACATACGCCTGGTCAATCTCCGTTGCTACCCAGTCCCCGACCCCTTGTACAGCAATCAGGATATCCTCCGGTATCACCTGGATGGTTTCCCGGTTTAACGACAAAACTTGCTGTCCCTCTGTTAACAAACGGGTAACCCAGTCAGATTCCGGGTTTACCTGCAATAATGCCGTTTTAATCTGCGGAATGAGTTGGCTGTATTTCCTTCCCAGTACCGGCAGGTTTGGTTTGATCTCAAAACGAAGATATGGTTTTGTCTCCTGAAACATCGTCAGCGTTTTCACATTCAATTCTTCCAGGACGGAAACCTTCATCTCCTCAGAGATAGAGCAGGGCTTCTTGGCAATCCAGCCGGCTTCGGATAATGGAAAACGGGCTTTTATCCCGAGTTGTTTTCGTAGTTTAAGTCCTGCAGAGATTAATTCCCGCACCAAAGCAGTGGATGCTTCGAGAGAGGGATTGAACCACTCTTCTTGGGCAACCGGAAACGGTTCCAGATGTACGCTCTTTTTTGCTCCCGGTTGGGAGGAAGAGAGAATACGGTGCATATATTCCGCTAAAAACGGAGTGAAAGGAGCAATCAGGCGCGAAGAAGAGCTGATTATATGATACAAAACTGCATAAGCGGCGGCTTTATCCGCATCCGTGTCATTTTTCCAAAAACGCCTTCTGGAGCGTCGGATATACCAATTGGTCACCTCATCGAGAAATGAATAGATTGCCTTAGCGCCTGCATTCACCTCAAAAGCATCCAGACTTTGCGTGACGGATCGTATCGTGCTGTGTAACCTGGATAGTATCCACTGGTCAAGGGGATTCTTCACTTCGGAAATCTGTAAAGGAGCAGAGGAAGGTTGCCATCGGTCAATATTCGCATAAGTAACAAAAAAGGAGAGCACATTCCACCACGGTAAGATGAAGTTTTTATAGGCATCACTGATCATCTGTTTGCTAAAGCGTCTGGGGACATACGGGGTAGAGGAGAAGAACATCGACCAACGTATCGCATCAGCACCTGATTCCTCCAACACTTCGTCTACGTTCACGACGTTACCGCGCGACTTGGACATTTTCTCGCCTTTTTCATCCAGCACGAGCTCAAAAGTCAGGCAATTCTTATACGGACTTTTCCCGAACAACAGATAGTTCATAACCAATAAGGTGTAGAACCATCCTCTGGTTTGGTCGATCCCCTCGGAGATAAACTCAGCGGGATATCGTTCTTGGAATAATGCTTGGTTTTCAAACGGGTAGTGATACTGAGCAAATGGCATTGAGCCTGAGTCCAGCCAGCAATCCACGACATCCTTCACCCGTTTCATCTCTCCCTGACACTCAGGGCAGGTCAGGGTCACCTGGTCGATATACGGACGGTGAAGGTCTTCCGGTACAGTTTGTGCTGTAGAGAGATGTTTTCTCAGGTCTTCCACCCCGCCTATCGCGGTGACATGATGGCAGTGTTCACATTCCCATAAAGGCAGTGGGGTACCCCAATAACGCTCACGGCTGATCGCCCAATCTTTCGCCTCTTTGAGCCACTCCCCGAAACGCCCTTTTTTGATATGGGCCGGGAGCCAATCGATGTGGTCATTTTCTGCCATGAGTTGCTCGCGGATAGCACTCACTTTGATAAACCAGGAGTCCTTCGCCATATAAAGAAGCGGGGATTGACACCGCCAGCAGAAGGGGTAGGTATGTTTGATGAGGCCGGATTTCACAAGGAGGTTACGGCTTTTCAGGTCTTTGATAATCAGTTTGTCGGCGTCTTTCACGAACAGGCCTTGATAGGGAGTCACCATCTCGCGGAAAGTGCCGTCTATGTTGACAGTCAGAAGAACCGGAAGGTCATTGCGCAGCCCGGCTTCCATATCATCCATTCCAAAAGACGGAGCGATATGGACTATCCCGGTTCCATCGTCTAATCCGACAAAATCCGCCTGAATGACATAATAAGCTTTTTTCTCGAGCTGAAAATAGGGATAGAGCGGGGTGTACGATTGATGTAAGAGGGCTTTTCCGGGAAACGTTTCCAGCAGGGTGTATTCGAGCTTCTCGCACACAGAAGGTACCCTGGCTTCAGCCAGAATCCATTGCTCCTGTTCCACCTGAATTCGACAGTAGGCTGCCTTCTCATTCACCGCGAGAGCGACATTGGCGGTCAGTGTCCAGGGAGTGGTCGTCCAGACGATAAAATAGGTATTCTCTTTGCCGGTAACGGGAAATTTCACATAAACAGACGGATCTTCCGTATTATCCTGGTATCCCTGGGCGACTTCGTGTGAGCTTAAGGTAGTCTGGCATCTTGGGCAATGGGGAACAACCTTGTGACCTTTGACCAGCAGTCCTTTTTGGTAAATTTGCTGCAACGCCCACCAAACGGACTCGATGTAGTCATTCGTGCAAGTGATATAAGGATGATCCAGATCAAGCCAATAACCAATCCGTTTTGTGATACGGTCCCAGTCCTCTTTGTAAGTAAAAATACTCTGTTTACAGGCTTCAATGAATTTATCGATGCCATATTCTTCAATTTGCTGTTTTCCGCTGATATGCAGTTTCTTCTCCACCTCAAGCTCAACAGGTAATCCGTGGGTATCCCACCCCCCTTTTCGGGGAACCAGGAATCCTTTCATCGTCTTATACCGGCAGACCAGGTCCTTATAAATTCTCGCCAATACATGATGGATCCCCGGTTTTCCATTTGCGGTGGGGGGACCCTCGAAGAAAGAAAAAATGGGAGAGGATTCTCGCTGAGTCAGGGAGGTACGGAAAATCTCCTCTTTCTCCCAAAAAGATAAAATCTCTGTTTCAACATCATGCCATGATTGGTCTAACTGAACAGTAGGAAACATCTACTACCTCCTGGTCTCTTCCGATTGTAATGAAGCTGAATTTCCAATAAATTCCCAAATCAGTTCATCCAAATCACCTTCCAGTATACCCGATACATTGGCTGTTTCATATCCTGTCCGGTTATCTTTTACTAATGTATAGGGCTGCAGGACGTAGGATCGAATCTGGTTTCCCCATTCTGCAGACACTCGGTTCTTTAATTCTTGCATCTCGCGGGTCCGATGCTCTTCGAGGAGAGTAGCCAATTTGGATCGTAATAATTTCATCGCGGCTTCTTTGTTGCTCAGTTGGGACCGTTCAGACTGGCAGGTGACGGTGATTTGGGTCGGTATGTGAACGATACGGACAGCGGTATCGTTTTTCTGGACATTCTGCCCGCCATGTCCGGAGGCGTTAAAGGTATCGATCCGCAAGTCTTTCTCCTCCAGCTGTAAATCCACCGACTCCAGGATCGGGATGACTTCTACTAACGCAAAGGAGGTGTGCCGCCGTTTATTTGCATCAAAGGGAGAAATTCGGACCAATCGATGTACGCCTTTTTCGCTCTTCAGGTACCCATAGGCATAATCTCCCTGTACTTCAAGCGTTGCGCTCTTGATACCGGCTTCTCCTCCTTCAGAGCAGGATAATAAAGTCACTTTGAATTTCTTCTTCGCAAGATATCCTTGGTACATCCGCAGCAGCATCTGAGTCCAGTCCATCGCATCCACCCCGCCTGCACCGCTGGAAAAGGATAGATAGCAGGAAAGGGAGTCGTATTGACCGGAGAGAAAGCTTTTCATCTCAAAATCATGCAAGTTGGTTTCCAGAGCAGTCATCAGGGAGGGTAGTTGTTTTTCCACACCCAAGTCTTCCGGATCAAGTGCAAGAAGTTCCAGAGCGGTTTCCAGAGAATGGTAATCCTGGATGACCAAGTCCAGTTCATCCTTCAGTTTTTTTTTCTGTTCGTATTCGCGGATCAAAGGGGTGGCTGTAGCCTGATTTTCCCAGAGAGCAGGGTCGTGCATCGAGTCGGATAGCGATTGTAATTGATCAAAAAAACCAAGGTGGTCAAAGAAACTCCTTTGCTTTGTCAATTCTCGCTTTCAAGCGGACGCAATTCTCTTTCAGAGGGTACAGGTCTATCATTTTGCGACTCCCGAACCACAGCATTTTTTGTATTTTTTCCCGCTACCGCAAGGACACGGATCGTTTCTGCCGATCTTGATTCGATTGGGAAGATCCGCTTCGGTAGGAGGCTTTTGGCTACTCTTATGAGAGGCTGGTTTGTGCACCATTGCGGTTCCGCCGGAAGCCTCTGTCTCCGCCTCCGCTGTTCGATAGCCCGGATTGATTTGGATACGGAACAATAATTTGACGACCTCTTCTTTAATCGTAGCGAGCAGGTTCTCAAAACTCTGAAAGCCTTCCCGTTGGTATACCAGCAGAGGATCCTGCTGACCATAGCCCCGGAGGCCGATTCCCTCTTTGAGGTGGTCCATATTATATAAGTGGTCTTTCCATTTGTTGTCGGTAATATAGAGCATGATCTGCTTTTCGATCTGTCTCATATTGGCAGTGCCGACATGTTTTTCTTTCTGCTCGTAAAGGTCAATCAACAGCTCTTCCAGATACCCGGCAAGATTGCGTTGGGAGGAGATATCCTCAAAAGGTTGAATGGTGCCGGTCATATCATAAAAGTCCTGCTGCATCGCCTTCACATTGATCTCGTATTGTTTTTCGGAAATCATAGCCCTATGAGCCAATCCATGCGCCACTTCAGCAATCATATCCAGGATGTGCTCCTTCACATCCTCTGAATCCAGCACACGTTTTCGCTCGTTATAAATAATCTCCCTCTGTTTGTTCAGTACGTTATCATACTCAAGCAGAGTTTTTCGGATATCAAAATTGTAGTTTTCAACTTTTTTCTGCGCGTTTTCAATCGCACGGCTGAGGAGATGGCTTTCCAGCGGCATATCTTCCTCAATGTGCAACGTTTCAAACACTTTGGTAATGCGTTCTCCGCCAAAAATCCGAAGCAATTCGTCATCTAAAGACAAGAAAAAGCGGGTAGAACCAGGATCGCCCTGCCGGCCTGAACGACCTCTCAGCTGGTTGTCAATTCTCCTGGATTCATGGCGTTCAGTACCAATCACATGCAAACCGCCCAAGTCTTGTACTTGGTTCCCTAGCACGATATCGACACCACGGCCGGCCATGTTAGTAGCAATCGTCACGCCGCTTTTCTGACCGGCTTTTTTGATAATTTCCGCCTCTTTCTCATGGTATTTCGCGTTTAATACTTCATGAGGTATCCCCAATTTCGTCAACATTTTGGACAACCGTTCCGATTTCTCAATCGATCGGGTGCCCACCAGGATAGGCTGACCTTTTTTATGGACATTCACAATCTCTTCGGCAATCTTCCGAAATTTGACTGCTTCCGTCTTGTATACGATATCAGGATAGTCCTTCCTGGCGACTTTTTTGTTCGTTGGTATGACAATCACCTCTAACCCATATATCTCGCGAAATTCATTCTCTTCTGTCTTCGCAGTACCCGTCATCCCGGACAGTTTCTGATACATACGGAAATAATTCTGAAAAGTGATGGTAGCCAGGGTTTGGTTCTCTTCTTTCACTTTTAGGTTTTCTTTCGCTTCAATCGCCTGATGTAATCCATCAGAGTATCGTCTTCCATTCAGCAATCGACCGGTAAATTCATCGACGATAATCACTTCACCCTCTTTGATGATATAATCCACTTCATTTTCAAAACAATGTTTCGCCCGCAACGCCTGGTTCAGGTGACGCAGCATATCAATCTGGTCGTTTGAATAAAGATTCGGAACATGCAGGATCTGTTGTAATTTTTGAATACCGGTCTCGTTAATGGTAACCGATTTGGTTTTCTCGTCGACTGTAAAATCCGTCTCCCGCACAAGGAGTCGGACAGCTCTGGAAGCTCGGTAGTATAAATCGGTGGATTTCTCTGCCGGACCGGAAATAATCAGCGGAGTTCTGGCTTCGTCGATCAGAATGGAATCCACCTCGTCCACGATCGCGTAGTGTAAGGACTTTTGCACCCTATCTCCCGGGCTCAACACCATATTGTCACGTAAGTAATCAAAACCAAATTCGCTGTTTGTCCCGTAGGTTATGTCTTTACGATACTCGGCAAAACGGTGTTTGGGTGGCATGTCATTCAGGATGTATCCGACATCCAGCCCCAGAAAACGGTAAATACTCCCCATCCACTCAGCATCACGTTTTACGAGATACTCATTGACAGTAACAATATGCACTCCTTTTCCGGATAAGGCTTCCAGATAAGCCGGTAAAGTAGAAACGAGTGTTTTACCCTCTCCGGTTTTCATCTCAGAGATCTTACCATAGAAAAGAGAAATTCCTCCCAGTAATTGAACATCAAAATGCCGCAGTCCAAGGGTACGTATGCTGGCTTCACGGACCGCCGCAAACGCTTCCGGGAGAAGCGTTTCCAATGAGGCGCCACGTTCTATTCTCTCGCGAAATTCAATGGTCTTATGCTGCAGCATCACATCGTCCAGGGAATGAGTTTCCGGTTCCAGGTCATTTATCTTTTTGATCAGGTGAGAATATTTCCTGATAAAACGTTCCGTTGTGTCAAATATTTTTATCATAATTTTACAATTATACTATGAATTGAGAACTTTTGGAAGATAGTTATACTGTAAGAGTGAACAAATGGATTCTGTTATTAATACTGGATGGATTCGGGATCGGGGAAGCTGAAGACGCACACTCATTCGGAGATACCGGTGCAGACACCTGTGGACATCTGCTCTCCTGCCAACCTGCTCTACGTTGCCCCACCCTCGAAGCAATAGGCTTATTTGATCCCGGAAAGAGAACTGTTTTGAAACCAGAGAATCCGAACAAAGATACCCTCTCCGGGATACATGAGCTATTCGGTGTTATCCTCCCAAAATGGACCACGTTTCCGGAAGGATTACCGGACTCCCTTCTCCGCCGATTTGAGAGCCTGATTCACAACGAGGTGATTAACGCAGGAAAAGGATCTGGTACAGAGATCATCAACAGATTGGGATCAGAACATTTTCAAACAGGGAATCCCATCGTTTATACTTCTGCTGATTCTGTATTCCAGATTGCCGCGCATGAAGAACGAGTCCCTCTCTCCACCCTCTACTATTGGGCATCGTTAGCAAGATCCCTGGTGAATGACCAACCCGCATTAGGCAGAGTGATCGCAAGACCTTTTATCGGAGATAGCAGGATAGGTTTTTCCCGCACTCCTCAACGAAAAGATTTTCCGTACAAAACAGCCACAGTTCCTCTGTTGGAAGAGTTATCCAAACAATCTGTCCTTCTTTCCGGAAACCGTATTATTCAGGATCTATTCCCGCAAACGAAGATGGATCCTGTTCCCGGCCAACATATCGCGGATACGATGGAGCAATTATTGATCCTGCTACGGGAACGGCGTTATCAGGAAGATATATCCCGTCTTTGTGTCGTAGACCTCGAGGATTTTGATATGCTATATGGGCATAGGCGCGATCCAAATGGGTATATCAGCGCATTAATTGAGTTTGACGGCTATCTGAATCAATGTCTTTCCTTGTTACGCACCCAGGATCTTTGTATCCTTACCGCGGACCATGGCAACGATCCTACTTTTACTCTCCACACAGACCATACCAGGGAAAATGTCCCATTGGTAAGCGTACCTTTGCAACCATCGTATCAAGGGATCCATCCTATGAGTATAGTTGCTTCTATCATCAAGCATTACTTTTCACTCTCATGAAACAGCCGTTCCAGGATGCGTATGACCTCTTTCGGTCCGAAATACTCCATCAGATGGAAACTTTTTTTCAATGCCCGCTTTCATCTTACTCAATCCTATCCGGCGGTAAACAGCTTCGTTCTCACTTATTTTTCTCCGCGAATCATCCGACCGAAGAGAATATCCGTACCGCTTTCCTGATTGAATTGATCCATGCAGCCTCTCTTGTGCACGACGATATTGTAGATGAGAGCCCTTTACGGAGAGGGAAATCTACGCTTTTCCGGGATTTTGGCACTCCCAAAACAGCATCATTGGGATATTTCCTGATAGCCTACCTTCAACAGCAGTTACTCACGCAAAGCCTTCTTTTTTATTCCGAATGCTTTCAAACCTTGAATGCAATGTGCCGTGGACAGATACAGGAAATTCAACGGACTAATTCCGACCACTATTCCATACCAGCCTATTTGGAAACGATTGGCTTGAAAACCGCTTCTTTGTTCCGTTTAAGCACAGGATGGATCAACTCAGGTTTTGACATGGAAGAAGCCCTGTTTGGATACACCTTTGGCGAGGTTTTCCAGATAGTAGATGATATTCAGGATTTCTGCCTTCATGAGGAAGCAACCGGGAAGCCCTATCAGCAGGATACCATCCAGAATATCATGACACTACCAGTCTTGCTCTCAAAATTCAAAAACGAACCATCGGTAGATCGATTCTCTTTAAAGAAAGCTTGTGAATTCGGAAAACAAAGACTATTCCGTGCAAATAGCCGTTTTCCGGAACGGAATCGACTGAAAAATCAACTTATGCTTAGTTTGAAACAGCTTTCTTGCCAGCTCGATACGAATACCGGTTGTAATAATACCCTTCTGTCTTTGAATCAAAATGAGGTATAAGCCCTAATACTCTTCCATGAGAAGCTTTTTTCAAATCTTCCTCAGATTTAATCGTATCATCAAAATATTCCAATAAAAATGCCAGCAGAAATCCGAGGAATAATCCCAGCGCCAAGGATATCAGCAATATCATCACCATTTTGGTGTTAATTGGATTCACTGGTAAGTTGCCTTCCTGGTAAATCTTGATAGCCGGAGTGAGTTGCATCTCATTCGAAAGTTGGGTTTGCAATTGTTCGTCCAAGATACCTTTTAATTCCCATTTATTCTTTAACTCATCCTGTTTTTGCTGTTTTTCAACAATCGATAATCCGGTTGAACCAATTTGAGCGTCCAGAATTTCAATTTCCTGATTAAGCTTTTCTATTTGTTTTTTCAGGGTTGTGGTGGATGCCTCGATATTCGAACGATACATCTCAGATATTTTCTCAATAAATACAACCGAAACCGTATCGACAATTTTCTTGGCAACTTTATTGTCTTCGTTCGTAGCAGTAATGCGCATTAATAACGTATTTTTCACTACTTCGACCGACAATGCATTCCGGATCTGTGCCATCGTCAACGATGGATACACGATACGGTTCTTGGTCTCTTCCAGAACGGGATCGCCCTTAAACATCTCGGCATATGTCATCGCCCAACGCTCACTGTACCAATAATCAGAGTACATATCTTGGGAACCGACACCACTCGGACTTTGGACCAACAAAGTGGCGGTAGAACGATAATAGGGAATTTGCTTTGAGGAAAAGAAATAACCACCAATCAAACAAATCGCTGTGATGATTAATATCAGCCCATACCTTCTTCGGATAATATTCCAAATATCCGCGAGACTGATCTCATTTTCCTGCTCAGGCTGTTCAGCCATACTTAGTTGTTTGTTTACTTCTTCCATTTTTATCCTACATTTTCTTTGTTGATTAAGATTGTACTAAAACCGATATAGATGGCAATTCCAGTGTAATGGTTAACCATTTTCCAACGGCTGTCAATTGGTTGAAACCTTCCGACAAACGGACCGAACTGCTAAAATAACCTTGTCGTACCTCACAAGACGATGAGGAACCATTCGATAGATTGATCAGAGAGCCACCCATCGTTCCGGGAAGATCCAGGTTTATCTTTCCGCTAATAGAGGCAGTATTATTAAGAGGATTGATCGATAAAGTCACCGATTGGACAATCCTATTCGTACCGAATGAGGGAGAGTTAACCTGAAAAGTTTTTTTCACACCCTGGCCTTCTGCCAGTATGGTAAAGCTGGATGCAGCAGAGGTTGCAAAATTTTCTTCTTCTATAGGTCGACCGTCTATTTGTATTTTGACTTGGTAGCGACTCCCGGAAATGGCGACTGCTCCCGGGGAACTAGTTAATGAGGCATGAATAATCGCTCCCGGTATTCTTTTTTTAGGTGGTTGTAAGGTATTTTTCGCCGGAGTAACCGTTTTTGTGTCGGTAGAGTAAGGGGGAGAACGATAATCGTCGATTTTGTGACCATCTATTTTTGGACCTACCCCCATGCTTTCCTCGATTTGAGGAGCGATATTTTGTTCTTTTTCAAAGTTGACATAATACATTAATTCCAGATTTTTTTGTTGATGCCAGGCATAAAAACGATAATACCATTCAGAACCATGGAATAGAGGTTTTTCTGTCTGTTTTATTGTAGGTTTGACCACTTGACAACTCATAGAAGCAAAGACAATAAATACAAGTAGTGTATAAGAAAGATATTTCTGAAATGGAACATGGTGTTGAGTTTTATGATTCATTTTTCTGATAAAAAACACAACAGGAAGAGCTTCACTCTTCCTGTTGTAAAAAATGATACTTAGCAACCGGAAACAATTACTTCTTATACGTCACCGTAACGGTACGGGTAGCTTGATCCCAGACAACTTCTGCTTTGAAAGCTTCCGAGACAAAACGGACAGGGATAAAGACACGACCGGATCGGTTCAGGGGAGGGGCATCGAGGAGAACGGAGC
>JAJFUD010000008.1 GCA_021372585.1 bacterium
TCTCTATTCTGTTTTCAAGGTACTATGGATAGAATAGGGAAAGTGTGTATTATGGATTCTGGTGCTGTTCGGTTCTGATTCTGTACCATTCTTTTTCTTTTATTTGTATGGTATCTGTATGGGTATATGCTAATTACCCATGATAAAAATGTCAAGAATTTTTTTTATTATTATTTTGGAAGAGAACAAAATGTACGATAAGAAGGACAGTAAATTACCGCTTTGTGGTTTATCACCAGTGAGTTTTTCATACTATCGCTGAATTAATACCTTTTCACTCTTCAAGACTCTCTTATATTGTACTACAGATTCCGAAATACGCTCGCACAATCTCACGCAATGAGGATGCCCAACAACTCCGTCCCCGTGGGGAAATTTTTTTCTTTCTGAACTTTTTATTTGTGCCCAAGTAATATTTGTTTGTAGAGAAGGTTAGAATACAATGTATATAGTGTATAAACCGAGCATCAAACAAATATTACAAAAGGAGAAACCATGGAAAGGTTAATCAGAAAACGAGATGGCAATATCGTTGCCTACCAGAGAGAAAAAGTGGAATCCGCTATCCAGAAAGCAGCCAAAGCCAGTGGTGAGGAGCTGGTTGATTCCATTGAACTATCGAAAAATGTCGAATTTATCTTAGAAAAAGAGTTTTTCCGGAGAGGGAGCATTCCCTCGGTCGAGCAAGTCCAGGATATCGTTGAAAAGGTTCTCATCCAGGAAAATCACCATCAGATTGCAAAATCTTATATTATTTATCGTGAAAAGAGGAGGGAAGCCAGAGAATTAGCCAACAATATCCCTTCCTCTCTTGATGCGATCGACAAATATCTGGATCACTCCGACTGGCGGATCAGCGAGAATTCGAATATGACCTATTCCTTGCAAGGCTTAAACTTTAATGTTTCCTCTGCTCTGGTCTCCCGTTACTGGTTGAATAAAATCTATCCGGAAGAGATTCGATTCGCTCATGATACCGGCATGTTTCATATTCATGATTTAGGGGTATTAGGTCCCTACTGTGTCGGCTGGAGTCTCGAAGATTTAATCCAAGTAGGCTTCGGAGGGGTAAGGGGAAAGATTGAATCTGCCCCACCGAAACATTTCAGGACAGCCCTCGGTCAAGTAGTGAATTTCTTTTATACCCTGCAGGGAGAAGCTGCCGGCGCCCAGGCATTTAGCAGTTTTGACACCTTATTGGCGCCTTTTGTCAGATATGATCATCTTTCCTACGAAGAAGTCAAACAAGCCATGCAAGAATTTGTGTTTAACCTGAATGTGCCGACCAGGGTAGGCTTTCAAACGCCATTTACCAACCTGACATTTGATTTGGTGCCACCTGTGACCTATAAAGACAAAAAAGTCATCCTCAGCGGGAAAAAGCTGGACGCCACCTACGGAGATTTCCAACCCGAGATGAACATGATTAACCGTGCTTTTGCCGAGATCATGATGGAAGGGGACCGCAGGGGTAGAATCTTCACCTTCCCTATTCCGACGTATAATATTGCAAAAGATTTTAACTGGGACAATGAAAATCTCAAAGAGATTTGGGAGATGACAGCGAAATATGGAGTCCCCTATTTCGCCAATTTCGTTAATTCCGATATGAATCCGGAAGATGCAAGAAGCATGTGCTGCCGATTAAGACTGGATAACCGTGAGCTAAAAAAGCGCGGGGGCGGTTTGTTTGGAGCGGATCCGTTAACAGGATCCATCGGTGTGGTCACGATCAATATGCCGAGAATCGCTTATACGTCCAGAAATGAAGAGGAGTTGTTTGCTAATCTTGATTATGCGATGGAATTAGCCAAATCCTCTCTTGAAATCAAACGGAAAGTAATAGAAAGTTTCACGGAAAAAGGCTTATATCCCTATTCCTCATTTTATCTTCGCACTGTCAAAGAGAACCTTGGTTCCTATTGGGGAAATCACTTCTCAACAATTGGCTTGATCGGCATGAACGAGGCAAGCTTAAATTTTCTTGGCAAACCAATCTCCAGTGAAGAGGCCAAGTCCTGGACAATGCGAATTCTGGACCACATGAAGGAAAAACTTTCCACTTTCCAGGAACAGACCGGGAATTTCTATAATTTGGAAGCGACGCCGGCAGAAGGTGCTTCTTATAGCCTTGCGAACAAGGATAAAGGTTTCTATGAATCTATACTGGCTTCCGGCGACGCAGACGTGCCGTATTATACCAACTCTGTTCACCTGCCGGTTCATGAAGAACATGATATATTTGAGATACTGGAGCATCAGGATGATTTGCAAGTCATGTTTACCGGGGGAACAGTCGTCCATTTATTTCTCGGTGAATCCATACATGACTGGAGAATGGCCAGGGATCTTGTCAAAAAGATCGTGACCAACTACTCCCTGCCCTATTTTACGTTTACCCCCACTTTTTCTGTCTGCCCGGTCCACGGTTACCTGAACGGGGGCAACGAAACCTGTCCGAAACCTCATTCCGCCGAAGAATTGTTGAAACATGGTCGGGAAAAAGCCAATGGAGAAATGGTTATCGTTCCAGAGGTATACTCTCGCATCGTAGGGTATTTCAGACCGGTTGAAAACTGGAATAAGGGCAAGAAAAAAGAATTTTCCTTCAGAAAACCCCTGAAGGTCATGGTTTGATGATAAAAGGATACATCGGCACCAGCTTAATCGATTTCCCAGAAAAAATTACTTCCATCGTATTTTTTGGTGGTTGCAATTACCGTTGCCCTTTCTGCCAGAACTCTTGGCTGGTCTCTGAGCCGAAATACACTACCCTGCCGACTCTAGAACCGGAAGACGTGTTAAGAATGATTGCCATGAGATCGAAGATGATTGATGGCGTCGTGTTTTCCGGAGGAGAGCCTACCCTGTACCCCTCTCTGCTAACCTCTCTCATGATGGAGCTGAAGAGAAATGAAACCACTGGGCACCTAAAGATCAAATTAGATACAAACGGCTCACACCCTGTTATCTTAAAAGAACTTTTAAGCAGGAATTTATTGGATTATGTGGCGATAGACCTGAAGACTTCACCCACGCGGTATGATTCCCTGACCGGTATGACCAATAGTTTTGAGCCGGTTAAACAGAGCATACGGCTTTTATCCCAATCTGCCATCTCATCGGAACTGCGCACTACGTATGTCCCCGGATTGGTCGATAAAGCGGAGATCACTGAGATGCTTCCCTATATCTGTGAATCCAAGCGGTATGTGATACAGGGATTTCGTCCAAAAGATACATTGGATGAGTCATACTCTGCCATTGTCCCCTATACTCCCGAGTATCTGACAGAATTGACAGACTGGATACGGTCTCAGGTATCGGCTGAAGTGATACAGAGATTCTGATGCCTGGATTACCCGAAAAAGCGAGAGAGACTTTGTTCAGGGTGGCTCGGATTACAATTGAAACTTGGCTGACACAACGAAAAAGAGTACACCAGACTGATTTTTTACCGGTGGACCCTCTGCTAATGGAAGAAAGAGCTTCGTTTGTCACGCTGACCATTCACGGAAAGCTCAGAGGTTGTGTAGGCTCCATCGTTCCCTATCAACCGTTACTGCTGGATGTGAGTCAAAATGCCTTTCATGCTGCCTTTGAAGATACCCGATTTTTACCTTTAAGCAGGGAAGAATGGAAACTGACTGATATCGAGATTTCGCTTCTCACGGTACCGGTTGAGATTCATGTCAGCACCTGGGAAGAATTGTTGGAACAACTGCATCCCGGAATTGATGGTGTGATTATTAACCATAATGGCTATCAGGCTACTTTTTTACCTCAAGTCTGGGAATCATTACCCGAAAAACACGAATTTATGGAGGCATTGTGCCAGAAAGCCGGGCTATCCAGATTTGCGTATAAAACAGAGACTCCACGGATGAGTTTTTATCTGTATCAAGTGGAAATCCTGGAAGAAACTAAGCGCCCATCTCCTCAATAAAACCGGTATGTAGTTTGGCTTGTTCAAAATCCGGATGATGAACGATTCGGTACAATAAGGGGATATTCGTCTTAATACCTTCAATCGTAAACTCTTCTAAGCAACGTTTTGCGGTTTTGATACAATCTTCCCTGGTTTGACCCTTTAAAATCAATTTGGCTACCAATGAATCATAAAAGGAGGGGATGGTATAGCCTGAATAAATATGTGAATCTATCCTGACATCTTTCCCGAGCGGGAAATGAACCAGATTAATTTTACCGGCGCTGGGAGTATACGTTACCGGATCTTCAGCATTTATCCTGAATTCCATCGCCCAACCGGTTTGATGAATCTCTTCTTGGGTGAAGGGTAAGGTTTTTGTCTGTGCGATGGAGAATTGTGCCTTCACGATATCAATCCCTGTTGTCTCTTCTGTGATCGGGTGTTCTACCTGTATACGGGCATTGATCTCAAGAAAATAAAACTGACCGTTCTCGTCCGCGAGAAATTCACAGGTACCCGCATTCTCATATTGCAAGGCACTCGCTAACTTGACCGCACTGTCGGTGATGGCTTTAATCTGCTCCGTATTTAAAGCTTTAGTGGGGGCTTCTTCAATGATCTTCTGATGTTTTCGCTGAATACTACACTCTCTCACGCCCAGATGGATCACGTTTCCTTTTCCGTCTCCCAGGATCTGGACTTCAATATGTCTTGGTTTGATCAGGCATTTCTCAATATAGATATCTTCTGATCCAAAAGAAGAAAAGGATTCTCTCTTGGCAATGGAGAAAAGCTCCGCCATTTCTTCCTGGTTTTGCACTAACCGAATGCCTCGTCCCCCACCCCCCATGGCAGCCTTTAACAGTACCGGATAGCCTATTTCATCCGCTATTTGTTTGGCTTCCTGTTCGTCTTCAATCGGCTCCAGCGTACCGGGTAAAATGGGCACCCCGACTTTGGAGGCAATATGCCTGACATTCGCTTTATTCTTCGTAATTTTCAGCATCGAAGGAGAGGGTCCTATGAATTGGATGCCATAGTCTTCGCAGATCGAGGCGAAGGTAGCGTTCTCAGATAAAAACCCGTATCCGGGGTGTATGGCGTTTGCGCCTAATAAAGTGGCTGTGGCAATGATGGAGGAGTGATTCAGATAGCTGTGATTGGAGGGAGCGGGACCGATACAGAAGGATTCATCGGCAAATTTAACCGGAATCGAATCGGTATCCGCCTCGGAATAGACCAGGATAGTGGGAATGCCTATCTCTTTACAGGCGCGGATAATGCGAAGAGCAATCTCTCCGCGGTTCGCAATCAACACTTTTTTGATGATCATAGAGAGGAGTCCTCTGTTTCTAAAATTGGTTCAAGGATAAACAGCGGATGACCAAAATCAACAATCTGCCCATTCTCCGGGACGATTTCAATGACTTTTCCTTTTATATCCGAGCTGATCTCGTTCATCACTTTCATCGCTTCGATAATACACATTACCTGTCTTGGCTCTATGATATCTCCCACTTCAACAAATGAAGGGGCATTTGGAGAGGGTGATCGGTAAAAGGTGCCGACCAAAGGCGATTTAATCGTAATAATATTCTCATCTATAGCGGTTTCATGGGGTTGTACGGGTTGGTTGGGCAGTGAAGCCGTTGGTTTTACCAGATCTTCTGATTCCAGATGCAAGGAAAAATCTCCCATCTGAACAGAAAATGTTTTCAGATGATTTTCTTTTGCAACCGCAACCAATGCTTTAACCTGTTCTATCAATTCATCCTGCATAGCTCCTCCTTAGGATATCCAGTAACACCACAGTAATGCAGCGTATTCCTTTTCCCTCGCCTGCCGCATCCATTCCTTTATCTGTAGTGGATTTAATATTAATTTGGTTTTCTGAAATAGAAAGGTGTTGGCTGATATTTTTTTTCATAGCCGGAATCCAGCTCTTCAAAACGGGTTTTTTACATACGATCGTCGTGTCTATATGTTTTATCCGAACATTTTTGAAATGCTCATCTTCATACAGTTGTAGTAGGAAGCCGGTGCTTTTTTTGTGCATCACCTCAGGGGTGCCCACACCAAAAAAGGAACCCATATCCCCTAGCGATAAAGCGCCTAATAAGGCTTCCAGGACAGAATGTACGTACACATCACCATCTGAGTCTCCCTCTAAACCTTCATAGCCGGGGATAGTGAGGCCGCCCAGCACTAAATCTCTGCCGGTTTGAAAATAATGAAAATCGTAGCCAACTCCGATACAAGTTTCTACTGGCGCCAGTTTTTCAATCAGGTGCCATTCCTGCAGAGTAGTGATCTTCTCTAAATGGTAGGAACCCGGTATCGCCAGGAATTGGGACTCTTTCCTGAAATGCCGGATCATCTGAATCTCGTCCCGAAATGGCTGTAATGAAGCATTCTCGATAAAAACGCTTTTTAATACTGACCATTGAAATAACTGTGGCGTCTGAGTCCTATAAAGTGGTTGTCCTTCATAAGTCACGGGGAAAAAATCACGGTCCAGGCTTTTCAAAGCATCATACAAAGGCAAGACCGGAAATAATCCGGTCAGATGATTTTGTAAAAGAATCTGCTCTGCCATCCGGTTGATAAAGGATACCTCTAACAAGGGTCTGGCAGCATCATGGATAAAAACATAGCGAGCAGAGGAATCTATCGCCTGTAAACCATTCCAAACGCTCTCGGTTCGGGTTTTACCTCCTGCCCTGATCCCGGTCAATTTTGGGTAACGAGCAGACAATTCTTTGGAATCAATCTTATCATTCCCAACCAGGACGATATCGGCAATAAACGGACAGGATTGAAAAGCTTGCAGGGAGTATTCCAAAACAGGCAATCCATACAGCCATTTCGTATTTTTATTCTCTAAGGAAGAGAACCGGGTTCCTAATCCTCCTGCTACTACAAGAGCTGAAAAGTGATTTTCAGGATTCGGCATGTTTGATGTAACGGCCAAAAATGATCTTTCCGCCTGTGGATTGAAGGAGAGAGGTGCATTCTGCAATGATGCGTTGGTTAATGTACGGTTTTCCATTTTCCACGATCACCATCATGCCGTCATCCAGGTAACCGATTGCTTGATTGGCTTCTTTGCCGGGTTTGGATAATAAAACCTCAAACTGTTCTTTAGGAAGTATCTGGATCCGAAAAGCATTCGCTAATTCATGAATATTGACAGTCGGTATACGGTATGTTTTCGCCAAATCGGTCAGGGAGGCATCTAAAGTGATGATGGTGGCTTTGATTTGCTTTGCCAGGGTAATCAGATGTTCCCGGATTGTTTTGGGTGGTTTGGAAAAAGGCAGCACTCTTAAGGGGGGATTCTTGAGCTTTTTGATCTGCTCGATCATTTCGAAGCCTCTCTTTACTCTGTTCTGGTAAGTATCGCTGGTATTTTTCAGTCGGGATATCTCATCGAGGGTGATGGAAGAGATGACAATCGGTCTTTCTAAAATGCCCATCTTGACTAATTCAATCACTCGACCGTCTAATATACAGCTGCTGTCAAGAAGATAGGTTCTTTTCGAACGAAGGCGCAAACTAAACAACTTAACAGCGATAAATTGGGTGCTAATCAGCTCTGTAATGAAGGGAAGCACCACTAATCCAAGGAACAGGGCAATCAACACCCCGGCAAAAGTGACTAAGAGAGATAGACTATGAGATAGCTGATTTTTTTCTGCAATTTCCCTGAAAAGAGATCCTATCGGGAAAGCTAAAGAACCAGCTATTACAAGGCTAATTATCCTTTTTAAGTGTAATTCCCATTTTTTTGCCATACTATAATTATAGTCCTATAGAGTTAGTTCTACAAAGAAGCGTGTTAATCGGTGTGCCTTTGCCTTCTTGGCGTGTGGTGATAAGCAGGAAATAAGTATTGTTTTCCCCATTTTTTGTATCGGAAAAACAAAATACGAACCAGGAGAATGAGTAACAGCAGGAAATACGAGAACCGGATCCCAACGACAAAAGGCTTTTTTACGAGATCAACTTGAATACCGTCATTCCAGTCAGCCGATTGTAACAGAATGCTATTCGTCTCAGAGATGCTCCAATGCAATTCTGTTTCCAGCAGCTCTGAATAGGAAGGAGTGATATTAAAACGGATATCTGACTGATTATTCTCTTTTGTTATGTGTAAAACCTCTGTCACATAAGGTTCTTTATACTCACTATCTTGATTGATCTTTTTAATGATGACATCCGCACTGACTAATTGTAATCCTTCTTGACCCGGAGAGGGGGAGTGTATTTTGTTCGAGATCACTATTTCAGAATCTTTAAAATACACCAACTCATCGGCAATAAATTCTATCTGGTTTTTCTGTTTCGGTATCACCTGCATATCCAAAAATCCAACACGCTGGATAAAAGGAATCTTCATCTGTGTTTTGACTGTTTTTCTCACATACTCCCATATCGAAGGATGAATTGGATACAGGTTCCCGTTTGTATTCATTTCTATTGGGTATGTTTGGATAGCTCCTATGTAAGCTTCTTTTTCGACAGGCGGTGCTTTCATCGAGATGGAAATCTTTTCTAACGCGATAGTATCGGAAGGTAAAAGAAAAAGGGATTTTACGGATGAATCCGTGGAAGATAAAGTAAAACTGATGATTAACAGACTGATAGCAATATGGGTGATTCGGTCAACAAGATTTTTGACTGATTCCTTTTTTTGTATCTGGACGGAGTCAACAATCCACAAGCAGGAAAAGAAAATAAACACGATCGGAAGTAAGGTAGTGGTAAGTTTGTTGCCGGACAATAGGATAAAGACAAAAGAGAGCAGAAGCGATATTAAAAAGTTTGTCACAATCATGGAAATCAACTGAAGTTGGTGGTGATTTCTATGAAAAACCTGCAAAAAAGAGGGTAACTGATTTGTGATTAAAAAACCTAGCACACCCACGTAAAACAATGGCAAGAACCAGCTGGTGAGAGAGGGAAGTGTATAGGTAGAAAACCTCTGAATTAATGGCTGGTTGATTTGAAGGAAAAGCAATCCGGCCAAAAATAACATAAAGAAAGAAAACAGAAATATGGAATAGGGGGCGGAAGTGAAATATTTTTTTTCTTTGTCTGTTTCAATATGTTTGTATCGAAAACAAAAAATTAAAATCGGTATTAGAAAATAGACTATATCAATGATTAAAAGGACAGACAATAAGCTCTCGCCCATATAGGCATGTTGGGTTAACTGTTCCATCAATCCGGATCGGAGAAGCATTACCATATGATATACCGAGGAAAAGATGAGGATCATCAGCAATAAAGAAAAGTGAGGGGCAATTTTCCGCTTCTGGTACCATGTAATATGATGAATCAGCACCATCAGTAAGATCCAGGTGACTAATGAAGCGTTTTCAATCGGATCAAAGGCCCATAATCCTCCCCATCCCTGAACAGAATAAGCCCAAAGTGATCCAAGAATGATCGTACTGGAGAGGCAAAAGAAAGCGCAATACACCCATTTTTTAACTTTCACAACCCAATCAATATCAATGGGATGAACCAGATGAGCGATGGTAAAAGCGAAAAGAAGAGAAATCAGAGCATACCCAAGAAAAGCAAACGGAGGGTGGATTGACATATAGATATGGCTTAGAACCGGATTTAATCCTATACCATTGTGAAAAGCCACCGGTGTTTTTAAGAAAGGTTGTGCTTTATAGACCAAAAAAAGAATAATGGACTGGTTTACTAGCAAAATGGGACTGATATACGCTTTGTACTGTTTGTATCGTAAAGCAATCAACAAGGTTAATGAGTGCATACACAACCATAAAAAAAGCGATCCCGCCTGACCAGCCCAAGAAGAAGAAATTAATAATAAAAAGGGCATCTGGTTATTTGTGTTTTGGTATACTGCCTGAAAATTATACTGATGAGAGATAAATAAGCTGATAAAATAGAGATATCCAACAATCGTGAGACAGAAAATAATCCAATTTCCAATACTGGCGATATTGAGATAAGCATCTTTTTTCCAGGCAATGATCCAGAGAATACTAGTGATGACAATTAAACCAATCATCAAGACCATTACATAATCAAATCCCATCCAAAACTCCTGTTCTGTTCTATCTTAATAATAAAAGGGTATCAAACCTTAATGACAAGGTATATCAGATTGTTTGCGAAAAGAAAAGCTTTCGATATAATTTTTAGTAGTGATGAGAATTAAGGGTAGTTTACAATCGAAGTTTACGTTTAAGCTGATAGCTTTATTTGTACTTGGGATCATTCTTATCTATATACTATTCCATCTCCCGATCGGAACTCTTAAAAAAGCGTGGTCTGTAGATTCCTTATCTAATATTAATGCATATGCGGTCTCTCCTTCAGGAAGATGGGTGGCGATTGGCCAGGTTGACGGCCTCCTCAAACTGTTTCAGGAAGACGGTACTGTTTTGGCTTCACACGATTTCGAGGATCCCATCCGAAAAATACTTTTTTCTATCGACGAAAAACTACTATACGTCAACACCTCTGTAGTCAGCTGTTTTTCTATTCAGGAGAAAAAAGTGATCTGGCAGAAATTTAAGAAAGATTTTTCTGTTGAAAATTTCTGGTTGTACCGAAACCAGCAATTAGGTTTTCTTTTTTCCTCCAAATTTAATTTAAACAGACTTTACACTCATACTGATTCAAAGGGAATCACTCTTCACGAGTTTAGCTTACCGGAAATGTTTTATCGATACACGATGGAAGCATCAGAAAATGGTTTATACGTCATACTGGTGCAATCAAATGGGGATATTCAGCTGTTTCAAACCAACAATGGATTTACTTTGTGGAATGATCATTTGGATCCCCCGGTAGAAGATGATAGTGCGGTATTCCCGATTCTCGCTGATGTGAATAATACCGGACACACTGTCTTGGCTTATACAGCCTCAGATTATGGAAAAATAACCTATATCGCTGTTATTATAGATCCAAAAGGTGAGCATATCTGGAAAACGAAAGCTGAAAGTGCTTTTCAGTCTGTTCAATTTGCTCAGGATTCATCCAAGTGGTTATTATCGATGGATCATGCCACACAAGTATTGGATTTGAAAGGTCATTTGCTTTTCCAGAGAAAACAATATGGATATGCTCCGGTTTGGGCTTCTATCGGCAACACAACTGTACTCATTGGATATAACGCTTACAAAAAATCTTCTGATGAATCCCTAAAAGGGACTATTATTAAGCTATTTGCTCTAACCAAGGAAGATGTGTTATGGCAAAGAAAAGTGATTGCAGAAACGGGTGAATATCTAGTCAATCGGAATGGCTATATCTTGTTGGAGGTCATTAAACCCAATCAAGTAAATCTTTACCGGTGGACTGACAAAAATTTTATAAGGAGGGTATGTTTATGGCTATTTTAGATTATCAACAGTTGTTCACGGCGAGAGCTAACAGAGTCAAGTCCTCTATTATTAGGGAGTTATTAAAACTTGGCAACCAGCCTGGTATCATCTCTTTAGGCGGGGGGCTACCTGATCCAACCATGTTTCCTGCTGAGAAATTCAGAGAATGTATGGATATTGCTTTAACAACCCACGCTGCTGTATCTTTACAATACGGAGAAACTCCCGGATATACACCTTTACGAAAAGCATTAGCGGAGCTATCCAAACATGATGGCATCACTAACGTGATGGAAGAAAATATCCTGGTTAGTTCCGGTTCACAGCAAGCTATTGACTTTATTTCCAAGCTTTTTATTGAAGATGGTGATACAGTCATTTTGGAAGCGCCATCCTACTTAAGCGCCATTCAATCGTTTCAAACATTTGGCGCCCAATTTGAGACCGTACCGATGGATGCCGACGGTGCCATTATTGAAGAACTCGAGATCATACTGAAGAAATTGCATGCCAAAGGCATTTCACCTAAGTTCTTCTACACCATTCCTACTTTCCAGAATCCGGCTGGCGTCACAATGACCTTAGAGAGAAGAAAGAAACTCCTGGCCATTGCCAACCAATACAATCTTCTGATCGTTGAAGATAATCCTTACGGCGATCTTCGTTACTCTGGAGAACCGGTTGCTCCTCTAAAAGCGCTGGATACAGAGAACCGGGTGATCTATATGCGTACTTTTTCAAAAATTCTGGCACCTGGCATCCGAATGGGTTGGGTAGTGGCGCCCACCGACGTGATCTCTAAGATAAACCTGGTGAAGCAGGCTACTGATCTTTGCTCTCCTGTCGTCACTCAGGTGGCTGTGTGTGAGTACTTAAACAAAGATTATTTATGGTCACATGTCGAGACTATCAAAAAAGCATATTCTCACAAATGTGCAGTCATGGTGCAGGCTGTAAAAGACTATTTTCCCACGGAAGTGAAAGTGAACGCTCCTCAGGGTGGAATGTTCTTATGGGCTGAGGCACCGGAATATATCAACACAGTGGAAATTTTTAAGGATGCTTTGGCTAATGGCGTTGCCTATATTGTAGGAACTGCATTTTATCCTGATGGAAAAGGCACCAACACGATGAGATTGAACTTTACTATGCCCACACCGGAAAAAATACAGGAAGCCATAAAACGGTTAGGCGATCTTCTGAAGGCTAAAATACACTAGTTACTTTATAAGGAAAAATGGGAATGAAACATAAAAAAGCACACGTGCAACATAAAAAAGAGAATGCTAAAGCATCCACCACTAAAACAAACTTAGGTCTTAAAAATCCGTTGTTTGTGATTCCCGTTATTACCAGCTTGTTGTTTGCGGTGTTATGGATCATGAAGCCGTCTGATACTATGAAAGATATCGAGATCGCTGCATTAAGGGGCACTTACGACGTGCAGAACATCACCCGGTTGACTGATCAGGAGTCCAATCCTCCGCAATCGATTGACTTTGCAAATTTATGGGACAACCGGATGCAAAGATTAAATGGATATGTCGCTCAATTTCCCGTTCGCAATTTCTCCGACGTCTCCGTTATTTTAGATTCAGAGTTGAAAATTCGTAGCATCGGATCGATTTATCCGTTGATTCTAGGCGGAGAAGAGTATTATTTAGGTGCTTATTATAATAAGTTTTATGAGCATAATTTAGAGTCATTAGCGAATAATACTGGTATTTTTACGCCCGATGATGATATCCTGACAAAATACGCTGGAGCATTCAAAGATGGGTTGATGAGGACTATGAAACTGACGTATATTAAAGTAAACGGAAAAGCCTCTTTGGATCAGTTGTTTCCAAATGGGATCAGTCTGGCTGCCGTAGGTGACAAACTAAAGACTTTCCAAGCGGTAGACCATCTTGGAAATACGATCCAGTTGTCCGATTTGCGAAAACAGAAGACTGCATTTATCTCTGTCGATGTCGGTTGTGGATCTTGTAAGCAAAAGTGTGCCTCTATCCGTGATCTCTTTGAGGGTACCGGTGTACGGGTTATCTTTATTTCTGACCGTGATGCGTTAGAGACTACTTCTTTCATTAAGGAGTATGTCCGAAATGAATCGGTCATCTATGACGATAAGATGGCTATATCCAATTTATTGTATCTCGGGGAAGCTCCTTACCTGATGTTAATTTCAAAGGATTTGGAAATCAAATTCAAAAATGGTATTTCTGATATCGCATCCGATGCAGAGCCGGCTATTAACGAATTCATTAAATAGTGGTAATCATTTGGAACAAAAACGAGTGAACGTTTTTGTTCCAAATGATGTATTTTTGATATGATTTACGTTATAATCGATGTGATATAGCTCATTTACCAAAGGAGAGACCAAATGAAAAAAATTTTAATAGGTGTGTTCTCCCTATTTTATCTGTTGCTCTCTGTTATGCCTTTTTCTGCCATACCTTTCGCCAAAGGGGCTGGAAAAGCCAAGAAATTAGTATTGATAGAGTTGTTTACTGCAGAGTGGTGCGGACCTTGTGTGGATGCTAACCGCAAATTAGACAAATGGTATGAAGAAACTTTTGGGAAAGAGTTTGTTTTTATTAAGGAACATGTCGATTGGAGAGGAGATCCCTTAGGCAATCCCTATACCATGAAACGTGCAGAAAAATATAATGTAGAAGGAGTTCCCAGCTGTTTTATGAATGGAGAATCATTTGACATTATTAATGAATCGGATGCCCAGTCCAGAATGCGAAAACACCTAGCGATAAAGACCGATGCGACTATCCAGCTGGAAGGGAAAGTAGTTGATTCAAAAGTGGTTGTCACGGCGACCTATGAGAACGTGCCTGCCGATAGCGAATTAAATATCGTTCTCACAGAAGATTTTACCTATTTTGCTGGAAGAAATGGTGAGAAGTTTCATCGGTTTTTAGTTCGTGACGGAAAAACGATCGAAACAAAAGAAAACGCTTCAGAGAGAGTTGAATTTAATATCAAACCCGAATGGGCAAAAGAATTCCTAAACTGCATCGTATTTATTGAATCGAAAAATACGATATTGAATGCACAGATTCACAACTTGGATAATCCAAGAATGTCGAATACGAAAGACCTGGTTTCGGTTGTACCGAACGAAGTTATATATCCTTCCATCAAAGTAAATGATTCTTTAAAATCCGTGATCAAGCTCACTAACGCCGGTAAAATGGCTGGAAAAGTGACCATTTCAACGAAAGATTCCTTTATCGAATTATCGGAAACTTCTTTTACTGTGAATCCATTAAGTCAGCAAGAAATTCCTTTTCATATTAATCCTGCCTCTCTATCAGCAGGTAATTATTCCGGTAAGATGGAAGTAAAAACCTCTTCATATACGAAAGTGATACCGGTTGTTTTTTCCATACTACCCAAACCGAAGCTATCCATTTCTACGAATTCTTTAGATTTTGGTACTATGTCTCAAGGCACGAAAGATACAAGAACCGTAGCCATTAAAAACACCGAGATTGGACCGATTTCCGTTGTTCTGCAATCCAAGGCAAAATGGATTCAGTTCTCCAAGAGAAACTTTGAGAGCAACGCCGAAACTATCACGGTCACTTGTAACACAAAAGGGCTAGAGAGCGGGGAGTATGAAGACGAGATCAAAATTACATCCAATGGCGGAAACGATACGATTCAAGTTCATGTAACGGTCGTCGCTCCAAAAGTAATCGCACAGCCGGACTCACTGGATTTCGGAAAATATATTTTAGGGGGCGACTTGCCGGCTCCTCAGGCTTTTCTTCTGAAAAATGAAGGGCAGGAAGATGCTGATATCGAAGTGATGCAAACGCCTGATTTCATTACATTGGATTGTAAAAAAGAGTTTTCACTGAAAATCGGGCAAGAACAGAATATCACCTTGTCATTAGTAGCGGATAAACTAACCAAAGTTGGTACTTACACCGATAAGGTAACGTTTACATTCAAATCCTCGAAAATCGAGCTTGAAGTGACAGTAGTGGTTGAGGAAGCTCCCCCAACACTTCAAGTGCAATATAACGATCAGAATGTTGAAAAGATTGCCCTGGAAATGAAACTCGGAGAGAAAAAAGAGGTGGAATTGGTCAGCAGGAATATCGGATCAGGTAAATTAGACGCTACCGTTTCCATTCGGCCTGCTACGCCTGGTATTACACTTTCCACATCAAAGTATTCTCTGTTGGCCAATGGAAAGAAAACGATCTCTGTTAAGATTGATACTGCCACAATGGAAGACGGAACGTTTAGTTTTGATCTGCAAATCAAGTCAAACGGCGGTGACCGGGAAATTCCTTTTGAAATCACGGTTGTCCGTGAAAAGATCATGATTGAATTACGAATCGGCTCTAAAAAAGCTACTATTTCCGGTAAAGAAGTACCTATGGATGCCGCACCCTACCTCAAAAAAGGCTCCACTTTGGTCCCCCTGCGTTTTATCGGTGAGGCGTTTGGTGCGAAAATTGATTGGCAGCCAAAGGTGGGAAAAGGGACGATCAATATCACCCTCGGTACCAATAATATAATGATTGAAATAGGTAATTCTACCGCGTTGGTGAACGGAGCCAAGGTTACCCTCACGGTCCCGCCAGAAATTACCACGGGCAGGACATTTGTTCCATTACGTTTCATCAGTGAAGCTTTTGGTGCAGAAGTTCAATGGATAGCTGAAACACAAACAATCAAAATTTCTTATTGAAATACGGGTTGCGTAAAAAAGTTTTTTTGTTAAAATCTTACTCCTGTAATCAGGATAATAAGTAAGGAGTTCAGATATGGGTAGAAAGAAAACTACAGGCACGAACGGAAGAGATTCGAATCCGCAGTATTTGGGCGTAAAAGTATATGATGGTCAGGTCGTGAAAGCCGGTGGCATTATTGTCAGACAGCGTGGCACCAGAATATATCCTGGCACCAATGTCTCCATCGGAAAAGACTACACCCTGTTTTCCTTAGTGGAAGGCAAAGTGAAGTTTGGGCGTCTTGGCAGGGAAAGAAAGCAAGTATCCGTACTGTAATCTTATCAAGATACTATTTTAACACCCCTCCTCTGTTTTCAGAGAAGGGGTGTTTGTTATTTATGCAAAGGAGCTAAGTTTGTTCATAGACGAGATAAGTATCTATATCCAGGCCGGTAAAGGTGGGGACGGTGTCATCAGCTTTCGCAAAGAAAAGTTTATCGACCGTGGCGGTCCCGATGGCGGTCATGGCGGAAAAGGCGGAGATGTCTATCTGGTAGCCAGAGAAGGAGTCAGTTCTTTGACTGATTTCCGGTACCAGAAACACTTTAAAGCGGAGCATGGTGGAAATGGAGAAGGTGGCCACCGACACGGCGCTAATGGGGAAGACCTTATTATATCTGTTCCCTTGGGTACCCTTGTCTATGAAATTCAGGATCAACCCAAACCCGTAGAAGAAGAAATTGTACAGCAAACTCATCGGTTCTTAGCCGATCTTTCCTCTCCGGGGCAGTCGGTTCTGGTTGCCAAAGGGGGATTAGGCGGCAAAGGGAATGCTTCTTTTACCAATTCTCTGGAGCAGGCTCCACGTATAGCGGAGTTAGGTGCCTCGGGGGAGCAAAAGAAGCTCTTCCTGGAATTGAAAATTATTGCCGATGTCGGATTAGTCGGATTTCCCAACGCAGGAAAATCCACCTTGCTGGCTCAAACCACCAATGCAAAACCAAAAATTGCAGATTACCCTTTCACCACTCTGGTTCCCAATATAGGCGTGGTAGATGTCTCTCCAGGAAAACGGTTCACGATTGCCGATATTCCTGGATTATTGGAAGGCGCTCATGAGGGAAAAGGATTGGGATTTACTTTTCTCCGCCATATTGAACGATGCCGTATTCTTCTGTATATGATCGATATCCAGCAGGAAGACGAAGAATCTCTTGCCTCTGAGATACAGATATTGTTTAACGAAGTCAAAACCTTCAATGATGCCCTTTTTCAAAGACCTTCTGTCATCGTGTGCAACAAGATGGACGGGGTGAGTGAGTCTTTTCTGGAGAGAATCCCCGCTATTCTGAAACCTTTAGGGATGCCCTATTTCATCATTTCAGGCAAAGAAAAAATCGGACTGGATCCTTTGTTAACCTATTTATTTCAACAATTGAAAGATCTACCCATCATCCCGGTGGAACCAACTTATGTAGCTTATTATTCCTTGCCGGAATCCGATTTTCTGGTAGAAAAAGTAGGCGATAATACCTACCGCCTGACTTGTGAGAAGATAGAGCGGATCGTAACGGGAACAGACCTAAGTTATCCGGGCAGTATCCGCTATATTCACCGCATGTTCAAACGAATGAACGTCGACAAGATCCTGGCTTCCCATGGTGTAATAGCAGGGGATGTCGTGTTAATCGGAGAAAAGCGGTTTCAATGGGTGTGATGAAGCCATATAAAAAGAGAATCGGATGGATGGGAGGATCTTTTAACCCAATCCACAACGGACATCTTGTTTTAGCAGAAAATGCCAGAGAAACATTTGATCTGGAAAAAGTATTATTTATCCCGAATGGTCATCCCGGTTACTCAAAAGACGAATTTCCTATCGAACCGGAATACCGTCTCAAGATGGTCGAGTTGGCGATTCAAAACCATCCTCAGTTTGAAGTATCCTCTATTGAGATAGGGAGGGAGACGCCTTGTTATTCCATCGATACTCTCAGGCTATTACAGGAAAAATACCCCTCCATTCTGTATCAATATTTCTTTATTACCGGGATGGATTCGATCAGTGAGTTAACATCTTGGAAAGACTCAGTCCAGGTCTTAGAAATGACTCAATTTATCGCCGGATCCAGACCAGGCTACACAGAAAAACAAGTGATCGAGAGGATAAAATATTTACCGGGTTGTATCGAAAAGGTGCATTTCTTAGATATCCCTTTACTGGAGATATCTTCAAGTGACATACGAAATAGGATCAGAGCAAAAAAAACGATTCGGTATCTTGTCCCTGATGTAGTTTTTACGTATATTAATGAAAAAGGTTTATATCTATAGGAGGCTATTATAGAAACGAATGCTAACAATGTAGACGAGATCGTCGACATGAAAAAAGAAGTGATTATTGATGTTTTGAAAAGAATGAAGGCCGACGATATTGTAGTCTTAAAAATTGCTGAATTAACCAGCATTGCAGACTACTTCATAATCTGCACAGCGGACAACACTACCCTCTCGAATATGCTCATCGATGCTGTTCAGAGAGAGATGAAAAATCAACATTACCCTTTGTTATTCCCTCCAAGCGAATACAAAAGCAATTGGATGATTTTGGATTACGGTGATGTCGTCCTCCACGTTTTCATGGAACAGGAAAGGCAGAAATACGACCTGGAAGGTTTTTGGGAAAAAGCACCCAAGACCTATATTACCGGCTAACAAGCGCTTCATTGACATCAGCCTAAAAAACGGTACCCTATATTGGGTATGTTTAGATATGGAGAGGTGGCCGAGTGGCTGAAGGCACTCGCCTGCTAAGCGAGTGAGTGACTATAAATCGCTCCGCGGGTTCGAATCCCGCCCTCTCCGTGAATCCTCCAATCCCAAGGGGACGGAGTTGTTGGGCAGATTGAATTTCCTTAATTAGCAAGCTAATGCTTTTTCTATTTTCTTGATAGAAGGGATTACTCCAGATTCAAAGTCAAATAATAATTCCTTGCAATCATCAATCAAGTCTTCTTTTATCATATAGCAATTTCTGCAAGGGAACCAGTGAACAGTACATACTGCATCAAAATTCTCTTATACAATTAAAAAGGCCAATGTTTAGTATTAAACGCATAAATAAAATAAACAATTAGGATTAACATAAGCACTATTACAACAAATTTAATTGGATTTAACAATATATCTGCTAAAGTTAGAAACATTATTATATCCTTTCAGAGCATAAAAATTCTATACACTCCATTTAAAATAAAAACCCAACAATCTGATTGGCAACATTTTCTGAATCAAGCTTTTTATTCATAAATGAATACTCTAAAAGAAGACCATCCATCATGCCGGTAATAAGTGATGTCAGAACTTTACTGTCAATTTTATTTTTGTTCTTTTTATGCATAATCAATTCATCAATGATTGGTTGAACCAAATCGAATAATTGTTCTCTTAATTGAATAATGTGACTTTTTATCTTAGAATCGGACGGTGCCATCTTCATCATGATAGCTTTAATCAAGTTTTTTTCTTTACAACCAAACACTAAATAATTCTTGATAAGCTTTAATAGCTTCTTATCAATGGTGGTTTCCTGTAAAGCCTCTTTTGCTATTTGGCTTAAATCAGAAAATACTTCATCCAAAACTTTGATATAGATTTCCTCCTTTCCTTTGAAATGGTAATATAAAGCTGCCTTTGTGATGTTAAGCTTCTTTGCTATATCACTCATCGATACTCCAAGATAACTAAAATCAGAAAATAAATGTCTGGCTGTGTTGATGATATACTTTTTAGTATCATAAATAGCGTTATTTTGAAAAGCAACCTCAGATTTTTTCATATTGTTTTCTCCTCGTTCAATATTTTAGGATGCAGCCTATCTTAGATACTCATTTTTCCATATCTCATCCGTTGCATCTTGGACTTTCACTCCATAATCGATTAAACCTTTCTGATAATCAGTATCATTTAATGCTATTTCTGCTGCTTCATCGATCGGTTTTGGGTTATATTCTTTAAGAAACTGAGTCATAACATCATAATGATCTTTAATTGCACAGGGAGTAATCAGATTACCTATTTCGTCGACCTTCCTATCTAATGAATATTGCTTTTGCCATTCCTGGATAGCAACAAAAAAAGGCTCTTTTAAAGCATCGTTTAATGTACCCCCTCTCTTATAAATGTCAAGAATATTCACTGGTGAGTAAGGATTGAAGACACAAGGCGTAATGTTTCCATGCCAATCAATATACAAGTAACCACTTGCTTTACCAGCGGAAATGCAACCATTAGTAAGACAACCGCTATTCCAGAAATCAGCGATAAAGTATTGTTTATCTCGAACTAAATGTTGAGTTTGTCGAAACATTTTTACTCGTTGATCAGGCGTTACCATCATTTCTAGCGAATCTGCGCGGCCTATTGGCATTAACTGAAATATCCAAGCATAAGATACTCCACACTCTTGAAAATAAAAATCCATTAATCTGTCACTAACCACTAAATCAGCGTTATTTTTTGTTGCGGTAAGGGAGATGCCGAAAGGTACTTTTTCTTTTCGTAAATATCTCATGGCATCCATTGTTTTTTCATAAACTCCCGGACCTCTTCGGGTATTGGTTTCATTCTCAAAACCTTCAACAGATATAGAAGGCGTAATGTTTCCAACATCTGCTAGTTCTTTGGCCATCTGTTTGTCAATTAATGTTCCATTGGTATATACAAGAAAATAATTTTCTGGATGGTTACGAGCCAGATCTAATATTGTTTTAGACTGGCTTTTATAAAGAAATGGCTCACCACCGGAAATAACGGTAAAATAAGAATTCCACAAATTTGTTTTTTCAGTCATGATTCTATCCAGGACATCCCAATCAAGGCTTTCAGTAGCTTTGGATGAACTATTCGCATAACAACCAGTACATTTTAAGTTACAGAATTTAGAAGGACTGATAGTTAAAAAACTGGGAGGATTACGACCAAACTCATTTTGGAATCTTTTAAGGCTTTCTTTTTTCTTTAAATAGATGTTAATGGCAAATGAATTCAGAAGGGCTTTTTTTATACCAGGAGCAGTTCTTGCATTATTATAGGCATTATTGGCAGTGTGGATTAAGTTTCTAGCCATGTAATACTTGTCTTCCTGGACATGGGCAGGATATTTTTTATATGATAGAAGAGTTTGTTTTAATCTTTCATCTCCTTTTTTTAAAAGATTATTTCTGATGAAATTGTTTGCAAGTATTTTTTCTAACGGCATCTTAGAGTATTTACCAAGAAAATCTTTCACAAAACCATCATCTTCATAAAGAATATTTGAATTACTATCATTTTTCTTTATGTGTCTTTGACTCTTTATTTTGAAGATATGCTTTAATTGTATACTCATTTAAATCTCATCCTTTCTCATTTATTTCTACTTACCAATCGGTAAGTAAATAAGAGTTTAAAGTGAAATTTCCAATTGTCAACTGAAACTAATTATCGAAACTATACGTGGTTTATACCCTGCATTCCCGCTAACTCATAACGAGGGTGGCTCTACCCCCAAAGCTTGATACAGGTGCTTCTGTTTGACATAAGACAGATAGATCAGGGCAATGAACTCTACAAAGAGTTTGCCATTCAGAGAGAGTTCAGAAGAAA
>JAJFUD010000014.1 GCA_021372585.1 bacterium
TTCTGCTTATTATTTTTATTATTGCTTCGCCTGCTTTAGCAGCGGAATTAAATCGTCCGTCGGAATGGGCAGTTCCAATACAATTGCCGGGAGTCGATAATTTATATAAAATAAACGATGACCTCTACAGAAGTGCACAGCCAACAAAGCAGGGTATGGAAAACTTAAAAATAATGGGCATAAAAACTATAATAAACCTTCGTGCCTTTCATTCTGATACAGATGAAATAAGAGGCACACGGTTATTAGACGAAGAGTTAAGCGTAAAAACCTGGCATATCGAAGACGAGGACGTCATTCGAGTTTTAAGGATCATAAGGAAGAAAGAAAGTGGACCGTTTCTTATCCACTGCGAACACGGAGCAGACCGAACAGGAGTTATGAGTGCTATGTATCGAATTGTGGAACAAGGATGGTCAAAAGATGAAGCCATTAGAGAAATGGTTGATGGCGGATATGGGTTTCATGCGATTTGGTCGAATATAATTCACTATGTTAAGAATGTGAATATCGAGAATATCAAAAGAGAAGTAGTGAAATAGGGCGAACATAACAAGACGACTGAACTACCATCTCCCCAGTCATAATCCTGGAAGAAAAACAGGCTGTGGAGAGGTCGTCAAGCCGCTGAAAATGATACCCTGTGTTGCTTTAGTCGTCATCCTGCCAATTTTCCTAAGATCACCACTGTAACAAACCGTCGGCATATACCACATATTGTTGCCGCCTTTTTCTTAACACAACTCTCTTTTCCTTATACTTTTCAGAGTGAAAACAAGTTTTTATGAAAGCAAAAAGCTAGAGGGATAATCCCGTGATTGAAAAGAAAAAGGCTAAACTTTAGAGCAGGTGTAAATTTACTGAGTGATCTTAAAACTGTCGGCAAGAAGGAGCATAACCCCTTTTCTCACCATCATAACAGCTATGGCTGCCAGCAGGAGAGCGGCAAGTTTGGATACTGTTCTGGCTCCTGACTTTCCTAAAAGACGCATGATCGGCATATACAGCCAGAACGTCAGACCGGCAATCAGGATGTTCACAATCAGGGCTGCTACGGTTGCCATGGGTCCATACTCGCTGACGAGAATTAATATCGTAGTGAGAACTGCGGGACCGACGATCAGAGGTACACCTAAAGGCACGGCCCCCATACTCTCAGGATCAATCTGACTCAATCTCTTTTCCATATAGAGTAAATCATTTAAGGAAATGATAAAAAGAAGGGTGCCGCCGGCAATCATGAAATCGGAGACGGTGATACCCAAAAGATCAAGGATGACCTTTCCAATAGCCAAAAAAATAACGGCTACAACAGTAGCGGTTACAACGGACTGTATGATGATCCGGTTGACCTTTGGACGATCCAGCCCCTCTGTAAAACTCATGAACATGGGTAGGACGCCGATGACATTCACCGCCATAAATATGGGAAAAAAGCAGAACCAGAACTTGTTCATGGAACCACAACCTCACACTTGAAAGGAGACCATATGGGATTGCATTATAAGTAATAGAGAAAAATACGACAATAAAAATTGTGAAACATATTTATTATTTTCTTAGAATATAGTAAAACAAAAAAAAATTAAACGCAAAGTACGAATTAATTCTGTCGATTGTTGCCATTGCATTGCACGCAATACTAACCGCTTCAATTTCTACTTGATACTTTCAGCTACATTTATATATTAGAAACCGTCTGATGAACAGCTAAGTATAAACCCAGGCTGGTCACGACTGATATGTTTGTAGTCTTTTCCTTATCAAGAGGTAAAATATGAAAAGGAATCGCATTCCATTAATCATTCTTTAACTTGAGAGATACAAGGCACTACAAACACCTGTGCTTCTTGCCTGACGAATCATCCAGGGGGATATAGCTGATGAGACTGATTCACAGAGAAGAGGAATTCTTTGATTTATTTGAAGAGCTGGTGAACAAAATTGAAGAGGGAGGAGAACTCTTTCTCGACATAGTCGAACACTATGAATACTCTGACCAAAAAATTGCCAAGCTCAAAGAGTTGGAACATGAAGCTGATGACATAACCCACAGGACCTACGAGAAGATGCACAAGACCTTCCTCACCCCCATCGATCGTGAAGACATTTGTGATCTTGTCAATAAAATGGACAGCATTCTGGATATGGTCGAAGCCTCTGCCACCAGGATGTCCCTGTATAAGGTTAAAGTACCTGCCAGGGAAATCATCGAGCAGGCAAGGATCTTAAATAATGCAATCAAAAAGGTAAAGTATATCGTTTATTCCATACGAAATATGAAAAACGCAAAGACGATCTTGGATAACTGTGTGGAAATCCACACCTTGGAGAATGAGGGGGACATTGTCATGAGATCGGCCATGGTTGATCTTTTTGAACATGAAAAAGATGCCATCGAGCTGATCAAGTGGAAAGAAATCTTTGAACGGATTGAAGAATCCATTGATATTTGTGAGGATGTTTCCAACATCGTGGAAGGTATTGTCTTGAAATATGGCTGATTCCTTTTCGCTTTGTTAACGAAATCCTTTTTAAACTGGTTAAAATCAATATTGTTTCGGTTACAGAAATCAAAGGAAGCGGGGAACGCAGGTAACAACCGGCTCTCAATATTAACGCGCTGACGATACAGTATGTCATTGACGCTATGGAACACAGAGGAATCAGCACCATGCCCTTCACCTACACTCCTGAATTTGCCCCCTTATCGGTGTCAATGGAAAGATTCGGCAAGACTATTGAAAAACTGACTGACAACAAGCTGCTGAAAGAGCTGTGATTTTCTGATCATCGAAGCAGACTCAAAGAAATTAGGCTCGATCACATCTGGTGTTTCGATCATCGTCTGCAGAAACAAGGGTTGCATCTTTACTTTCGACAATTGATAGTCAGTTATCAGTTTACGCTTAACAGTTGACAACTTCAAAGAATCGGATATAGCTATATACTATTTTAGAAAATGCTGGATTCCGGCACTCGTGCCTTTCAGGGTATGCGTCGGAATGACAGAGGTTGGTTGGATTTACGCTGTGACGACATTAGTTTGCTAAAATATTTTAGGAGAATCAAAATCAAAATGCACTCCATTCGGATATCAAAAGGAAAAAAATTCCATACGCGAAATATTGACGTAACGACATACGAATATGATGGACAAAGAATAATTGTGGAAGGCTCCCTTAAAGATGATCGTTTTCAGGAAACTCATATGATGACCGGTGAAACGTTACCGAGCGGCGTCATTCATCACATGTCCATTCGACTGCTGGTCAATTGTTCTAATCTTTTGATTGAAGATGTTGATGTTGATCTGATATCTGTTCCAATGGAAGCGTGCCGTGAAACTATCGGGTGCCTCGCTCCCATTAAGGGCTTGTTTATTACGAAAGGTTTTACATCAAGAGTAAAAAAAATAGCCGGGGGTAAAAAGGGATGCACTCACCTGATAGAGCTCCTCGTTGCAATGGCCCCGGCTGCCATCCAGGGATATTTAGCATACCAACAAAGGAAGCCAGCAGTTTTCGATCCTCATCGTGCAAAGATGATCTTAAAATATTTTGTCAATACATGCTGCGCTTGGCGCGAGGATGGTTCGCTTGTTGGAAGGTTCAAAAAGATGCTCGATACGCAATAGATGAAGAGAAAGAGGATCAAGGTAAAAGGAAGACTTGACCCATTTGTTCTTTTATGCTCTGTTTCTGTTGGTATTCATTAATAATTTATACGGTTGCAGCTATTTGTTTGTAGGTGGCACCAATAACCGGCGTATTTCATTTCTTCATTGCTTGTTCTTGAGCATAACGGGATGAAAGGTGCTACATAAACGGATCAACATCAAATCTCCCTTTCAATAAATATCAGAGTACCCGTCTGTGAACTCAAGAGCATTGATACGCAGGCATAAGCCAGTCAAGGCTCAATTCAACAGATTATCAACTAAAAAGTACGCATGAACCGGATTAATCAGTTTTACGAAAGACCGATTGATTTAAATACTCCCATCATGATATAATCCAAACAAATTTAATATATTGCAAACATAAAATCCTGCAGGGATGCATCATGAAAGTTCTAGAGAGATTAGTAAATCAACTCTTCAAACTGAATCTGCAAAACCGCCTTGTCGTAGGATTTCTGATAGCCACATTCCTCACCGGTTTTGTTGCAACGGTTATTAGTATATGGACAATCAATAAAAGCACTATCGACGAAGTACAAAACCGGGTCCGACAGGATATCAACACAGCAAAATTGATCTATAATCAAACCCAGGAAAATATTGTTTACCTGATCCAGTTTTCCGCGGAGGAATCAGACGTACATAAGGCGATCGTCAATCATGATTTTTCCAAAATGGACAGCTTGCGGAGTTTAATCAGGAATAAGCAGGGAACACAGACACAGGGCGAAAATATATATCTGGACATGCTTTCAGTTGTCGATACCCATGGAAATGTCCTTTATCGGGCAGGGAATCCGGACGTCAGAGGCGACAATATATCATGGGACCCCGTCATAAAAAACTGCATAGAAAAAATGTCACCCCAGTCATCAACCGAGCTTATGTCCACGCAATACATTCTCAGGGAGAATCCAGGTCTCTCAGAGCGGGTCATCATGGAAATCATCAAGACGCCCCTTTCTTTTGAACTCAAAGAGACACAACTTTCCGACGGCATGGTCATGAGGGTAGCCTACCCCATTATTGATACTGAAAAGCAATTACTTGGCGTTATGGTCGGGGGAGTGCTCCTGAATAAGAACTATTTCATCGTGGATAAGATTAAGGAAACAGTGTATCAGGGCGAGAAGTACAAAGGCCGTGAAATGGGCGTTGCGACCATATTTCAGGGAGGGGTGAGAATATCCACGAATGTCATGACGAAAGAGAATACACGGGCTATTGGTACAACCTTATCAAAAGAAGTATACGACGCTGTTATCGTACAAGGAAAAGATTGGGTCGGCAGAGCTTTTGTCGTAAATGACTGGTATATCACAACATATGTGCCAATCTATAACATTGAGAAAAAACTCATAGGCATCCTGTACACGGGAATCCTGGAAGCAAAGTACAGAGATATAAAATGGAACACTATCTGGATAAACATGGGGATAACAGGCCTCGGCATGGTGATAGCCTTTATCATTTCTTTCTATTTGGGCAATACGATCATAAA
>JAJFUD010000015.1 GCA_021372585.1 bacterium
TGGTTTGGGTATACCATTATTCTTCAAATTGGATCGTTGAAGGCATCCACGAATGGAGAGAATATTTTACTGAATGTCGCTCCCTTGATTCAAAAAAGCAAAACTTTAGTGCCATTCCGATTCATTGGAGAGCAATTGAATGCTACCATTTCCTATACGACGGATCCTAAGACCAAACTGGTCAAAACGGTCTCTTATGTGCTTAACGATACAACGATCGTATTGACAATTGGCGCTAACAAGGCACTGGTAAACGGTAAATCGATTCCCTTGGATGTGCCAGCTCAAATCATCAAGGGGACTACCATGGTGCCTCTGCGGTTTATCACTGAGAACCTGAACTGCAAGGTGGATTGGGAACCCAAAGCACAACTCATCACGATCACTTACCCCAATAGTGCATAAATAAAGGGGGCAGGAGATTTGTCCCCTGTCCCAAAAGTTTGAAAGTGTGGGAAAGTAGATAATAAATCCTGCAATAGGGAGCTTTGAGAAATCTCATTAGAAGGGGGTAAGTAGGGAGCGTGTCAACAATCCCCTAGTTTATTAGGATTTGATGGCAAGCTGGGATACGATTGTTTCAATATACTTTTTGCGCACGTGTTCATCCTGGATGGCGATGGCGATGTTGTCTTTCATGCCGATTTCCATGATGACGGGATGGATAATACAAGAAAAAAACTGAACCGCTTTGTATTTCAGTTTCTCGGTATCTTTTTCTGAAGACAGCATGGACAAGCTGCTCATCAAGTTGTTTTCATTGTCCTGAATTAATCGTAAGGCATTTTCATTGGAAGCTTTGGTGTGAATTCTTTTCTCAGCCCATAAATACACAATACCGGGATTTTCCAACAAATAGGTCATCATTTGGTACCCCCAGTCAAACAATCTCTTATAAGGAGGGATCATGGTATCGGACAGAATTTGACAAATATCTTCAATCTGCTGGGAAACAATGATTTCAACCTCCTCAATGAGTTTATTTTTGGTTCGGAAATAGTAATTCAAGGAAGCGAGATTCACTTTAGCCCTGGCAGCTAATTCACGCGTGGTGCCTTGAAGACGGCATTCCTTGGCAAACATCGCAATGGCTGTATCCAGAATCCGCTGTCTTGTATCCGCATTCTCAATATTCTTCAATGGTTCTCCTTTTATCAATGATGATCATTATTTATTATAGTGTGAACGAAGTTTTTCCTGAAATCTTTCAAAGATGGTGAAGGTCTGGTCTGGAAAATTGATTTTCACGATATAGAAAGGGGAATCGGCATTTTTAAACAGGGTTTCCGCTTGGTTTTTTTTCCGGATGATGTCTTTAAAATCTGACTGGGCTTTTTTTAACTCGTTTATCAATCTCTGCATCCCGGTTCTCTCTATTAGTAACAGGTTGTCGTGGATATCCCGGGAGCCTTTTTGCAACTTATCAGCGTTGTTTTGTAAGAGGATTTTTGAGGACAAAAGCACTTTAGCATTTTCGATCAAGGTTTTGGATCCCGTTTGCATCTGCATTACTCCTTGCTGTCCCTCAAGCAAGCCTTTATCGAAGTCTTGAAGTCCTGTAATCAATGTGTTCATGCCTGTTACAAACGTATTGATCTGGTCGCTGGCTTCCTCAATCATTGGCAAGTACTGGTCTTGAAATGTTGTTTGAAAAGTATCCCAAAAGGATTGCAGGAAGAGGATATCTTTCGATTCATCGAGCATCATGCTGTGAATGTCCTCAAACAGAACTCTGGTGTCTCTTACGGAGACAGCCAATTGGTATGCGGGAGAATCTTTTTCGGTTGTTCGGAGAACCTGATCTGCCAGTTCTGTTTGCTTGGTAAATTCGTTAGATATTGACGAAACATCCTCGATCAGCCTGTCATGGTTTGCTTTCAGCATCGTCAGTTTCGATGAGAAAAGTGAAAAACCTGTCTGAGCCTGATTCAGTTTTGATTGAAGCGATTTCCATTTCTCCAATTCCTGGTCAATAGCTGTCTGTTGCTCCTTCAGACCGGATTGCATATCATTCAAACCGCTTCTATATTCCTCAAAAGCTTGGATTAACGCAGGCAAGTTATCTATAAGTTCATGAAAACCACTCACCCACTGATTCCAACCGTCATTCACCTGGTCGTAACCGTCCAGTAATACAGTCTGGTTTTTATTAATCTCCTGAACACCTTCGCGTATCTGAGCATACCCGTCATTCATTTTCTCAAGCGCTTGGATAGGTGAGTCGACCATAGAAAGATACGATTCTAAATCAAGGTTCGGATATTTCGGAAGGAGCGTCATTTCCCAGCTATCCATCGTCCAATTATCACTATACGCTTCCCACTCCCAATTCAGTGAATCCAGCATCAGATCAGCGTACACCAGGTTAGTTTTGTTGCCTATGGTCAGTACATCGGCTTTACCGGGATTTAGAAGTTGGATTTTTTTTGTATTCAACGGGACGGTGATCTGGATAGTAAAAGGCAACCGGTCTTCAGGAGAGGGATTCGTTGATTGAAACCATACCGATACTTTCACTGTGCCGGACTTACCGCTGATATCTTTCCAATTCACCTCGGATCCATTCAATTGATAGGTTAAATGAACTTGGAAGGGGAGGACAACCTCTTGGATCACCTCTACCACAATCCATCCCTGATACCCCTCTTTCCTCCGGATGGTCACTCCCTGGTCTGTCTGTTGAACAACGGCTAATCCGTCTATCAACTCACAATTGGTAATACCAGGATCCAATCGTAGTTCGGAATGAAGATCAGTAATGGTCATGATTGAGGAATACCGGATTTTTTCACCCTTATCATTTAAAAGCACAAAAATCGCTTCTTTGGCGGAAGGTTCTTTGTCAGAAGATAATACTGCTAATGGTATGAATACTGTCATCATGACAGCGCAGCAGAGTATTTTATGAAACTTTTTCATTTTTTCTCCCCTTTTTTGGAAAAAATGGATCCAACAACAGAAGCAAACCAGGATAGAAACCTATTACTAATGTAAAACTCACCAGAGCCCCTCTGCCTAAAAGCTGTGATACCTCACTGGCTGTGGAAAGGCTGGCTATAATAGCGATGCCCAGGGTGGCGATAAACAATATGCTGGCGCTGGTCGCTATTGCCGGAAACACGGTTGTCCAGGTACGGTATATGCTTTCCAAACGGCTCCCGGAACGTTGTTTTTCTTCCAGATAACGGGTGGTGAACAGAATACCGTAATCAATCGTAGCACCCATTTGAATCGCACTGATGAATATAGGGGTCAACTGGTATAACGGCTGACCCATCATAAACGAGATGCCCACGTTGATCCAGAAGGCCAGCTGGACAGTCAGAATCAGCAGAAAGGCATACAAAAACGAGCGAAACGTATAGAGGATGATCAGGAAAATCAACAGGGAAGATAACCAGGTAACCCGATTCAGATCTTTCGTCAATACTTGTTTTGTATCGGATGCAAAACCGGCTGAACCTGTTAAATACGACTCTGTAAAAAACTCACGGTTCAGGGAACGGATAGTCCGGATGTCCTTTTCGGTGGCTTTTTCATCAACGGAGCGACTGAACAGGATGGTCATCAGACGGTATTCACCTGCCTGAAATCTTTTCTGAACAGAGAGGGGAAAATAAAAATCAGGAACCGGAGTATCTGTCACATTACTTTGACTGATCACTTTTTTTATCGAGGATAGATTTTCCACCCTTCTGATCCACTCATTTTCCGATTGTGTATCAACGTTTTTATAAACCAGATAAGAGGTGCTTTTTAGCTGAAAATGATCCGATATGGCTTGATTAGAATGCATAATGGGAGAATTGGTTTTAAACTGCTTCTCATTGGAGATGTAATAAGGGATATGGGTACCGTAATAGGAAGAAAAAACTGCAACCACCAACAACAAAGGGAACAAGCTTAACAGCACTCTGCGAAAAAGGAATAGATGTGGTGTGGATGCCTCGGTAAGAACTTTTTTCTTGCTGAGATGAAACCAACCGGAAAAGGTATAGAGTAAAACTGGAAGCAGGGTTTGATTGACAACAAAAGCGATTACGATTCCTTTAGCTAACAGCAAGCCCATGTCTTTCCCTAGACCAAAATTCATCGCTATCAGGGAGATCAATCCTGCGAAAGTGGTCAGAGCACTTGCGGCGATTGGAAGAAATGATTTTCGAACTGCAGCGATAATAGCCTCTTTTTTTTCCAAATGCCGGGGAAGCTCCTCTTCCACCCTGTGAATCAGAAACAAAGCATAGTCCATCGTGATGCCTAACAATATACTGGGGGTGATTGATTTAGTCAGAAAAGAGATGGTGCCTGAATAATAAGCACTCCCCATAGTCATCAGGATCGTACAGCCCATAGAGACCAGCACTAACAAAGGTTTTTTCCAGGACCGAAGCAGCAGTGACAATAAAACGGCGATACTAATGATAGCCAACAACGTGTAATACTTGGACTCTCTGTCGGTAGTCCTTCGCAAGGACTCCATTATCACCGCTTCTCCTCCAAGATCAGCTGATGGTGGAATCAAAGACTGGATCCTCTGAATAGTCTCGCCTTTTTCTTGATTGCTCATCAACGTAGTCAGCTTGATCTCCAAAATCGTTTTATCACCTGATATAAAAGTCTCTCGGGCTTCATCCGGGAGGAATGGATCTGGATAAGCCGGATTTTGCAGGCTGTCAATCCAAGTGATTTCCGCCACATTCGGAATATTTGAAAGCGTTTCTTTCAGAAGAAGCGTATCCGATTTTGGTTTCGCCGGGAGCATCAACCAGAGCGAATCACTATAACCTTGATTTGAGCGAATGATTGATATACCCTTCATCGATTCAACGGATTTTGGTAAAAACGAAAATAGGTCATAAGTAGGTTTTAATTGCTGCATACCCCAGAGGGATAAAATCAACAATAAACCATACGCCAGAAATATCCAAGAACGGTATTGAAATATAATCCCCCATCCTGAGAGTTTCTTTAAAGAGTAATCATTTGTTTTAAACAAACGTTTTAAACACATGATTTAATCATAATAGATTTCATGAATTTGTAAAGAAAATCCGAAAGAGTAGCTAATAGAATCTTTTTCTGCTCATTTGAACTTAGGACTGTGAAATTGGGACAGGGGATTTGTCCCCTGTCCCCTATTTGGGAAAAGAATAAAAAAAACTATTTATGGAAGAATATTTGAACTATTTTGATATTGTGGTAGTATTATAATCTGTTATCATTTCTGTTCTGTTGGTTCGTGTTCGTTAGAGCTCCAGCATGATAGTTCTGGTGATAAATTAAATGTTGGAGGCAACATAATGAATATTTTTGTAGGAAACTTGTCGTTCGAAACCACTGATGATCAATTGCGTGCGGAGTTCGCACCTTTTGGAGAATTGGCATCCGTTAGTCTTTTAAAAGACAGAATGACCAATCAGTCACGCGGTTTTGCATTTGTAGAAATGCCTAATCTCGAAGAAGCTCAGAAAGCTATTGCTGCGTTAAACGGTAAAAGCATCAATGGTAGAACCATCAATGCAGCCGAAGCAAAACCAAGAGAAGAAAGACCGGCAAGACCCCGTACAACCAACAACTTTACAAGTAACAACCGTTCCTGGTAAATCGTTAGGTGTAGACAAAAGAGCCGGTGCAAACCGGCTCTTTTTTTATGTGTTATTCAAACAGACCGATATCGGTTCGGTTTGTTTTCCCGTCAAAATGAATCAATTTTGCAGCTTCATAAGCAACTTGTCTGGATTCCTGCCACGTATCTCCCATTCCGACCACGTTCAAGACGCGTCCTCCATTGGTGAAATATTGATTGCCATTTTTCTTTGTACCAGCGTGAAAAACCAGAACATTGTCCTTACCGGCTAATTTTTCCAATCCCGTAATCGGTTTGTCTATCTCATAATGGTCAGGATACCCTTTCGAAGCCAGTACTACACAGGTAGTTTTTTTGTTCAGCCAGGTGAGTGGCGTCTCAGAAAAAGGTATTTTTGGATTGAGGATTATCTCTAGCAGGTCATTTTTCAGTAAGGGTAGTACGACTTGAGATTCCGGGTCGCCAAACCGGACATTAATCTCTAATATATAAGGGGTGTTTTGGCAAATCATCAATCCAAGAAACAGAACACCCGTGAACTGGATGCCCTCAATTTTTAAGCTGGAAGCCAATTTTTTGATGATTTTATTCTTAATTTGCTTGATGAGGTCATCATCGAGCCAGGGAGGAGGAGCCATGTTACCCATACCGCCCGTATTGGGACCTTCATTGTCATCTAAGGCTCTTTTGTAATCTACAGAGGGGATCAATTCAACGTATTCACCGTCCATGAATAAAAGTTGGTAGGAAAGTTCTTTCCCGTCAAGAAAATTTTCAATCACGATTTTCTCACCAGCGGACTGAAAGCGTTTCGAATCCATCATCTCCTTGATAGAGTGTATTGCTTCTTCTTCATTATGCACAATCATCACACCTTTTCCTTGGGCTAACCCATCTGCTTTAATCACAACTGGATACATAGCCTGGGATCTGAGGTAATAAATGGCGTCGTCTTTGGAAAAAAAAGTTTGGTACGGTGCCGTGGGAATATCGTGCTTCATAAAGAAATTCTTGGCAAAGATCTTACTACCTTCTAATGTGGCAGCATGTTGATTTGGTCCAAATACCTTGATTTCAGAATTTTTTTTAAAATAATCGACGATACCCGATACGAGAGGATTCTCTTTTCCGACCACGATCAGACCGATTTCATGGTCAATCGCAAACCGTTTGACAGCTTCAAAATTCATGATGTCGACAGAGGTATCGGTATGCGCAATGGTTTCAATTCCGCCATTACCGGGTATACAGTATAATTCTTTTAAGTAAGGGCTTTTTGAAAGTTTCCAGCATAAGGCATGTTCTCTTCCGCCACTCCCAAGGATGAGCACATTCTCTTTTGTCACGAAGCCCTCCTTAAACACTTTAGATTCTATTTTCTCTAGTGTAAAAAATGCCTTAATCCCGTAAACACTATTATAATAGCATGTTTTTTTGCTTCATCAATGATTTCAGTATCCCGAATCGATCCCCCGGGCTCAACAATGATTCGGATACCATATTTGGAGGCTTCGACGACTGAGTCTGGAAAAGGAAAAAAAGCATCTGAGGACAAAATGGCGCCTTTGGCTTTATCTCCTGCCTGAGAGAGACTGAAGCGGGTACTGTTGATCCGGTTAGGCTGTCCGGAGCCGATTCCGAGAGTAGTGTGGTGGTTCGTCACCACAATGGCATTCGATTTTACGTGTTTGACCACTTTCAATCCAAATTCGATCTCTTCCATATCTTCCAAGGTTAATGTCTCTCCGGTCATCACTTTGATTTCCGAGAGTAGTTTCGAGTCGGGAGTTTGGATCAGGTAAGATTGGTGGAGTGATTTAACCTCTTGTAATGGGTGCAAAACTTCTTCACGCAACAATATCCGAACATTTTTCTTCTGTTCGAGAAGGGAAAGCGCTTTTTCATCGAATGAAGGGGCTACTATCACTTCTGCAAAATGCTCATGGATGTGTTGGGCAATAGATTCTGTCACCGAGCGGTTAAACAGGAAAATTCCGCCATAGGCTGAGACGGGGTCGCACGAATAGGATTGTTCGTAGGCGTTTTGCAAAGAATCCGCTTCAGCACATCCGCAGGGGTTGTTGTGCTTGACGATAACGCTTGCCGGGCGTTCAAATTCATCTAATAGCTTCAATCCCATTGAGGTGTCCAGGTAGTTATTATAGGACATCTCTTTACCGTGAATGAAACGAAGCCCCATTGGATATTCTGACGTAGGGGGGTAGGGAGTCCATAAGGCTGCTTTTTGGTGAGGGTTCTCTCCATACCGCAATTCGGTGTTTTTTTGCAGGTACAGTACAGAGAGCCGTTCGTTCTCACGGTTGAAAAATTGTTGTGCAATTTGCGCATCATACTGGGATGTTCTTAAAAAAGTATTCCGCATACAGGTTAATGAAAACTCAAGAGGAACGCTGCCGTTATTGTCCGAATATACCTGAATAAAACCACTGTAATCCGCGGGGTCGGATAACGTCACACATTCGTGGTAATTCTTAGCGGATGCCCGTAGTAATGAGACACCCCCGATATCTATCTCATCCAACCATTTTTCCTCGTTATCAGAGTGTTGGGTAGCTTCATGGAAAGGATATAAATTGACACAAACCAGGTCAAATTTTCGGATACCGTGAGAAGCAATCTCTTCCATCTCACCGTACTGGTTTCTCGCTAATATACCGGCAAATACCTTTGGATGCAGCGTTTTTACTCTGCCATGGATCATCTCTGGGTAACCCGTATAGGTGGATAATAAAACGCAGGGAATCTGATTTTCGGTTAAATATTGATAGGTTCGGTTGGTTGCGATGATCTCGACTTGGTGTTGAGACAGTTTTTTGGCTAACTCCAGCAAATGTTCTTTCGAAGAAACAGATATTAAGGCTCTTTTGATCGTGATCATGGATGTAAGTTCACCTTTCTGCCGACGATGTTAAATCGCTCCTCTATCACTATTTTCAAAGCTTCCGGCAGTAAAATATGCTCTTTGGCTAAAATGCGTAAAGTCAAGCTTTCTTCTGTGTCGTCATCAAAAATCGGTACAATATCCTGCAGAATGATTGGCCCCCCGTCCACTTCAGCACTAACAAAGTGAACCGTACATCCGGTAAACTTGACGCCATAATCCAGCGCTCTTTTTTGGGAGCTTAATCCGGGAAAGGATGGCAGTAAAGCAGGATGGATATTAATAATATGTCCGGCAAATGATTCGATAAATGTTTTGGAAATAACCAACATAAAACCTGCAAGAACGATGATATCCACATTATTCTTTTTCAACAGTGTCAGAATGGCTTCTTCAAACTCGGTTCTGGAGGAAAATTCTTTTTGCTCCAGCACTTCTGTTGGAATCTTGTATTGAGCTGCAATCTGTAACCCTCTTGCATCAATACGGTTAGACAGAATAAAGGGAATCTCGCATTCCAGGTACCCCTGTTTCCTTTTTTCGAGGATAGCTTCCAGATTACTGCCTCGTCCTGAGATAAATATGGCCACTCGTTTCATCCAATACTCCTTCGTTAGTATTCCATATAGTCTTTAAAAGAATGTTGATACCAGTTAACGATTTTTTCAACAGAAAATTGAGTGGCACGGTCCAGTTTCAGATCATTTGGTATGGTGTGACCTATGACTGTGAGAGGCACTTGGTCAGAAAATAATTCTTGTATCGCCTTTTCATGGGTGGATGGATAAGAAATCAGATAGCGTCCGTTCGATTCACACCGCAGATAAGGCCATTGCTGAGCCGTATCAACGGGGAATTCACACTCGATGCCCATCGAAGAATAAACAACACATTGTTGTATGGCGCGGATGATGCCGCCCCGGTCAATACTTAAGCACGAGGTCAATAAATTGGTTTGTATACAGAAGCGGATTAAGTCCTGATGAAGGATCTCCTCGCGGATAGATAAGGCAGGTAAAGTCTCACTGTTACAATCAGAGGGGTTCGTCTTTCCAACGACTGCGACGATGAGACCTTCCTGAGGAAAACCTACTGGCAGAATGGTAGAAAGAGAGCCTAATCCCACCATACCAATTGTGGGTGTGGGATAGATGCGTTTATGTATGCCTTCATTATAGAGGCTGACATTGCCTGATACCACAGGAACCTCCATCGCTTCCAGAATCTCTCTCATCCCTTCAACGGTTTGGGAGAGTTCCCACCTCGTATGAGGTTGATTGGGATCACCGAAGTTCAGGCAGTTTGTGATCGCAGAGGGAGTAAGTCCTAAGGCGGTGATACGTCTGGCACATTGAGCGATCGTGGTCTGGACGCCGACGTAGGGATCAATAGCGCTGTTTCTGCCATTGCTGATCAACGTGACTCCCAGGTATTGGTCGGTATCCTTAATACGAAGTAAAGAGGCGCCAATGCCCGGGGGATTCACTGTATTGGTGAGAAGAGTATGGTCGTATTGTTCAAAAATCCACCGTTTAGAGCCAAATTGAGGGTCCTGCAGAAATTGTTTTACTTTTTCTTTCATGATGCCACCCGGAATGATCAAAGGCGGTGGGGTTAAAGAGTGATTTTGTACAGGGGGGATCGACGTAATAGGTGGATTCAGCAGTTCTTCAATCGGGACGGAAGCCACCTGAGAATCATGGTAATCAATCTCCATCAAGCCGGTATCGGTGATAACGCCTATAATGGCATAGTCTAACTCCCAATGATTCAGAATTTCCTTGATTCTGTCCTCTTTCCCTGGTTTGCTGATTAAGAGCATTCTCTCTTGGGATTCGGATAGCATCATCTCAACAGGGGTTAAGTCAGTTTCCCGCAGTGGAACCTGATCGAGATTCAGTTTCATGCCTTTGTTACCCTTGCCGGCCATCTCAACCGATGAGCTGGTTAATCCTGCGGCGCCCATGTCCTGGATCGCTTCAATCAAGTCTTCATCAATGATTTGAAGAGTGGCTTCTATGAGTAGTTTCTCCAAGAAAGGGTCGCCCACTTGTACGCTACCTCGTTTTTTCTGGGCTTCTTCATCCAGCACCCCGGAGGCGAATGAAGCGCCATGCAAGCCGTCTCTGCCTGTTTTTGCGCCGATATAGATTACGTTGGAGCCGATATGTTTCGCTTCTGAGGAACGTAAACTCGATTTCGGGAGAATGCCAATAGTCATCGCATTGATCAGAGGATTTTCCTCATAGCATGAATCAAACCTGGTTTCTCCGCCTAAAGTGGGAACTCCGACGCAGTTTCCGTAATAAGCGATCCCTTCCACTACCCCATTTAACAAATACCTGGCTCTTGGATTGTCCGGTAAGTCAAAACATAAGGAGTCATAAGAAGCGATTGGACGGGCTCCCATGGTAAAAATATCTCTGATAATTCCCCCTACTCCGGTGGCTGCGCCTTGAAACGGTTCTACTGCAGAAGGGTGGTTATGGCTTTCCACTTTAAACGAAAGGTATAAATCATCTGTAATGCTGATCACACCTGCGTTCTCGCCAGGACCCGTCACGACTAGTTTTCCGTGGGTGGGCAGTCTCTTCAGGAATTCTTTAGAACTTCGATAACTGCAATGTTCACTCCACATCGCAGAAAATAATCCCAGCTCTACTATATTCGGTTCACGCTGTAACCGTTTCACGATCTCGTTATAGTCTGCTATCGACATGTTGAATTGTTTGATGATCTCGGGATTCATTTTGCCTCCTTGCATGCTGCCACGATAGACTGGAAAACCAGTAATCCGTCCGATGTGCCCGTGATCGACTCGCAGGCTCTCTCCGGATGAGGCATTAATCCAAGGACATTCTTTTCCCGATTGCATAAACCGGCGATATTTTCGATGGATCCGTTCGGGTTGTCTTGATAGGTAAACACAACCTGGTTGTTTTGTTGAATCATTCGCAATGAGGCGGGATCGGTAAAATAATTACCATCTTTATGCGCAATGGGGAGACGGATGAGCTGATTTTTCTGAAAAAGGTTGGTGAAAGGAGTTTGGTTGTTGACTACTTCTAAAGGAACTATCTTCGAGATAAACCGTGTGGATTGATTGGTAAGCAGTACGCCCGGTAAAAGATTTGCCTCGACCAGCACCTGGAATCCATTGCAAATGCCGATGACTTTTCCGCCATTGACAGCGTATCGTTTAATGGACTGAATGACCGGAGACCGGGAAGCGACAGCGCCCGGCCTTAAGTAATCTCCATACGAAAATCCTCCCGGTAAGACAATGCAATCCACATCAGGAATCTGGGTCTCTTTGTGCCAAATTGGTATGACAGCTTGTTTGGCTACTTTTCCGATCGCGTAAAGCGCATCTAAATCGCAATTGGAACCTGGAAAAATGACTACTCCGAATTTGATCATGATACCACTTCTAGTGTGTACTCTTCAATCAACGGATTGATCAGAAGTTTCTCACACATTTCCTGAACCTTGGCGGTGGCTTCTTTTACAGAGGCTGCTTCCATGATAATTTTGATGCGTTTTCCAATGCGGATCTCTTGGATGGACTGAAAACCCAGGTTCTGTAAAGCATGATGGATCGTCTTTCCCTGGGGATCCAGAATATTCGCTTTCGGTTGTACATTTACATAAATGGTGATCATGACAATAAACCAACCCTTCTATAAATATGGTCCACATGGCGTAAATACCATTGGATATCAAAACATTCCGCTAATTCGGAAGAGGATATTTTTGCACTGATAACAGGTTCATTTTGAAGGATTTGCTGTAACGACTGTGCCGTTTGGACTGCCTGGAAAGCCCCTTTCTGAATAAGAGCGTACGCTTCTTCCCGCTGCATTCCTTTTTCGACTAATTGTGTCAATATGCGTTGAGAAGCAAACAAGCCATGGGTAAGTTCAATATTTTTCTGCATCTGTTCCGGATACACATCCAGATTCTCGATGACTTTATTCATTTGGTAAAGAATATAATCGAGAAGAATGGTGGCATCCGGAATCAGGATTCTTTCTGCAGAAGAATGAGAGATGTCCCGTTCATGCCATAAAGCGATATTTTCCAGGGAGGACCCCGCATAATGCCGGATCATTCTCGATAATCCGCAGACTCTCTCGCAAATAATGGGATTGCGTTTATGAGGCATTGCAGAGGAGCCCTTTTGACCTTTAGCAAAAGGTTCTTTGGCTTCGGATACCTCTGTTCTCTGTAAATGGCGGATCTCAGTTGCGATACTCTCGAGGGTACCTGCAATAATGGCCAACGTCATCATATAGGAAGCGTGTACATCCCGTGAGATGATTTGTGTGGATACCAAAGCCGGTCTTAATCCTAATGTTTCGAGAACAAAATTCTCAATCTCCGGGCTGGTATTCGCAAAATTTCCCACAGCACCGGATAATTTTCCGACAGAAATCTCATCGATCGCATTTTGTAAACGTTTTTGGTTGTTTTGCATCTGATAGAACCATAAGGCAAATTTCAGTCCGAAAGAGGTTGGTTCCGCATGAATACCGTGCGTTCTTCCCATAACCGGTGTATGTTTAAAGAGGATGGCTTTTTTTTGGAGAGAAACCCGGAGAGTCTCCAGCCCTTTCATCAATAGAATCCCTGCTTCCCTCATCTGCAGGGCTAATCCGGTATCTAAAATGTCCGAGGAGGTAGCGCCTAGATGGACATAGCGACCATATTCCCCGATATTCTCGGCGACATTGGTGACAAAAGCGATTACATCATGCTGGGTAGTTTGTTCAATCTCGTTAATTCGATCCACCTGGAAAGTGGCTTTATTGAGTATTTGCACCAGCGCTTCTTCCGGTATAATGCCTAAATGATGCCAACCTTTACAGATCGCCAGCTCCACTTCCAGCATCTTTTGAAATTTGTTGGTTTCCGACCAGATTTCTGTGATTTCAGATCGACTGTATCTTAGTATCATCTTACAATTGTCTCCTTATCGTCGGGTCCTACAGAAATAGTGGTGACAGGAACCGACATTCTCTTTTCAATAAAATCTATATAGGCTCTCGCCTGAGAAGGCAAATCTTCGAATTTTCGTACCGCTGAAAGGGATGTTTTCCAACCTGGTAATGTCGTATAAATCGGTTTCACGCTTTTCCATTCCAGCTCAAAGGTAGGCAATCTCTCTCCCTGAATAAGGTCTGATGCGTACTCAGTACAGACGGGAATTTCTTCTAACTCGTCCAACACATCTAGTTTCATGATACTGAGCTCTGTTACACCGTTCCAGCGGATAGTTTGTTTTAGTAATGGCAAGTCCAGCCATCCGCAGCGTCTTGGTCTACCTGTAGTGGCGCCGTATTCCCCGCCTTTTTTTCGGATGACCTCCCCCAGAGCTCCGGGGATCTCAGTTGGGAAAGGGCCTTCCCCCACTCTGGTAATATACGCTTTCGTGATGCCAACCACCCGGGAAATTGCCTGAGGGGGAATCCCAAGTCCGGTACAAGCTCCGCCAATTGTTGTGGAGGAAGAGGTGACGTAGGGGTAAGTGCCGTGGTCAAGATCTAGCAAAGCTCCCTGAGCCCCTTCCAGCAAAAGAGTCTGCTGGTTCGCCAAGAGTGATTGTATCAGGATGGAATCATCTGTAATGTAAGGGGATAACTGGGTAGCAAATCTGGCATAATCGGAAAGAATCGTCTCTTTTAACGGCAGAGCGACGGCATGATCCCCTGCAATCAATTTGTACCAGGCAAAGGCTTCGTCAATTTTTCGGGACAAGTGTTCCAGAAAGTAATCTAAGTATGACATCTCCCCTATTCGGATGTTATCTCTTGATACCTTATCGGTATAGGCAGGTCCGTTCCCGCGATTTGTCGTACCAATAGGATTCGATCGCTGTTTCTCTGCTAATTGGTCTTGCCAGATGTGCCAGGGAAAGATAAGATGTGCTCTTGAACTGATAAAAAGCTTATTCTGTAAGGTTTGAACAGTCTGGTTGATTACATCGATTTCATGACACAGCACTTCCGGATTAATAACTGTCCCGGCCCCAATAATGCCTTTTGTATGCCGATGAAGAAGACCGGAAGGTAACAGATGGAAAATATACTGCTTCCCATCCCGGACTATGGTGTGACCGGCGTTGTTTCCTCCATTAAACCGGGCGATATAATCTACTTGGGAGGACAAACGGTGAACCAGTTTGCCTTTTCCCTCATCACCCCATTGCAATCCTACAACGCCTATTACTTTTTGATTCATACTTCACATCCATTTTCAATTTTCAAACCCAATCTACTAGTATACCAAAACTCCCTTGAAAAGAAGGAGGAAAATACGAGTTGTTGAGAAAAAAATAATAAAGCTTACAATGGTGATAAATTAAGAGAAAGAGATGAAAAGTGGCTCTGAAAGTAATAACATATGTTTTTGCAGGAATGTTCGGTTTTGCTGTCACGTATTATGGAATGCAATGGCTTCGAAGTGTATTTTTCCAATCCCTGAAAAAAGGGAAATATAATCCGATTTTTGCGATTCTTTATATGGCAATCGGCGGTATTTTGCTGTTTTTACCAGCTTTATACGATGTTTGGGCATTCCTCGTTTGCATGGTTGTGTCTGTGATGACAAACATAGTTATGCTGTTTACCCTTAATAAAACCAAAAAACCCCTTTCTTCTGATCAAACGAAAGAAAACATCTAGAGGCAAGATTATGCACGAAGAATCAATACAGGAGACTATTGAGAAAGGAATTCGCACCCTTGTCAAATTTCAGGTAGGGTCGAGAGAGTTTACTCTTTCCAATATCTTTTTTGCTTCCTTGTTGGCAGCGGTGATTTTTTGTATTCTGATCATTTTGTTCAGCCTCTCGACGAGAAACAAAAAACCTTCCCGACTTCAGTATTTTGGTGAACTGCTTTATTTAATGCTGAAGAATTTTGTCGTCTCAAAAATGGGGAAAAAAGCAGAACCGGTGATCCCTTTTATCGGAACCTTGTTTGGATATATCCTTATATCGAATTTATTAGGGCTCTTCTCCCCGTTGGGAAAATTCGGACTGTACTTTTTTGTGGCGCCGACGATTGACTTGAGTATTACATTGGCGATGGCTGCCGTAGGTATCTTTTATGTCCATTTTCATAGTGTCCGGGTAAAAGGAATCAAGTATTATATCGCTCATTATTTTAAGCCATACCCTTTGATGTTTCCCATTAACCTGATTGAAGAAATCGTGAAACCGCTTTCTCTGGCAGTCCGTTTGTTTGGAAATATCTTTGGGGAGCATGTAGTCTATGAAATTACTTTTTCCTTAATTGGTTTTGTGGCACCTGTTCTGGTAATGGTTTTAGCGTTGTTTACCGGATCGGTGCAAACCTATGTTTTTTCTTTGTTGATTATGGTCTATCTAACTGAGATGATAGGCTTGCACGTTGAAGGGAGTCATTCATGAATACAGCAGTGATTTTTTATATTGTCTCCGTAGTGATGGCTGGTTTAACCATTGCGATTGCCGCGATTGGAGCAGCTACAGCACAAGGTAAGGCGGCATCGGCTGCGTTTGAAGCGATGGCGAGACAGCCGGAAATACAAAGCAGTATCAGCGGGTCTTTGATTCTTTCCTTGGCTTTAATTGAATCGTTAGCTATTTATGCGCTGGCAATCTCGCTGGTTCTATTGTTTGCCAACCCATTCAGCCCCATCATTCAAAAACTGCTGACCGGCATATAATGAAGGATCAGGCGAAATAATATGTTGCAATTTAACTTGATGACTTTTTTGGGGTTTATCGTCAATTTTTCCATACTGTATTGGTTGTTTAAGAAGTTTTTTTATAAATCTTTTAAACACATCATTGATGAGCGCGAGAACTCAATACAAAACGCCTATGAACAGAATAAGATCCTGACCCAGGAAGCGAATGAGAAAATAAACGAAGCCACGAAGAATATACAAGAAGCGGAAAAACAAGCAAAAAAGATTATATCTGATACGAATGACCTGGCAGAAGAAATCGTCAACAAAGCAAAACAGGAATCCAAGAAACAAGTCCGTGAGATGATCCAGACCGCAGAGGAAGAGATCAAGATTTCAATGGAGCGTTCCAATCAGTTTTTAAAACTGAGGGCTCTAAATATGGCACAAACCCTGTCACAGGGAATGATTTGTTCCATCATGACCTATTCCATGGACTGTGAGTTTATTAAGCACCTATTGTCAGAATTGAGTCGCGTTGAAATCCAGGATACAACAGGGAAAAATATCAGTTTTAAGACTGCCTTGAAGAATGCAATCGAGCAAAAGCATGAAATTACGATTTTAACGGCGATCGAATTACCTTGGGAGATCAAAGAGGAATTTCGTAAAATCATCTATGCTAACGCCGAAGAACCGGTAGAATTGCGATTTACAAAATCCAATACCATTTCCGGTGGATTCAAATTGAATTTCGGTTTCACCGATCTGGATTTTTCAGTGGAGGGTCAGGTTGGTTCAATTGTTAAACAGCTGAGTACATAAATGAAAATTGATAAATATAATCAGTTATTGCAAGATATAGAGAGCAAAACGAAACAGTTTACCTACCAGGGGTACTTGTTTGAACGCGGCAGTATCACTTTTATCGGCGCTTCCATTGTGGGAGCGAATGGGATACACAATTGTTTCATCGGGGAAGTCGTCCAGATAGGCGAGGAATCTCAGGGCTACATATTTGGTTTTCGGGGGGAAGAGGTTCAGATTATTCTGTTAGATACCTCCTCGAAAGTCAAAGTCGGAGACCCGGTATTTCGAACTGGCCAGGCTCTCTCCATTCCGGCCGGCAGAGGATTGATTGGTCGAATTGTAGATCCCACGGGCAGACCGATTGACGGACGAGGTCCTTTGGTCACTTCCGAAACAAGACTGATCGAGAAAATCGCTCCCTCGGTCATCGAAAGAAAACCAGTCAGCAAACCAATTCAAACCGGGATTAAAGTGGTGGATTCGATGATCCCTATCGGCAAAGGGCAACGGGAACTGATTATTGGTGACCGGCAAACCGGAAAATCTTCGATTTTAATCGATACGATTATCAACCAAAAAGACGCGAACGTTATTTGTATCTATGTAGCGATCGCACAAAGAGCCTCTACAGTGTCCTCTATAGTAGAAACACTATCCCAGTTCGGGGCTTTGGATTACACCTCTTTTATCGTGTCATTAGCCGAGGATCCTCCTTCTTTACGGTACTTGGCGCCTTTTTCCGGATCGGCGTTGGCTGAATATTTCGCCCAACAAGGGAAAGATGTGCTGATTGTGTATGATGACCTGAGCAAGCATGCCGATTCATACCGCGAATTGTCTCTTTTGCTACAGAGACCCCCTGCCAGGGAAGCGTATCCGAGTGATATTTTTTATCTTCATTCCCGGTTGCTGGAACGCGCGGGTAATTTCGCTGACTCCATTGGCGGGGGTTCTATCACCGCTTTACCGGTAGTCGAGACGTATGGGGGGGATATTTCCCAGTACATTCCCACCAACCTGATCTCTATCACGGATGGGCAGATCTACCTCGAAAAAGAATTGTTCAATACCGGCGTTCGGCCGGCGATTAATGTCGGTTTATCTGTTTCAAGGGTGGGGAGTTCTGCCCAGACAGGATTAATGAAACAAGTTTCCAAAGGGCTTCGTCTTGACCTGAGCCAGTACCACGATTTGAAAACATTTACGGAATTCGGGGCTGAGTTGGATAAAGACACTCTGTACCGGCTTAAACGAGGAGAATTACTGGTTGAGCTGATGAAACAACCTAACAACCAACCCGTCCCCCTTATTTTACAGGTTTTCATGTTATATGCGTATCATCATCATCTTTTGGATGAAATCGATCTAACACGACTACAAGAATTCGCCGACCAAATGTATGCTCAGTTGAAAGAAAATGCACCGCAATTGATCGAGATGATTCTCAGAGCGGATAAATTCACAGAAGAGCTGGAAGCGACTGGGAAAAAACATATGATAGAGTTTATACAGAACTTTAAAAAGAGCTGTATTGAGGAGACCGAGTGAATCCTGTTGAATTGCGCGGTAAAATGAAAACCGTGAAGAATATTTATCATGTCGTAAAATCCATGGAAACACTGGCTACGATGAAAATCATGAAACTACGCGGAGATGCGGAAAAGCGAAAGCTGTATGCTGCCTCCTTACATGATATGCTGACTGAGATGTACCCGTTAATATTCGATATTCAACCGGAGAATGCATTATTATACACCGGCGCTGAAGAGAAAAAACCATTACTCTTGATGATAACTTCTGACAGGGGTTTTTCCGGTAATATGAACGTATTGGTTTTAAGCCAGGCAAAGCATTTTATGCAAACCCATCCAAACGCTTCCTGTATCATCATTGGAAGAAAAGCGAGTACACAGCTTGAAAAAGAAAACTTCCACCAATTAGCCACCATCGATATGCGTCTTGATACGGTGACATTTGCCCGTACCCAGTATATTACTTCAGACCTGGTAAAAAGTTATCTGAAAGGGTATTATGACTCTGTGTATATCTCATATATGTCTTTTGAAAATATCTTAAAACAGAAGCCTGTCAACATTAAACTTCTGCCCATCGATAAAAAATCCTCAGTAAAAAAAACCGTTTACCATTACCCAATCGAATCTTTTGTCATATTGCCAGATTTAATAAGAGTCTTTAAAGCATTGGTCAGAAAATATTTAGATGCCATGATATACAGGGTATTATTAGAAGCAGCTGCTTCTGAACAGGCGATTCGCATGGTCAGTATGAAAAGTGCCAGCGATAATGCGGAAGAGGTTTTTAACCAGATTAAACAAAAATACCAAAAAATGCGGCAGGAAAAAATCACCAGAGAGTTAATCGAGCTTTCTTCCTTCTCGCAAGCTTCCAGAAAGCAGGAGTAATTCATGATTGAGGGACGTATACTTTCCATTGAAGGTTCCGTAGTGACGGTGAAATTTTTGGAGAGAATGCCGGACTTAAACAATCTTCTCCATGTAGTAGACGACGATAATCGCTCAATACTACCCTTGGAAGTAGCAGAGATCAATTTAAAAAATACGGCTAAGTGTATCGCACTGGGTTCTACCGATGGTTTGTCGAGAGGATTACGGGTGGTGGACACCGGTAAACCAATTAGCATCTCTGTTAACGATTCTCTCATTGGGCGTGTGTTGGATGTATTCGGTCAGCCGATTGATGGAAAAGGACCCTTGGATTTCTCAGAGCCAGTCTCTATCCTACCGAAGTTTCCTGAATTATACCGGGTGGAACCTGTTACAGAAATTCTGGAGACAGGGATTAAAGTCGTTGACTTACTGGCGCCTTTCCCAAAAGGGGGGAAAATAGGCTTATTTGGTGGTGCCGGTGTGGGGAAAACAGTTTTCCTGATGGAATTAATGAATAACATCGCCAAAGTCCACCAGGGAATGTCCATATTTGCCGGAGTCGGAGAGAGAACCAGAGAAGGGAATGAACTCATTCTGAGCATGCAGGAAAGTGGCGTGATCAATAATACCGTACTGGTATTCGGACAGATGAATGAGCCTCCCGGCATCCGGTTACGTACCCCTTTTACAGCCTTGACGATCGCAGAGTACTTCCGCGACCAAAAAGAGATGGATGTGCTCGTGTTTATTGATAATATTTTTCGATATATCCAAGCAGGCGCTGAGTTGTCAGCTTTATTAGGACGCACTCCCTCTGCGGTAGGGTATCAATCCACGCTCTCCAGCGAAGTTGGTATGATCGAAGAGAGGATACAATCCACTATCAAAGGTTCCATCACTTCTATCCAGGCGGTGTATGTCCCGGCAGATGACTATACCGATCCGGCACCGGCTTCCGTTTTCTCCCACCTGGATGCTACCGTCAGCCTATCCCGGTCATTGG
>JAJFUD010000026.1 GCA_021372585.1 bacterium
CTCGTGACCTTTGACGACGTACGCCAAAGCAAGCCTTCCCCTGAAATCTTCCTGACCGTTTTGGCGCGCCTCGGGATTGGAGCGGAACAGGCGCTGGTGTTGGAAGACTCTTATAACGGAGTTCTGGCGGCCAACCGGGCGGGCATCCGCGCGGTAGCGGTCCCCAATGCTGTTACCGCTGCGCAGGATTTCTCCCTGGCGGAGGAAGTGTTGGACACTTTGGACGGGCTGGTGTTGGGCAAGTATTTCCCGTTGGGGGCATGATAAAGCCTGAGTTTGACTATTTTACAAAAAACAATATTAATTTTGCTTACTTTTCGCTTTCACGAAAGAATAATGGCAACTCTTCGATTGAACTAATCTCCTTTCCGATGATTAGGGGCCTGATACCAACAAGGCTCGCCCCCAATCTATCTTCTACTTCGTTGTCTCCGACATAATAAGTAAGATCATCTGGTTTCACTCTCATTAACTCGAGGATTTTTGAAAATAGAATTGGATTGGGCTTTCTGTAACCTTCATTCTCTGAGATGACAATATTGTCATGAAAATAAACATCTAAAGTGTGGTTTTGAATCCAGTTATTTAGCCACTTAGCATCTCTAAAGTTACTAACAATGCCAAGGTTATATTGATGTAGTTCTTCAAAAACCGTCAGTGTGAATGGAAATAAAGTTAAGCCTTTTATCCAATGCCTCTGAAAATGATCATTTATTATCTTAGGGAAATAGCCATTGGTTCCTGCATATATCCGAGACAAGAGAGTCCTAAATTTTTCTATATAGGGAATTTCGCGCAGGTATGTTTCGACTCCTATGCATCCTTTGGAACTTAGTGAGTTATAACCTTTCTGCGTTTCCTCCTGGTATTCAAAATCTAAATCAAACCAAACTTCTCGAAAAAGGGAATAACTAATTCTCTCAGTTGAGTATGTTAATAGCTTTTGGTAGGATTTATCAATGAAATATTCCGCCGCATATTTTTGATAACAAATAGTATTATGAATATCGAATATGATGTTTTTCATAGATTCTCATATAAAGTCTTAAAGTAATCTTCAGTAAACAGATTGCTATCCAGACTTTCAATATCTGCAATAGAGTTCATGACCTTAGAAAAATATCTCTTCCTATTTACCGCTTTGTGTCTGTAATTAAGTAGTCTTTCGTTAATTTCTGCAAAGGCGATATACATTTCTTGTGGACGAACTCTGGGGTGAACTATAAGAGCTAAGTCGGGTCTTTCGATTGGTAAATCTATCGCTTTATCTCCAAAGGAGGCAATATACCTCTCAGATAGTATTTCAAATGCTGATTCAATCTCATGAGCATTAAATAGATAATCCGCCCGATGTTTCAAAAACATACATTTGAGTAGACTATAATCCCATTGATCACACAGCGATATCCCCTTTTTAAAGAAATCTGTTGCATTTTTCCTTGGAGTTGGCTTTTCGAAAATTGATAAGAAGTTGGGCTTAAAATTTTCCTCTTCCCCTTTGAATGATGCGAGTAATTTAGTAGAACTTTCTATATCATTCAGGATTTCCTCTAAACTAGCCTGCAATTCTTTGTAGGAGAACAAAATCACATAACTGAGATAGCTTTCAGCAAGGCGATAATAATTGCCTTCCTTGTTCGCTGATAAAAAACCCAAGAAAAAATGATGCAAAGCCTCTAAAACCAATCTTTTTTTGTCCATCTTAGGTAACGGAGAATCGAGAATATCTTCTGAACTACTCCCAGATTTTGCATATTCTCTTACACAACGACCTAGTTTATCGTTAATTTCAGAAAAAAGCACTCGATTTTTCTTGTTTTCTGGATCCAACGCACATAGTGATTTATAGGAACAGTTTATCAGGTTATATGCTTTTAAATACTCACGTTGCTTGTAGCTAACATACCCCTCCCATAGCATGATTTGAATCTCAAGTATCTCATCCTTAGGTGACAAAGAATCGTTAGTTTTTTTTGCCAGAAGAAGAAATCTGGAACTTATTGGTATAATCTCAGCTTCTCGTAGGATTTTTCCCACACTTAATAATCTATTTGCATATTGAGCTTGATCAATATTTAAGGTTGATAATTGTAGGGCTATCATCGATTTATTTAGTGCCTCAGATATTTTTCCTTTCTCAAGTTTGATTTTGGATATGTTTTTTGCTACAGAGGAAAGCAAATACTGTTTATTGGAGAGGATATCACTGGAGTTCATCAATAACCTCCAAGCTTCGTCAAAATTAGGCTCAGCTTTTTTATATAATCCTTGTTGGTATTGCATTTCGCCAAGCCAGTTTTTAAATTCAGCCTTGGTAAGCTTGTGATATTGTTCCTCATCTAGATTCACGCTAGAATTCGAGCAATTTAGAGAACCTTCGGTAATAATCTCTCGAACAAATAAAGCAGAATGAGTTGCGGCTACATATCTCCATACTGTATCACTTTTTTTATCATCGCCATAATCTGAGATCCCCTTTACGAAGACGAGTTTATCTTTGATCTTTCCAATTTCGGTATTTGCACCGGATAAAATACCTGACAATTCCATTTCATGCCCCAAAGGAACATCATCCTTTATCCTTTTATATAATTCTTCAGTGTCCTCAGTAGATGCGAGATATACATCTGAACTATGAATACATCCTTGGTGGATTCTAGGTTTTTTTATATACTTTCTGTCGCCATACTCGATCTCAATCTCAATGCCACCTGCTTGGTTTATTCTTTTTTTAGTACTCTTGAACAAATCAATATTAAGTTCGTATCTATTTATTGGTATCGTTTTCTTTCCCTCCACATGACGTGTGTCACTATCACAGATTGCCTTATCTGCAATAATTATGTCGCCTAATGAAATATCATTCCCTCGGGAGATATTCTTGCTAAAAGCCATCGCAATACCTATCAAAAAATAATAGTGAGGGTTCCATCTTTCAGAAATTATGCTTATGGCTGAGGCCATGTCCCTGCTTCCATATTGTCGCAATTGATAAATTAAGACGTTATACTTTTTGTCGCCCCCATTTACATGGCCGACATGAAAGACAGGTGGTATCGCTTCGTCATAAAGAGCGTCTAAGTATTTCTCCTTCTCACAGTAAGATGCAAATCCGCACATGTTATCGTATTCGGAACTAAAAATCTTCAAAGCTGCGAGGACTTCGATAGGAACTGAAGTTAGGACTGCAATATCAAAAATGTTTTTTTTCATTGGTGTCGTTAACTTCCTCCCAAAAATGAGCTTTTCTAGGTTAAAGTAAACAATTACATGGATAATACTCATAAATTATATACTATTTGCATCGCGGTAGGGCGAAATTTATGCATTAGCTTCGAACAATTCAGCGCATATAATTTTCCAGTGAGAAGATAGTAATATGTAAATCCAAAATTAGTTTTACCAATTGTAGATGGCCCGTACAACGTGCTATAATTTCCGGCATGAACGTGCTCGTCAGCGGCGCAGCCGGCTTTTGGGCTTACCATGATACGCTGGAGCTGCTCGCGAGCAGGCGACAGCTCAACGTGTTGGTCCTGGCGAGCCAAGCGGCGGACGCGGTTG
>JAJFUD010000045.1 GCA_021372585.1 bacterium
GCACCAATCGCCGGGTCTTCTTTTAGCAGATGCTGGCTATTGCAGTGAAGATAACTTGCAATATCTACAGACCCAACACATTGATGCCTATATTGCCACTGGACGTATTCCTCACGATGAAACCAACTCCACTTCGATGACTACTTCTGCTTCTTCCAAGAAAGGTACCCAAACCAAACACAAGAACACAACAATAGTAGCGACACCTCATGTACAAGCCATGAAACAAAAGCTGCAAACCCCGGATGGAAAACTGAAATATGGCAGACGCAAAGGAATGGTAGAGCCTGTCTTTGGCTGGATCAAATACCTAAAACAGATCTATCAATTTCGATTGCGAGGGCTGGAAGCGGTCCAAGAAGAATGGAGCTTGATTGCTTTGTCGCACAATTTGGATCGATTGTATCGTGCAGGGAAAGCAAAGCTTTCCCAAGGTTCGTGGAAGGAACAATTCCAAATGGGATAGAAAAAACAGAAAGATAACGCCCCTTTCATAAGGATTTCTTCAAGAAAAAGGAGAAGTGTCACACCATACAACAATAAAAAGGAAATAGGGGAAAGAAAAAAAGAGAAAAATGCTATTTTAGGCAAGAAGTGAAGTATTAACTCGACAGACACTTAGAGAATTTACCTTTTTGATACGCTATTGTTTTAGTCCTGATACTGCTTCTGGACAAACCGATGGCATATTGCATGAAAATAGGCTCCATAAAATCGGGGCAAATAATCAGATAATCAAATTAGCTTGATTTGAACGAGAATGCCAGATCTTTCAAAATAAAAAAATAACAAAGTTAGCACTATGAGCTTGAATTTTTTCTTCATTAAGGAAATTCTCTCCTTTGATTGAGTGATTTCTTTGGATTGTTCATTTTATGTTAATTAATTAACTTTGGTCCGTCCAGTCCCATCGGTTCGGATTTTATAGAGTTTTTCCCCATCGCTGCCATTAGAATAATAAACCCACTCCTCAACAACATTAATAAAATCGGAGTTATCCTCATTCAGCTTCGTTCTCCCATTCCCATCGGTTCGGATTTTATAGAGTTTATAACCATCGCTGCCATTACTATAATAAACCCACTCCCCAACAACATTAATGTAATAGGAGTCATCCTCACTCAGCTTTGTTCTCCCAGTCCCATCGGTTCGGATTTTGTAGAGTTTTCCTTTATCGCTGTCTTTATCGCTGTAATTATGATAATAAATCCACTCCCCAACAACATTAATATCCATAGAAATATCGTCATTCAGCTTTGTTCTCCCTGTGCCATCGGTTCGGATTTTATAAATACTTTGTGTATTACCGGATATAGAAAAAGTATAATAAATCCACTCCCCAACAACATTAATGTAATTGGAATTCATATCCTCATTCAGCTTCGTTCTCCCAGTCCCATCGGTTCGGATTTTGTAGAGGTTTGCTTCATCGCTGTTATTATGATAATAAATCCACTCCCCAACAACATTAATGTAATAGGAGTTATCCTCATTCAGCTTCGTTCTTCCAGTCCCATCGGTTCGGATTTTATAGAGTTTACGATCATCGTTGAAATTAGAATAATAAACCCACTCGCCTTGTTGAGCTACTATACCACTGTTCACAATATTGCCGACGCTGTTTCCTCTTTGATTTACTTCTTCTTCCGGAGGGGGTGGGGGGTTGCCTCCCTGAGAATCGACGAGAAGGGTGATCGTAATCTTCTTCTCTTTGCCGTCCCAATCAATAGTAGCCCCGAAGGCTTCTGCGATGAAGCGTACGGGTACGAGGGTTCTGCCGTTTCGAATGATGGGAGGGGCATCCAGGGTGACAATCTTATTGTTTCTCTGGCCGTTTTCCGTCACTTCTATTCTGGCCCAGGTCTTGTTCACCCATAAAGAGATATATACAGCCCCGAAGGCGATATCGATCTCCTGTTCGGCAGCATCAAAGAATACATCTGCCCCGAAGGCTTCTGCGATGAAGCGTACGGGTACCATGGCCCTGCCTTTGTAGATTAGGGGAGGGGTATCCAGGGTGACGGGTTCTGTATCCACCAGGGCGATACGGTTCCCTATCCATAAGAGGATCACGACCGGTTTCTTTTCTAAGTATTGCACATATATGGTTTTACTCCCCTTGTTGCCTTTGTAATCGACTGCTTCTACCCGGATGGTGTTCTTACCAAGGATCAGGGATACGGAAGCTTCGAAGGCACCGTCATCCTTCATGGTAACTGCTTTCTCGTTCACGGTGACGCTTTTTACACCTGATCCTTCGTCTGTTGCGCTGCCTTGAATGGTCAGGGGAGTTTCATAGACATTCTGGTTTGGTTGAGGATAGGTAATGGTAATTTCCGGAGCTGTAGTATCCGGATCAAACCGGTAGACAGTCAATACCTTGCTCGTGGTTAAACCTACATTGTTCTCTGCTTCGAATTCCAGTGTGTTTTCTCCGTAGGACAGGTCATAGTAATACTCAAAATAGCCTTTGGAATCGACATAGAGTTCTTCTCCGTTGAGGGTCAGGATAACTCGGGATTCCTCATCGTAGACTCTTCCTTCCACCTGTATCTGCATCTCTTCTGTCTCTGCCTTGTCTTTAGGGGAAGTCCAAATCCTTTTACCTGTAGACTTATCAATGCAATATACCTTTCCGGTTCTGGTGCGCAGAAAGATATATTGGTCATTAAAGATTGGGGTAGAACACCAACCAATGCTTCCATTTATTTCATACGTCCATTGTAGATTTCTATCAAAGTCATAAGCTTCTAATTTCTGCGCAAAACTATCATCATCCTCTGCCGAATAGGTAAGATATAGCTTATCTTCATCCACAGATAAAGCAGGTAAATAACTATTTTTTTTCAGTATCTCCCAGTTTTTCGAACCGGTTGATTGATTAAAAGAATAAAAAACCGACTCATCACCTGCAGAATAAATATTATCCTCTTGGTGAGTTAGAAATGTATTCGGAACAAGAACCTGATTACCATTAATAGCCATCAATTGACTATGGTCATCAAATGAATATTTCATGGTTTTGTACCATCTTTGCGATCCATCATCTGCATCCAAACAACCAATATCTCCCGGTTCAGATTGTGTTCCAACATCATCCCCGTTACAATAATAATTGGTATAAAATACTAAATCATTTGCATATACTAAAGGTTGGAAAATAGCTCCGTCAACGTCATTCTCCCATTTGAACTCGCCATCATCAATATCAATACACACTATAGTAGAAGAGGATTCTCCTCTAATATTATACCCATCTGTGGTAGCCACAAAAATTGTATTGTCTTCAGGATTGAAGGCAGGAGTGGTGAAACAAAACCTTTCGGATAATTCAGATTCCCATACTACCTCTAGTCCTTCAATGTCATACGCAACTACCCCTGAGACTCTTTGATTCATATTTGAATAGGTCGCTATAAGAATACCATCATAAATAATTGCTCCATAAAAAGTATCACCCTCATTGTGGTATAGAGTGTCTAGAATTTCTGGTTCCTGGCTGATAACAGTGGATGAATAATCAGAATTGGAATGATCATGCAAGAAAGAAGTCCAAGCATCGTTGCCGTAATCATCTTCAAGATATGAAGTTTTAGCAGATATAATAGTACATGTAAAACAAGTTACGAGAGACAAGAAAATTGCTCCGATTTTAATCTTTAACATCAAAAGCCACCTCTTTAAGTCATCATTTCAGGGTCTGTCCAATAATTTATTCAACATCCACTCTCCAATGAATAAATATAGTGCTGTTTTAAAAAAGAAACAATGAATTTTAGGAAAAGAGTGTAGTAAAAAGTGGCTTTTTGCTTGATTGGCATCCCCTATCGGAACCAAACAAGGCTTAGTGCTTTACTCCTTCGTATTTACCCCATGGAAAGAACCGGTGCATTCTTTTTTCTTGGTGTTACCCCTACAGGGTGGCAGAGTTGATAATACTTCCGGAGATTATACGCCAGAACGAGTAAGTTCGCTTCCCCTTGTACGTTTTGCAGTCCTCGTAGAGAAAACTGATTAGATTCTGATCATCCAACCGATCGTCTTCTTCCTGGTCTTGTCTGTCCGCTTCTTGTAGCTTTTGATGGATCCACTGCTCGATCTCTTTTTTTCGTTTCCACGCATTTTCCCGGGTGATGTTTTGATGGATACTGGCGTTGGCTTTTAGCTTGGTG
>JAJFUD010000047.1 GCA_021372585.1 bacterium
GTATAACGCTGAGAACATGGAACGGTATGACATCCAACATCCTAATTCATTGACCAGAGCGCTTTTACAACTGATTAACATTGGCATACTGGAGAAGGTAGAAAAAGGAGAGTACCGTTTTACGGATTTATTTTTTAAAGAATTTATTCGGCAGCGTTTCCTTCCTTGAGCTTTCAAGCCCTTTTTTGGTTACCCATAATGAAAGCTTTTTGCGCATTAGTTGCATTTTCGATCATCTTAGAAAGATTCTTAATCATATCCTCAACTTGCAGATATGGTCGATAGCAGTTCCGGATAAAAAACTCAACTGGAATTCACATCCAGCAGAGCGTATCTAGGATGTGGTCTGTTGTTATAAATAGGAAAAAATAGACATGAGGAAGCAAATGTTTTTACAGCTTTTGATCTTGGGAAGATAGAATAAAAATATGTTTGGCATGATGATTTGAGTGATACGATTAAAAAATGATATTGAACCAGCCTATAGGGTTGTTGTATTTGAATCATAGGCTTCTTTTGAAGTTACCGATTCTCTTGCATTCTATATCGAAGACGTTTACCAGCAAGATGGATTTACTTTTGTATTTGATTGGAATAGCATATTCTTTATTGTTCAGCTTGATAGCTAGTTTCTGTTTCTTAAGAAAAAATAATTTAATTATTGTTCATAAATTTTGTTTTTGTTTTAATATCACTTATAATATCCTTGTTTACAAAAGTTATTTATAGGAAGTAATAATGTTGCTTCAATCTACCGATGAAAAGAATAAATGTGTTTTCTCTTTATGAATCCGCTTTTTATAATGTCAATATATTTATATCTATTGATAATTGGTTTCTCTCATGGGAAGAATCTTAAAGCTGTTTATTATGACAAGAATTCTGTGAAAGGAGGGATGGCTTTATAGTTTTTTAAAATTTGGAGGATAAAAGAGTGTTATGGAAAATGAAGTAAAAAAGGAAATTCATCGTAATCAGATCAAATTCATGCAATGGGACATAACAAAACACTGCAATTTAAGATGCAAGCATTGCAGATCTGTTGATTATTATGATGGTAAAAAGGGCGAAGCAATAACTGATTTGACTAAAGAAGAAGTATTTAGAGTCATGGATGATATATCGAAAAACGGAGTAAATCGGATTCATTTTCTCGGCGGAGAACCATTTATCAGAGAAGACTTATTGGAAATAATCCGTTATGGTAACAGTAAAGGTATTATTTCAAGTGTAAATACGAATGGTACGCTACTAACTCCGGAAATAATTGATGAAATTATGAGAAGCAAAGTTTATTTACTTACATTTAGTTTGGATGGAGCAAGTAAAGAGACTAATGATTTCATCAGAGGAGAAGGAGTCTTTGAAAAAGTATGCAATAACATTCGTCTTGTTGATAAAACCAGAAAACAAAAAAAACAGTTTTTGCGTATTATCACATCTCCGGTAATTACAAAAGTTAATCACCATGAAGCTGAAAATTTCGTATATCTGGCAAAAGAGCTTGGTCTCGATTCAATTATTTTTACCACTCTCAGGAAAAAAGGTAGAGCAAAAGAAAATATTGAGGACTTAGGTCTTACGATTCAAGAAGAAATGGATTTTGCAGAAAAAATTGCCAAACTTATTCAAAATAAAGTTAAACAGCATATTCAGATCGGTATTGGTTCACCGTTATTTAGTGAGTATTTGAACCTTAAATACAATATCAAATTACCCATACTTCCGGGTGGGTGTAATTCGTTAAAGCTAAAAGGTTTTATACATCCTGACGGATCTTTATTTCCATGTCAGGAAATTACTGAATTTTATGTGCTCAACGATGAAAAGAAATCAGTCTCAAGAGAACGAATCACTGAAAAAGGTTTTAAAAAAATCTGGGAATCAAATAACTACATAGAGTTATTCAAATTGATGTTTAATACCGATATAAAAAATAGAAATACTCCTTGCAACAAATGCAAATACTTCTTTTCTTTTTGTTATCCTTGCCCTTTGCCTGCATTAAGAAACAGTACAGCTGTGAATAATCATCCATTATGCATTGAAACTTTAAAGAGAGCATCTCAAGATAACATTGAATTAAAGCTTGATTCAGATATTAACATTGATTCGCAATCAATTATTCACAAAGCTGTTAACGAACCAGATTTTAGGAATGAACTAGTTTTTAGTTATAGAGATGCTATAAATAAAAATAGATTTGTTATATCAGAAGAAGAACAAGAAAAAATAAATAAGATTTTAAAAGATGTCGAAAATAAAATTAATAAGAATTTAAATATTAAGTAAAGGAGAAAAAAACGATGAGTATTGCAGAATTTATTGAAACGTTGAGAAGTGACAAAAGTTTTTTGTATGAGTTTGTTCAAAATCCTGAAAAGAAAATACATGAAGAATTTGGCAATTCTTTAAATGAAGATATAAAAACTGAATTGTTTGATTTGCATAAAAAAATAGAAACTACTATTGAAAATGCCGTACTAAAACACTATATCTCGGGAGAAAAAAAATATAAAGCACAGTCAAAAGAACACATAAACAACGATCAATTGACTGTAGATGATCCTAATTTTTGTGTTTACACATCTGGATGTTCATTCTGGGATTGTGCAGATACTTCAGATTGTTTTGATAGCATTACTTGCTTTGATAATCCATGCACAAATACTGTAAAAGGTCCTACATGTCTTCCAACTGATCAAAGCGGATGTTTAGACGTTCGTTGTTCTAATTTAGTTATTGCAAACAATTTTTGTATTGATAATTCAAATTGTGTTGATTCAGAATGTCATAATCTGCATTGTGGGGATTCACAACATTGTACTGATGAGATACAGTGTACAAATACAGTAGAATGTACTGATGGAGGAGCTGGTGGATGTGCTGATAGTGGATGCCATAATGGTTCAATAACTGGAACTACAAAATGTACCGATAATGAAACATGTTTAGATGATATTCTTTGTACTAATGTGGCTGATTGTTCAGATGAAAATGGTTGTACAGATAATCCAACCTGTGACAATACAGGAAAATGTACTGATACAACTATCTGCGTTGATAACGATTGTGATGATAAAGGAATTTGTACTGACACTGGTTCCTGTACAGATAAAGATGGTTGTTTGCATTCAGGTGAATGTACTCATTCGGGTACTTGTACTGATGAATAATAACTGCTCTGGTTCATTGATAGAAAATTATGAACCATGCAATAATTTTTTTTGTATTACAGTTAACTAATTTTTTAAAAAGGAGTTCCATATGAAAAGATTAAGATTGTTCTTAGTTCTATTTCTTTCGTTAGTTATTGCTTCCTCTGCATTCATTTATGCCAATACGATTGCTAAAAATCATAATTCAGCGGAGGATACTCCTTCACATTCACTTATTGAACCTGTAGACTCTTATATGAACTTGATTCATTACCTTCCTTATAATTTTTCTATACAATCTGAAGAAGCACAACCCACACCGGAAGATATTCAAAAGATGCAGGATTTTCTGAATTTTAATGCTGGTAAATATCCAATAAACCTAAATGAGGAAAAATATTCCTTTAAATCATTTACAATAACAAACCTTGCATCAAAAAAGAGCATTACTTTGTATAAAGTACTTGATAAGGAACCAGGCTATATATACATACCATTACTTGCTTTTAAAGATGATGAAAACATGATGTATTTTATGGGGGGATTGACATATGGCTCTTCATCGGGATGGCGTGTAAATGGAAATGTTCTTCACGAATTAACTAATGATGACGGTTTTGTAGCAGGAGAAGACTATTTTAATAATATTTTTTTAGACTATCAGATAGCCATAGACCGCAACTTAATGAATCTTGAGAGTGAAGGAGACCTTTCGTATCAACTTAGCTTAATGTTTTCTTCATACCTTTGGTTTGTGAAAATTAACAGATCAGTTTGAAAAGCTTTCTTTCAGGGGAGAGTGGACGAAATGAAAAAGTTAAAGATTTTCTTCTCTGTCTTGATATCGGTTACTGTTTTTTCATCTGTCATAAAAGGAAAAGAAATTTAAGTCAATGACTAAAAAAAGCATATTATTTATGTTATTTTTAGGCGATTTCGTAGTATGATATTGTAACAATAGTTTGGAGGCAAAAATGAAAGGTAATCACATTTTAGCTTTTCTTATCATTGTTTCTTTATCACTATCCTTGATGAGTTGTGAGTATAAAGACTATATCAACAGTTCGCACCATTTTGGTGTAAACTATGTGTATCATAGTTTACAAAGAGAAGCCAAACAAACCGGTACCAACGAGACAGAGTACATTTCAAAACAGAACAAGAAGTTGTACGATCTAGGAGTAGGGTGGATCAGAAGCGCAGGGCATGGTGACCTGACTTCCTTACATTGGGCTACGATTGAAAAAGAGGAAGGGGTATTCGATTTCCGTTTACACGATGCCAGGGTGAGAAATGCTCAGGATAATTTCCTGTCCGTTCTCGGAACCGTTGATTTCAGTGTCGTGCCGGATTTCGCCAAGGAAGTGGGAAAGCACTGCAATGAGGAAAAATACCTCCGGTATCTTCACGCGGTTGTGGAGCGTTATGATGGGGACGGGATTGATGATATGGAAGGATTATTGCTCCCCATTAAATTCTGGGAGATCGGGAATGAGACCTTGAACAAGCCGATGTTTGACGGAACTTCGGCAGATTATGCGAAAATACTTCAAATCAGCTACAAAAGCATCAAGGAAAATGATCCGGAGAGTTATGTATTAATTGGGGGGTGGGTGACTGGCGCGAATAGTCCGGAATTATTTCAAAAATCTCTGGATGAATTTGAGATTGTCCTGCAAAATGGTGGCGGTGTGAGTTTCGATATCATGAATTTTCACCAATATCAGGATAATTGTGATTTTGGCACCTACCAGCATGTGCAAGGCTTTAAAAGAGTATTGGCTAAGTATGGTCTTGAAAAACCAATCTGGATAACGGAGACGAACACAAAGATCGATAAAGAGAAAAAGAACGGTAAGGAAATAGTGCACTCCGTTGAACAACAATCCTGCGATCTGATCAAGCGATTTGTAATAGCTTTTGATGCGGGAGTGGATGTGGTTTTCTGGCATGGATTGGATGATTCCGGAGAGAATAACCCCGGTGTCGGTTTTTTTGATGAAGAAGGGGTTCCAAAGCCGATATTTTACAATTTACAACATCTGATTGAAACCATTCGTCTTTTTACAAGAATAGAAAGACTCCAGCTGACTAGCAATGATTATGTTTACATATTTGCTTTGGATGGTTGTAATGAAGAATACGCCGTGATTGCATGGACAGAGCAGGAAAATCAGATTCCGGTTGACTTAAGCAATGTGTTCGGTGAACAAAACGTTCATGTGACCTATGCAGCAACTGAGTTGGGTCAAAAGTGCCTATTATTTGAGGAAAGATCAGCTAAAGATCTGAAACTGACCAAAATTCCAATCTTCATCACCAGCTTGGACGAATAAAAAATTATTGCGCGATCACCAGCATTTCAAAATCATCTGGGGTGAGTAGGTCATGACGACTGTAGGCACCTAATTTCGCACCGAAAATCTCCACGGTTTCGAAACCGGCTGATCGCAACAACCAGGTGATCTCCGGTGGAGTATAGTAACGGACTGTGGAGGGAACAGAATGCTGAATGCCGTTATCATCAGTAAACTCAACAGTGCTATGCTCTCTGAATGTCATTAAGTCAAAGGTCAGCTGAGTATCTTTCGAATTGCCTTCTTGTTGGTGCGATTTGTAAAAGTCTGCCAAGGAATGGGAAATAGGGAATAGCCCGTTTAACGTGGTAAAAATCAATTTACCAACCTGTCTTAGAGCTTTTCTGGCTTGCTGTAAAATCTGGTAATTCATCTCATCCGTTTCCATTAAAGAAAAAGAACCTTCACATAACATAATGACCAGGTCGAATTCATCCTGGAAAGGAAGATTTCTGGCATCTCCTTGTATGAATCTCACGACCAGCTTTTCCTGATCAGCTTTTCTTTTAGCCTGGTCTAACATGGATTGAGAAAGATCGAGTCCCGTTACAGAATACCCACGCCTTGACAGTTCGATGGAGTGCCTGCCAGTGCCGCATCCAAGGTCAAGAATTGACAATTTCTTGTTGAAGCCAATCTCTTTTTCAATGAAGTCGCACTCACCTAATGTACCATGAGTAAAGTTTTCGCGATCATACTGCCTGCCATAATTCTCAAATAATGTTTCATACCACTGTTTCATGTTTTACCTCATTTGATAGAGATTCTGTTGATTATTATACAAGCAAATCTGTTTTTGGTGAAACAGCCATTACAAGATGTTTTTTATCAGGTTTGTGCGCTGACATTGATTCAGAAAAATGCTATTTGGATTGATCCTGCTCTCGATAATCATTTGAAAGCATGTAAACAAGCGCTTTCCGAAGATGAAAAGAAGCTGTTCACCCGATTTGAAAACGACAGCTTGGTTACATTCACCGGTTATTTGGCTCCTAAATCCGCTTCTTACGGCTCCCACGAAGAAATGATTTTGACTCTTTTGAATAAGATCCTATCTTAATAGTCCAAAGGGATAATATGAAAAGCCTCCTTTACTTTTCATAGGGGACGGGGTTGTTGGGCAACCTCAATGAATGGGAGTTTGCAGATGATGTTAAGAGCCTGATGAACCACACAAAAGAACCGTCCCCTCGTGTGTTGTAGAGATTACTAAAACGAAAGGTTGGTGGAAAACTCAAAACGATAAATTCTTTAATAGTGCTTGGAAAGCATTTGCATATAATTATCAGGGATGAGATTATTTGTTATTGAACGGGGATAATTAGAATGAAAAAGCCAAATAAGCAGATATATTTTGTTTTTGGATTGATACTGTTGCTTCTGTTACTAGCTGAATACTTCCATTATCGGACTGATACCAGAGTAGCTTATGAAAGACTAAATGTAATCTTTTATCCAAAGACAATGCAAACCGAGTTTGGAAAAATGAGCTATTTGGATCAAGGATCTGGTGAAGCTGTTTTGTATTCCCATGGTGTATTTGGAGGATATGATCAAGGTTATATCACTTTAAATCGTCTGGTTGATTTTTTTGATCATAGGGGTATCACACCATCACGTTTCGGATATCCCGGATCCGATGTTCCGGAGAATCCAACGCCACAAAATCAGGCTAAAGCTTTTTTATATCTACTGGATCATTTGGGGATACAGAAAGCCTATATCATCACAAACTCATCTGGAGGTGCTGCTGGCATTTCTTTTGCTATCACTTATCCGGATCGAGTTAAAGGTTTAATACTGCTATCATCAGAAGTGCCCTATGAAATGAAAGAGAATGAATCTGCCAAGTCTAAGTATTACTTGCCACCGATATTTCTTAATGAATTTCCAATGTGGTTTTTGACTAAATATGGCACATGGTTTCTCAACCATAGATTTGCTTCCAATCTGGATGGTGCGACTAAGAGTGCAGAAACAAGTTCATTTTTTCTGCACTATAATCGTTATTCTGATTGCACTATCCTTGATGAGTTGTGAGTATAAAGACTATATCAACCGTTCGCACCATTTTGGTGTGAACTATGCGTACCACAATATGCAAAGAGAAGCTAAACAAACCGGTACTAGCGAGACAGAGTACATTTCAAAACAGAACAAGAAGTTGTACGATCTGGGAGTGGGGTGGATCAGAAGCGCAGGGCATGGTGACCTGACTTCCTTGCATTGGGCTACGATAGAAAAAGAAGAGGGGGTATTCGATTTCCGATTACACGATGCCAGGGTGAGAGATGCTCAGGATTATTTCGCTGTAGCTGATGTTAACTGGCTGAGAAGACTCTTTGGATCGAAGAAATTAACGGATCCCGAAGGGACAATCATAATCTGGAGCTTATCAGAGAGCTTTTCAATCATTTTCAGCTGAATCAGTTCTGATGTCAGGGTTTTATTTAACAGGGCGTTGGCTTCGGCTTGTTTCTGACCAATATAAAGGATCCAGTCACCCTCTGCTTTTTTCTTGGTAAACTCTGATTGTGCAACCCCTCTGGCGGTTTCAATCGCTTGGTCGGCTTTCGCTTTTTCAATTTTAATCTGTTCTGCAGCTCGTAAAGCCTCTTGTGTAGCGACTTGTTTGGCTTCGATTGCGTTTTTGAATTCATCATGAAAATCAATGTTTTCCAGTAAGAAATCGGTGATGATAATAGAGTTATCTTTCAACTCAGGATCATTCATCAGGGTTTCTTTGACAGCTTTCCTGATCTGTTCACGGTTAGGGGCAATGTCTACGGCAGTATACTTAACGGTCTGGTTTTTTACTTCCTGCATGACACGAGGATCAATTAATTTCTGAACATATAATTTTCCTACATTCTCATACAGTTTCCGGATGTTGGTGCTTTCAATGTAAAAGTTCACCGTTCCGTTTACAAACACTTCCTGGGTTTCCTGGCTGAAACAAACGATGTTTTGATACGCTTGTTTTTGGGTTTGGATGTTGACAGGGACTATCGATTGCCACGGTGTTTTAAACTGCAGTCCATCCATTCTTACCCCACGAATCGCACCAAATTGATACACCAAACCCATATGACCGGCCGGTACTTGTGCGAACATCGAAAATAGAATAGCCAACACAAACACACCAGTGAGAATCGCTGGAAGGAATTTCGCGCCTATCTTGCGGTTCACCTCTTTTTTAAACAATGAGATAATAGCCATCAAAACCAAAAAAACGATGAAAATAGTCACTATTTGCATATTTACCTCTTCTTAAGCGATGTAAATTTTTTTTGTATCGCTACCGAAAATCTTCCGCACACGAATCTATTGTACCAAGTTTACGAAGAAAATGGTTTTTTTATTTGGAGATTTTATAGTTCATGTTACACTAAACAATACTCAGATAGCATTAAAGCCTTAATGAACACCTTACAGCTTGGGAGCCGTTGTGTAACGGTTGCTCAGCTGGACAGTATATAATAGGAAGTAAAGTTGTTTTCTGTTGTATGATGGAAAAAACATAAGTTCTGGAAAGGAGTTTGTGATGCCAATACGTCCTAAATTTGTTCTTCAGAAGCATTATGGAAAGACGGTTCATTTCGATTTGCGGTTAGAGATGAATGGAGTATTGCGATCATGGGCTCTACCAAATGGTTTTCCTGATAAGGAAGGTACCTCTTGTCTTGCCACTGCTTCCATCGATCATCCCTTAGAGTATGGTGAGTTTGAAGGGTGGTTACCGGAAGGGGAGTTTGGTTCCGGTAAAATTGAGATGGTGGATAAAGGGTATTATTCATTGTATTTATCAAACACTCCTGCAGATCAGAATGAAATCGAAAAAGCCTATCTTAATGGAAGGATTCTGCTCAAACTGGATGGAGAGCATATTAAAGGCAATTTTTCTCTGGTGCAAAATCAAAAATCAGAAAAAAGATGGCTTTTATCTCTGTTATTAGAAAGCTGATTGATTAGTTCTTATCACTCCAGATGGATCCACGACTCTTTTTTACCAAAAAAATCAGAGTTATCAGCAAGGAGTTTGATTGCTTGTGTTGATTCTGGATATATTTGAACTTCATCTATAAAGACAAACTTGCTGGATTCTTTATTAGTCTTCAATTGTATCGATGAGATTAATTTTGAATACTCTGGGGAAAAAAGTCTTTGGTCTTCAATATTGTCAAAATTAAAATAACTTCCGCCATATTTTTTAAACAGATGATTCAAAATAGTGCTTTTGCCAACCTGTCTCGGACCCCAAAGAAAAACGATTTTTTTTCTGGGGTCAGTATAGCCTTTTCAATATCTTGAAAAACTTTTCTTGGTTTCATAGTCTTAGTCTACAAAAAAAAGTAACCAGTCAATCCTATAACGCTAAAAGTCATACTTTTAGAACACCCTACTATTCTAAAAGTGTAACTTTTAGGCAAACTCAATTTTGGAAAATGTTACAGCTTGGTTGTTACCTTCGGGTACCCTCTGCAAATTCAGACAACATAGCTTATTTTTGTTATAATGAAAATATGAAACTAGTAGATAGATCAATTCCAATTTGTGAATTAGAGCAAATGGCTGAGTCCGGTTTTTGCGAGTTAGTCAAAGCAGTAGTAGATATTCACAAGGAAATCATGGTAATTGACGCTGAAATGCACGCAGATGAAGAACAATGGCTTCTTGAAAATGGATCTAATCAAAAAGATCTTTGGGGGATCAACCTTTATCCAAAATTACCTCCAGAAAAATGGATTGAATTTGACTCCATGATCAATATAAGACCCTGGGAAAACAATCGAAGCCGAGGAGTGGAAAATCCTTTGATTAAAGAGAAAATTACGAATATTGTGAATCAGTTGGTTATAAGATGAGTTTTATTCATAAAGAGTTGGCATCAGGAAGATGGCAATCTTTTTCATTCTTACAGCAGATGGGCAATATCGGGAGCGAGATTGACAGAACCATTCACTGGAAGCAAAACAATGAGCCGGCATTAAGCCAAGGGGCTTTTGAGAGAGCCTTGGAGCTTCTGGACTTGACTATTCAAGATCAAAAAAATCGTTCGAGATTAAGAGAGCTATGCAGGGTTCGTGAAACGCTGGTTGATTATTTTATGTTTGATAATTTGTACGGGTCGTCAGATGAGCTTTGGCACCGTTATTTCTATTTTTTTGCCGTGAAAGCTCAAATCAGGAGAAAACCTATCCAAATTGAGAGCTAAAATTATGAAGTAATTTCGTCATTTTGATCGCAGCTACAGAAGCTTTCCATCCTTTATTTCCCATTTTTGTTCCTTCTCGTTCAATATTTGTTCTAAATTTCCTTCAGTAATCATGCTTGTACAAATACTAGAAGATTATTGTCTTAAAACTATTAATCAAATATAAGTAGTTTATTTTTTCATTCATTCAACTCATCTATCAGATTTTCAAAAGTAATTTTTATATTCACTTCCATATATATATTAATGCATATTGTATCATTTTGTTACTTTGAATTACATATTTTTTAAAAAATATGTAATTCAAAAATTAAATTATCATAATACACCAATATGCTTTGACGATGGGCCAAACGGAGGCATCGTAACAAAGGTAAACTGTGGATTCATAAGAAATATTGGATAACGATTCACTCTCGAAAATGGGTCTTTATGGATGGCACTCAAACCCGGCTTCTTTCACTTTCTGAATTTCCTATTGTTCGGCACATTCCTTTGATCCTTACGATGAATCCATTTCTTGAGCAAGACTATTTCCTGACTCGAAAGAAGAAGCAACAAAAACTACGCTCATATTCTACTTCTCGATTACTATCCGCCTTAATGCAACAATAGGGTTACGGAATGCTTGAGCGGTATGACATCGAAAGAGTCACATACCGTTCTTAGAGGGGTGGGGCTCCGAAAGGAGTTCCACCTACTCGACCAAAAGCACCGAGAAAATCGGTGAGTCCAAATATACTGCCAAGATCGCCTGTAAAACTAATCCTCCTAATAATAAATCATCTAGCGACAAATACTAAAAACTACTCATTTTTCCTAATTTGATATTGATATATATACAGATAGTCATCAGTTGAAAAAACAAAACTATGATCATCAATTGGTATCGGATTGCTTGCAACAGATCGAGAAATATTGATTGTATGTACAGAAGACAATACAACCAAATCAGTAAATAGAGGGATTTTTAACTCCTTCACATTCCAGTTTACTGGTTTTCGACTGCTCTTTTCAAAATATTCGATCAGCAAAATCGTATTATTGTTAACAATGAAAGGATTGGACCACACCTTCATAAAGGATTTAGTAAATTTGCTCATTATAACTTGAAAATGATTTGAGTTAAAATGGTAAATAATTATCATAACTGATTGTGGGCCATAATAATTTAAAAAAATGCTGTTTTCAGCTATGAGAATGTCAGTATTATAAGTGATAGGATGCCAATTCGTAAACATCATTGCGCTTCCTTCTATATCATAATCCCTTTTTGGAATTTTCACCTCTCTAATCTTTTCTCCGTCTGTATCAAAAATGTTAAAATACCAACCAACATCTAAACAGATAAATCCATTAATAAAACCCTTTGATTCGATGAATAGATTTTCTTCACGAAATTCGTAATGTACCGGTATTATGAACAACGATACTGCTTTCTTTGATTTTTTCCATATTTCAATACCCGTGTATGAATCAACTCCTATTATCATCCGAGACTTTCTATCATCGCTAATCATTTCGAAAACAAGCAATTGATCATGTATTTGTTTAAAGGTGCCTACCTTCCAATTCCCATCTATTGCTTTCTCCCAAATAATCGAATATGACTCAATATCAATTGAAATAATCTTATGATCATCAGCGATAGTTAAAACATTACCAAACATATCAACATAAATAAAATCCATTATATTAATATTGACCATATCAAGGAGGTCAAGATGGTTTTTCTTTTCAAATTGTAGTGTTTTCTTTTTTTCTTTACCATCTTCCTTTAATTCAAGGGTAAACTGATCCAACGTCAATTGCTTATCACTTCGATTAAGCCAGTAAAATTGATTTTGATGGATGAATACATCATAAGGATGAAACTGAATTTGATAGGACTCTTCATCTGAGGGTACTATATAATTTATTGGAACATGGGATGTATATGACCCTTTTGTCTCCTTATTAATGAAAATTGGATACTTTGTTAATGTCATTAAATAACTATTACCTTGATTATCTATAATTTCCAGCAAAGGAGGCGGCACGGATCTTATTGTGCTTTGATTAATATTTGGAATAATTACATTTTGCTTACCAATTGGAATCTCACTGATCTTTACTATTTCGGCATAGTATTGAGATCCAATATTACCATAACTAAAGATAGTTAATAGAAGGATCGTAAAGCAGAGATAAATTTTTTTCATATAAATGTACAAGGGTGGCCATTTTCGAAATTTTCATCAAAATAATCTTCACCACAGTTTTTGGTAATCTCTTGACACTTTTGTTCGAAACTTGCCCAAGTCTCATTTTTCATTTTATCAAAAAAATCATTCAATGTTTCAGGTGTAGCTTCAATTAATCCAATATTTCTTACATCGCCAAGAGTAGAAAAATATCTATCTCTCATTATAGGATCATCTAGAGGGGGTGGAGGAACATTATAAAAATTGAATAACATTAAAACACCATTTTGTGATAAAAAGAAAGGTAATCCATTATTGAAATTTTCTTTTGCATCACTGTACATTTCAAAGTCATAATAAAGCTGTGCTGCTCTTTGAGCTTCATGAAAACAATCATAACATGGATCTGCATCCGGATTCCCTTCCTGGGGACCAAATCCGCTCTCAATATAACAGACAGCTTTAGCGGCTCTAGCATTAAAAGAAGCAATAGTCTCTTCAGAGATAGTGATCGTTCCGGAAGAAGCCAACAAAGCGGTATTGTTACCAGGAAGACTCATGGAAATAGTACCGGTTCTTCCCTGCCCCAAGTTCATGATTTCCAGACTATTCGTATTCCAGGTTTGTAAGGTGGTACCTCTGCAAGGATTATACTGAGCAGAAAAGACCGGACTGCCATTGGTATCCGTCAATAGTGTCGTATTCCCGAAATGATCGTAATGGAAGTAGAGCTCTCCGTCATAGCCTGCTTCTCCAGTGGTATCATAGGTCATGGAGAGGATTCTTCCCTGGGGATCGGTGGTAAAATCCTGGGTGAGGACTGGTAGACCATTGATGCTCTTAACGGCTTTCTCCAGACCGTTGGGCGCCCAGGTAAAGGTCCAGACATATTGTTGCATGCTGTCAATGGATTGGAATAGGGTAGCGATCTGGTGATTCGGAGTGTAAGTCATCGTATACCGGGTTTCTATCTGGGTGGCATAGACAGTATAATCCATCCTGGTGATCTCATCCTTGTCATTCCATTGGAATTCCAGCGTATCGTTATTAGGATACTCGATTTGGGATAACCTGCCTAAGCCTCCGCCATAAGAATAGGTCTCTTCTCCGTGGCTGTTTGGATAGGTGATCGTATTGATGTTGCCATTCCCCAGGTAATCAATGGTATACGCACCCAGATCGGAGAACTGAAGGGAGGTTAATTGCCCATTATTGGCATCGTACCCATGGGTGACCGTCCGACTGGTGGA
>JAJFUD010000053.1 GCA_021372585.1 bacterium
CGAAGACATTATCCTGCTTTAGGAGAATAGAATCAATAAAGCGTCTTGTAATTCGAAGTATCCTGTTTTAGACTTTCCATCTATGGATACTCAAGAGCTAATTAAAGACATGCATAATGTCTAACATTAATATACGAGGAGGTAATGATGAATATTCTGTATTGGATCATTTTCGGATTTATCGCCGGAGGCATCGCTAACTTTTTGACACCCAGCCCTTACGGAGGAATAGTTGGGTCAATTGTCATCGGCATTCTTGGAGCCATTCTTGGTGGTTATCTGGGAAACCATTTTTTTGGTGTTGGTGTCACTGGATTTAATGTAAAGTCTTTTATTGTCGCTGTATCAGGATCTGTTTTGGTGATTTTGATAAGCAGGCTGTTGATGAAACGATAACTTGCCTATCTTCGCTTAGATTCAAAAAGATCATTATTGTGTTCTTCGCATCACATTTCGAAGTAAAAAAAACCCTCAAGGAGGTTTAATATGAAGTTCAAAACGTTCTACGCATTTCTTTTAACACTTTTTTTAGCTGTCAGTTTGATCCCGGTAAGATCCGTACAGGCTGTTCTTACCTTTAACCTAACCGCAAAAGCAGAATGTGGTTATGTGATGTTGCAGTGGGACAAAGTTCCCAACGCTGTTCGTTATTACGTGTATCGAGGTCCCTCTCGCGGGCAGCAATACGTTATGCCTTTAACTGATTTTCCTATTGTTGATAACTACTACAAAGACAAAAATGGGCTATTGTTAGATCAAACTTACTATTATATTGTCAAAGCAGTAGATAATAACAATGTGGAATTTATGGCTTCGATTGAAGCTAATGCAACCTTTACTTGTTTGACAGATATTCCCACACCTCCGGAAATCAATGCAGAAGACTGTCTCATGGACCTGAAATACCAGGTAGACAGTTATTATTATTGGAAGAATGGAATTAGAAAAGGACCTATGGATGCATTTCCGGAGATCCGGTATTCACGAGTCAATTTGATGGCTAGGTACCTGGCTGAAGAAATTGGAGCAACCGTTGGCTGGGACAATGCAACACAGACTGTTACCATCAGAACATTGGACGGGACCACCATTGAAATGCAAATCGGAAAATCTCTGGCTAAGATTAACGGTGTCTCCACACCACTTGACCCCAACAATCCTTCCGTTGTTCCTTATATCTCCAATAGCAGAACCTACACCCCGCTTCGGTTCATATCTTACCATTTGGGTGCAGACGGACCAACAGATATCGTTTGGCTTGGAGAAGAGAGAATCGCTCAATTGACATTCAAGGACCCAAATTGTAATTGGATGCTCGGAGCCATTCGTAAATTATCTAACAGCTCGTCGCAGTACGGTTTTTTTGAAGACTGCAACACAACGAATTCTATCAATACCACTATCGATCTAAACATGAAAGATTCCATCCTCAATTTATCTTTTTTACAATATATACAAAAATATTATACACAAGATTATTGGTGCGTTCAGATTCGTGTAGATAATGCTAACAATATTATCAGATGGCGCGCAAGACCTGATCAATATCCAAATTGCTGTAACCAAACCTCTACTCGTAAGACCAGGATCATAGGGTATGTGTCCGGTTCCAATGGCAATGCAGGAACCACTATCTCTGTCTATAATACTAACGGAGTCGAATTATGGAAGGGACAAACTAATACAGACGGTTATTATGAAACCTCTACACAAGGTAGTTGTATCCTTCCCTGCCCCGGTACTTACAAAGTAACCGCGGTCAAATCAGGATGTTCATTTTACACGGCATCGCAAACAATCACGTTTAATGATCAACAGTGTTGTGGCGACAACGCCTATGTGAGAGTCGATTTTACCTCAAAATGTCCGTCTGCAGAGACGTCAAGGATCATTGGTTATGTATATGGTGCAGGTGGAAATCCCGGAACCCTGATTCAAATATATGATGCTGATAATAATAAAGTTTGGCAAGGACAGACCGACATCAACGGTTATTATGAAACTTCCGCCAGATATGTTGGCGTGCTGGCTTGCCCCGGAACGTATAAAGTCGTAGCATCGAAAACAGGTTGCACTTTTACGATTGCAACCAAAATCACTACTTTTTCAATAGGCGAAACCAGTGAAGACGGTTGGTTCAGAAGAGTAGATTTTCGGTCGAACTGTTCTCCGGCAAAAACCGGCAGAATTCTTGGCCATGTCTACGGCACTGGTGTGAATCCCGGTATCGTTGTCACTATAACTGACAGCATCGGTGCGCTTGTTTGGAGTGGGGAAACAGATGCGAGTGGGTATTTTGACACTTCATCATCAGGAGAAGAATGTATACTGATCTCTCCCGGTACTTACAAAGTCACCCCCAGCAAGCTAGGATGTTCATTTACCGATACAAACGAAACAATTGTCTTTGGTGAGAGTGATTCTTGTGAGAACGGTGGGTACAAAAGAGTCGATTTTACCTCAAATTGTTCCCCGATACATAAAGGCAGAATAATGGGATATGTGTACGGGTCTGATAGTAATCCCGGCACCACCATCTCTGTCTTTGACAGTGATGATCAATTAATCTGGCGTGGACAGACCAACAGCAACGGTTACTATGAAACTTCAGTCAATGGTTCACTTTGCATATTGACCTGTCCGGGAACGTATAAAGTGGTGCCCACTAAAGCCGGATGTTCTTTTACCGATTCGAATGAAATAGTGACCTTTTCTGATGGAAATTGTTGTGAAGACGGAGAATACAAGCGTGTCGATTTTCAATCGAATTGTTCTCTGCCTACAACAGCCAAGATTATTGGTACTATTACCGGTTCCGGAGGAAATCCCGGCACTACCGTAAGAGTGTATGACAGCAACGGTATTCAGGTTTGGATCGGACAAACCAACTCAACGGGTTATTATGAGACTTCGACCAGTGGATTGAGTGGCATTCTGATTTGTCCGGGTACCTATATGGTCATTCCGTACAAAGTCGGGTGTACATTTTCTTCCCCCACTCAGACAGTGACTTTTTTAGAAACTGATAGCTGTGAACTTGGTAAGTATAAAAGAGCTGATTTTACCTCGAACTGCTCTCCCAATGAATCAGCCAGAATTGCAGGCCGGGTATATGGTGCCGGAAGCAATCCTGACACACTGATCACCATTACAGACAGTTTAGGGACGAAAGTGTGGAGCGGCTTAACCAATTCAAACGGTTATTACGAAACATCCTCTTTAGGAAATGACTGTATATTGGCTTGCCCGGGAACGTATAAAGTGGTTCCCAGCAAAAATGGGTGTAGTTTTACAGAGGCAAGCAAAACAGTGACCTTTACCGGTGTGGATTGTTGCGAGGATGGCTATTATATGAGAGCTGATTTTACCTCGAACTGCCTACCATCCGAAACGGGAAGAATTATTGGTTATGTGTACGGTTCAGAAGCCAATCCAGGCACCACTATTACTGTCAAGGATGTCAATGGAAACCAAATCTGGACTGGAACTACCGATACTAATGGTTACTATGAAACTTCTGCGATTGGTGTCAAGGGCATTCTGTTAAGCCCGGGAACGTATAAAGTGATTCCCAGCAAAAATGGGTGCAGTTTTACAGAGGCCACCGAAACAGTAGTGTTTTTATCAGGGGAGAGCTGGGAAGAAGGAGAATACAAGCGTGTCGATTTTCAATCGAATTGTTCTTTTCCTAAAACAGCCAAGATTATTGGTTACATCACAGGCGTCGGAGGAAATCCCATTACTGTCGTTAAAATTTATGATAGCAATGGGATTCAGGTTTGGAATGGTCAAACCAATGCAAGTGGTTATTATGAGACGTCTTCTCAGGGAAACAGCTGTATACTGAAATGCCCCGGAACCTATAAGATTATTCCAAGCAGAACAGGTTGCACTTTCACCGAAAGCAATGAGACGATTAGCTTTTCAGAAACGGATAGCTGTCAAGATGGCCAGTATAAAAGAGTTGATTTTACGTCGAACTGTTCTTCCACAAAAACGGCAAGGATTGCTGGCCATGTTTATGGAACAGGCGTAAACCCCGGAGTGACAATCACGATTACCAATAGCTCAGGATCTCAGGTTTGGCAAGGCCAAACGAATGAGAGCGGTTATTATGAAACCTCTGCTTTATACGATGATTGCATTCTAAGTTGTCCGGGTACTTACAAAGTAGTTCCCGTAAAATCAGGCTATACTTTCACCGATACAAATGAAACCGTGACTTTCAATGACGGGAGTTGTTGTGAAGATGGGTATTATATGCGTGTGGATTTCAATGGTCATAGCGCTACCTCTACGGGAAAAGCTCGAATCGCAGGCTATGTCTACGGTTCAGGTTGTAATCCGGGTACTACCATATCCATTTACGACGATGATGGGGTGAAAGTATGGAGCGGACAAACCAATAACAATGGGTATTACGAATCATCATTGGATGGAAACTGTATCCTTCCCTGCCCCGGTACCTACTTAGTAGTCCCGACTAAATCTGGTTATGTATTTTCTTATGCCAGCGAGACGGTAACTTTTTATGATGGAGATACCTGCGGTGAGAATCGGTATATGAGAGTTGATTTTAGCGGTTATTATTCAACATTTAAATCCACAAAGCCTTTTTCTGAACCAAAACCAGAATCATTCCACGAGTCGCAAAAAGTACTGTATTTAAGTGACGAAACAAGATATTTACTGTGCGAATATAAGTAGAAATCAATATAAAAGGAGTGAATGAGATGAAAACAACGTATTTAACGATCTTGACTGTGATATTGTTAATCAGTATGCAGATGTCGTGCACAACCGGCAAATCGGTTTCTTCAGGTGCGACGGAGAATGCTGCTATTACCTCGACACAATCTGGCAAAGAGGTTGCTGTTGCTTCGGAAGCTATCAATATAGCTGATACAGTTACCAGTACTGATCCAAAACCCAATTCTACCGATTCCCCCATTACCTTTCCTGAAATTGAGATATCCCCTCCCTATGAAATCATGGAAACCTCTTTTACGGAAAGGGGAGATAAAGCTGAAAGTCTTTATTTGTTGATACCCACTGTGGATCTGAGCCAAAGAAAATATGTCACTTACATCAAAAATATCATTAAAAAGTTAGTGGTGTATAGCGGCTATTCTGAAACCATATCGATCCTGATATTTGATGATCAAGCTTCTCTGGATGCGATATATCTTAATCCGGCTGCCTCTGATCTCAACATCCCCTCTCATTTTATTGCCAAGTACGATGGTCATAAAAAAGGCTTAACGTATGATTATAACTTGACGATTTTTCCTCTGGCGCCAAAAAGTAATTCTTATGTAACGAGTCATCATGATATGATAAGATTCAATCCATTTAATTGGTAAATCTTAGAAGATTTTAATCCAACCAAAAGAGGGGGGGCAGATACTGTGAATAATGTCAAGTTTTAAGTTTGATGTTTTTCATAGTACTCCCCCCCCCTCTTCATAGGATCCAATCCCGCAGCTTTAAGAATGGCTTCGCAAGTTCCAGTTGGTATTTCTTTAGAACCATGATAATCAATACGAATCAATCTTTCAAGACCTTCTTTGCAATAATACCGAATAGAGCCTTTAAACTATTAGAAGCATCTATTTGCTAAAGCTTGTTGATTGCACCAAAAACAAGTTTCAAAAGGCTCTGGAACATACTATGAGCTTAATGGCTCAATAGGGGCTCAAGGATATTGAAACAAAAAACCTGTTGATAGTTTTCATATGTGTATCGAGAAGGTAGACTAACAGAGAAAGGTTTAAATATTTTTTAGGATAAAGCTACACAAAATACAGAATTCTAATTTCGTATAAAGTATCTTTTTTCTTATAATAAACCAGTGGCAAAAGCCAAATACTTTTTTGGGAGTTAGCAATGTCTCAAGATGGGTTTATTCGGGATAACCACGAGTACGGTACCGTTGGGGAATACTTACATCAACAAATAAAACCGAATTCCCGACTATCCATTGTGTCAGCTTTCTTCACTATCTACGCCTATCAGCAATTAAAAGAAAAACTGGATTCGATCGATCACCTCAGGTTTCTCTTTGGAGAACCCACCTTCATCAAGAGCATCGATCCGGAAAAAACAAATGTTCGGGCTTATGAGATCGAGGACAGCAAACTCAGCATCCCCCTCGAAAAAAGACTGACGCAGAAAAGAACCGCCAAAGAATGTGCTGAGTGGATTCAAGAAAAAGTAGAAATACGCTCCATGGTGAAACCCAACTTCCTTCATGGCAAAATGTACCATATCACTCAGGCATCAGGCATCGAAAATGCGATAGTGGGAAGTTCCAATTTTACTGTCAATGGCTTGGGATTGGGGGGCAATAACAATATAGAGCTGAATATCACGATCGATAGCGACAGCCTTAGGAAAGACCTGAAAAAATGGTTTGACTCTCTCTGGGAAGACCAGACCGGCTTGGTGGAAGACGTGAAGGCAGAAGTCCTGAAATATCTGGAACAGGTATACCAGGAGAATGATCCGGAGTTTGTCTATTATAAAACCTTGTTTCATGTATTTGAGCAGTTCCTGGATGAACACAAAAAAGGGGGGCTTCTGGATGAAAAGACCGGCTTTTTCGATAGTGAGATCTGGAATGCTCTCTATGACTTTCAAAAAGATGGCACCAAGGGCGCAATCAACAAAATTCTCAAACACAACGGCTGTATCATCGCCGATAGCGTCGGACTCGGAAAAACTTTTGAAGCCCTCGCTGTCATAAAATATTTTGAGCTTCTGAATCAACGAGTCTTGGTGGTATGCCCTAAAAAACTAAGGGGGAACTGGACGATATACCAGGCAAACCAGAATAATTCGCTTAATCCCTTTCCCAAGGATCGTTTCGGATATACGGTCATCTATCACACTGATTTAGCCAGAAAAAAAGGGATATCGGATGCGAATGGAATCAATCTGGAAACATTCAATTGGGCAAACTACGACCTAATCGTTATCGACGAATCCCACAATTTTAAAGGAAATCCCAAGGAAAGAGTAGATGCGGATGGCAGGAGCAAGATAAACCGGGCAAAATGGCTGTTGGATAAAATGATCAAAGAGGGCGTCAAATCAAAAATCCTCATGCTTTCCGCGACCCCCGTGAATAATAATCTCAAAGACCTTCGCAACCAAATTGCCTATATCACCGAGGACAATGATAGCGCTCTGTTTGATTGCTGTCAGATCAAAAATATCTCCCAAACTTTGAATACTGCGCAGAATCAATTTACCCGATGGGCGGATCCTAAGAATAAAGACCGATCCACCAAAGATTTGCTGGAAAGGCTGGATTCTGCTTTTTTCAAGCTATTGGATGAGTTGACTATCGCCAGGAGTCGAAAACACATCAAAGCAAACTATAACCTCAAAAAAATCGGATCCTTTCCCGAACGACTCAAACCCAAGTCGGTGTATACCGAAATCGATCGGATGGACAGGTTTCCGAATTATGATGCTATTAATGAACAAATCTCCAAGTATAAGTTAGCTATATTTAACCCATCCGCCTATGTCAAGGCGGAATTTGTCCATAAATATGAAGATCTCGCCAAAACCAAGAATGTGCAATTTACACAGTCTGAGAGAGAGTTTTACCTGATAGGCATGATGAAAGTCAACTTTCTGAAACGCCTTGAAAGTTCAATCAAGTCCTTTGAGATATCGATGGATCGAACGATCAAAAAGATTGAAGAGCTGGAAAAACGAATTCATCAATTCCTAACCTTTCAAACAGAGAGCCAGATAGAACTGACAGAATCGTTAAACCAAGAAAACGAATCACCGGAGGATATGGACGAGGAGTTGGAAGAATGGCTGGTTGGGAAGAAATTTACCTTTGATATGGCTGATATGAATGTAGAGTTATGGTTAGCGGATCTAAACAAAGATAAAGACGCATTGAGTACCCTCTATAATACCGCACTCGCAGTAGGTCCGAATCGGGATGCCAAACTCGATGAGCTCAAAAAAATCATACTATCCAAAGTCAATAATCCCATTAATGCGAGTAATAAGAAAGTGATAGTCTTTACTGCGTTTGCTGATACCGCGGAATACCTGTATGACAATCTCAAGGAATGGTGTCAAAAGACCTTGCAACAACATATCGCCCTTGTTTGTGGTTCTTTTACAAAAACCACCTATGGTAAAAATGACTATGATGCCATTCTGACCAATTTCTCTCCGATATCCAAGAATCGAGATAAATTAACGCAAGCGAATCAGGATCAAGAGATCGATATCCTGATTGCCACAGACTGTATCAGCGAAGGACAGAACTTACAGGATTGCGACTACCTGATCAACTATGATATCCACTGGAATCCCGTTCGGATTTTGCAGCGGTTTGGTCGTATCGACAGGTTGGGAAGCAAAAATAGCCGTATTCAACTGGTTAATTTCTGGCCCACGAAGGATCTGAATAAGTACATCAATCTGAAAGAGAGGGTGGAAGCCAGGATGGCTCTGGTCGACGTCACCGCCACGGGAGAAGAGAATGTTCTCAACTCAGAGCAGATTGAAGAACTGATCTCGGAGGATCTAAAATATCGGAACAAACAGCTCAAACGCTTACAAAAAGAAGTGCTGGATCTGGAAGAAATACCGGATGGCATATCCCTGACTGATTTTTCTCTGGATGATTTTCGGATTGAGCTGCTCAACTTCTTGGAGGGAAACCGCCAAAAACTGCAAAATGCGCCGTTTGGATTATATGCCAACGTACCCGTTCCAACCGATGAAAAGGAAAGAGAGATCATCAAGCCGGGTGTCATCTTTTGCCTGAAACACAAAGATGCCTTTGAAGGCAATGATGTTGTCAATCCCTTAAATCCCTACTACCTTGTCTATATTCGAGACGATGGCACTGTCCGGTACAACTTTCTGAGTGCCAAACGTACTTTAGAAATATTCCGCCTTTTATGCCAAGGGCAAAAAGCTCCTTATGAAAGTTTATGTGATTTGTTTAACCAGGAAACCAATCAAGGCGAAAAGATGGATCACTATACCAGCCTCCTAACGAAAGCCGTAGAAGAGATCGTTCACGTATTTAAAATGAAACAGGCCTCCTCTTTACTCAATAACCGGAGCTTTAAAATTGTTCCGCCATCCAGACAGATCAAGAACATGGACAACTTCGAACTCGTTACCTGGCTGGTAATCCAGGAGAATGGAGATGGTGAATTTTGAAAAAAGAAGATCTTGAGAATTTAGTCAATGATTTATTAACCAAGTGCAAAGAAAGGCTATTGTGGTCATTAGTACAAGATTATTTCTTATTCTAAAACTAATAACAAGTTATTTTTTAGAAAAAGATTTTAGAAATAAAAAACACCACCTAGCTCCGTATTCACGGATTCGGTGGTATGGTTACATTGTATGCTTAAACTAAAGAATGAAAAGAATTTTCTTAGTACCTATTTGGGCAACAGCCTGTTGCCCAAATACAACAATGGACAGTTAAAGGGGATATAGAGCTATGGCTAATCAAAAACTGGATACGAAGCAAAGCATCAAACAGGCTATCGAACAATTCGGTAAACCAAATCAAACTCTTACCAAATCCTCTCTCGACCTATTCCAAGCCTTGGGATACAACACCGATCGACAATCCCCCCTGAATGTTCCCACCTACCAAGAATTCCAAAATGCCTATATCCTCTCCAACCTTAACAGCGGGAAATTCAGCGAGGAGAGAGCCCAAACCAAGGATTGGCAATATATCGATCTTTTGTTTCAAATCACCTCGGACGAGTTAAAAGACCAACTCCCCGGCTTCTCTACTCAAAAAGTAGACGACACCATCATCGAGAGCTACCTGTTCTTTGCTCTGGAACTCTCCCAAGATACCTACACCCGCTCCGCTCTGAGTCAAATCACTCGGGAAATCAACAAGCTTTTCCCAATGCCGGTCATGGTCTTGTTCAAATATGGCTCAAATTTATCCCTCGCCATCATCGATCGCCGGCTTCATAAAAAGGATGAGCAAAAAGATGTGCTGATCAAAGTCACCCTCATCAAGGATATTGATATCCAACGTCCCCATCGGGCTCATATCGAAATCTTGTTTGATTTATCGTTGGATGAGTTGTGCCGGAAATACAAATTTACGAACTTTGTAGAGCTTCATCAAGCCTGGCAGAAAGCACTCGACACCAAAGAGCTCAACAAAAAATTCTATAAAGAGCTCTCCAATTGGTACTTCTGGGCAATGGATCAAGCCACCTTTCCCGACGATATCGAAAAGAACAAAGAGATACGCAATGCAACCAGCTTGATCCGCCTGATCACTCGGAT
>JAJFUD010000077.1 GCA_021372585.1 bacterium
TGCCCGGCGATAAGATTAAAATGAATGTTACGTTGATCTACCCTGTTGCTATCGATGACAACCTTCGTTTCGCCATCCGTGAGGGTGGTCGTACCATCGGTGCCGGTGTAGTGACTAAAATCATAGAATAGTGGGGCTGAATTGTAATGGCTAAAAGTAAAAACAGAGAAATTATTACTCTCGAATGCACCGTATGTAAAAAGAGAAATTACACCACTAAAAAGAACAAAAAGAATACTACCGACCGTCTTTTGTTGAATAAATATTGCTCTTTCGACAAAAAGCATACAGAGCATAAGGAGGCGAAATAGGCCCGTAGTTCAACTGGTAGAGCATCGGTCTCCAAAACCGAGTGTTGGGGGTTCGAGTCCCTCCGGGCCTGTTTGATAAAATGAGAGAAAAAAGTAAAATAGAAAAGTTTCTAAGGGAAGTTTGGGTAGAGCTTACCCAAAAAGTAACTTGGTCAACCAAGAAAGAACTAATAGAAATGACCGCTGTTATTTTATTATTTATACTTTTATGGGGAACATTTATAGGTCTTGTTGATGCAACTTTTGCAAAAGGCTTACAAAAATTCTTGGAATTTGCTAACCCATAAATATTGATTAGGTAGAGGAAGAAAAAATGGCATCTGTAATTCAATCTTATAAAATGGAATGGTATTTAATTAATACCTATTCTGGATCTGAAGAAGATGTAAAGAAGCATTTATTACAGAGAGTCCAAGCGCTTGGTTTTGAATCAAGAATTTTTAGGGTAGAGATACCCAAAGACCACCAGGTAAAATTGAAAAATGGCAAACGGGATATTGTAGAAGAAAAAGTTTATCCGGGTTATGTGCTTGTACAAATGTTGTTAGATGATGAAACATGGTTGGTAGTCAGAAAAACTCCCAAAGTAATCGGATTTGTAGGTCCTGCTGGAAAACCAACTCCGTTAACTCTTGACGAAGTAAAAGTCATGTTGAAACGAATCAGCAAAGAAGAAGCCAGGGCTCATTTAAACTTTTCGGTTGGCGATACGGTTCGCATTGTTACCGGACCTTTTACAGATATGATAGGCGTTGTGGAAGAAATCAATGAAAACACTGAGAAAGCTAAAGTCAGATTGACCATGTTTGGTAGAGATATGCCGGTTGATCTTGATTTTATCAATATCGATAAAGTGTAAAGTAAGAGAGGATAAAGATGGCAAAAAAAATTACCGGTTATATTAAGCTTCAGATTCAGGCGGGTGCAGCTACACCAGCTCCACCAGTCGGACCAGCTCTGGGACAAAAAGGTGTGAACATCATGCAATTTGTCAAAGAGTTTAACGATAAAACAAAAGACCAAGCTGGACTGGTAATACCGGTCATCATTACTGTTTACGCCGATCGGACTTTTGATTTTATCTTAAAAACTCCCCCTGTTTCAGCACTCATCAAAAAAGAACTCAAACTACAGACAGCTTCAGGAGAGCCGAACAAGAAAAAAGTAGGCAGATTATCGAAAACACAGGTTAAAAAGATTGCAGAAATGAAGTTAAACGATCTGAATACTGAAGATGAAGAGTCTGCAGAAGCAATGGTATTAGGCACCGCAAGATCCATGGGTGTTGAAATAGAAAAATAGGGTATATAAGGGTGAAATGATGAAAAACAAAAAATATTTCAAAGCAGATGCGTTGATTGAAGCAAAAGATTATGAGCTTGAAGAAGCAGTAGACCTTTTACCAAAACTAAAGACAGCAAAATTCAATGAAACCGTCGAAATGGTATTTCTTCTTGGAGTGGACCCTAAACAATCAGATCAGAATATCAGAGGTATGGTCAGCCTACCTGCCGGAACTGGTAAAGCCGTGAAAGTACTTGTTTTTGCTAAAGGCGAAAAAGTAAAGGAAGCAGAAGAAGCAGGCGCTGATTTTGTTGGTAATGAGGAATTGGCTAAGAAAATTCAGGATGGGTGGTTTGGTTTTGATGTAGCTATCGCTACTCCTGATGCTATGGACATCGTTGGAAAATTAGGAAGAGTGTTGGGGCCACGAGGATTAATGCCCAACCCAAAACTGGGTACTGTCACCAATGATGTTACAAAAGCAGTCAATGAGATGAAAGCTGGAAAAGTGGAATACCGTGTAGATAAATTTTCAAATCTGCACATTCCGGTTGGAAAAGTAGATTTTTCAAAAGAAAATTTGATAGCGAACATTAATACGATTGTAGACACGGTATTAAAAGCCAGACCTTCCTCTGCAAAAGGACAGTACATTAAAAAATGTTATCTGTCTTTAACGATGAGTCCATCAATCAAAATTAATGTATCGAAGATTGTAAAAGCAGCAAAATAGTTTTTTTCCCGAAGAAAGTGAGTACTACTCTGTAGTATAAAGCTTACAGCGCTCACTGAGGGATAGCAATTAGCTAATAGATTGCCTTCCCTTATCGTTTGGGAAGGCATTTTTTTATGAAAGGAGGGAAACCTTGTTAACAAAAGAAGAGAAGAGAGTGATTGTTGAAGACTTGAAGCAGATGTGGACAGATTCAAAGTCATTCGTTTTTTACAGCTTTGAAAAAATGAATGCAGCCGACATAACAAAACTACGAAAAGAATTACGTGCTCAAAAAGTGAAAGCTTATGTTGCAAAGAACAATTTAATTGCTTTAAGCGCTAAATTAGCCGGTATTGATTTAGATAAAAATCTATCTGATTCAATATTTTCCGGACAAACCGGTATTGTGGCATCTCAGAACGATCCATTGACGGGTCCAAAAACGGTGAATAATTTTTATCGGGAGAACAATAAACCTGTTATAAAGGGTGGTTTTTTTGAAGGCAAACTGCTCACCATTGACCAAGTCATTATGCTTGCCTCTGTTCCACCGTTAGAAGTGTTACAGCAGAGATTAGCGTATGCTGTTCTATCACCAGTAACCAAAGTAGCTTCCGGTTTACAAAATGTAGCAGCGAAAATTGTGTATGTATTGAATGCTGTTAAAGAGCTAAAAGAAAAAATTAATTAGGAGGAAAGAATGAATAAAGAAGAAATTATTACTGCTATTGAGAGCATGACTGTTCTCGAATTATTAGATTTAGTGAAGGCGATTGAAGATAAATTTGGTGTTTCCGCTCAAATGCCGGTTGCTATGGCTGCTGCACCGGTTGTCAGTGGCGGAGCTGCTGCACAAGCAGAAAAATCCGAGTTTGATGTTGTCATCACTGATGCCGGTTCTCAGAAGATCCAGGTTATTAAATTAGTCCGTGAGATCACCGGATTAGGTTTAAAAGAAGCCAAAGAGTTGGTTGATGCTGCACCAAAAGCTGTTAAAGAAAAAATCAGCGAGAAAGAAGCCAATGATTTGAAGGATAAATTAGCTGCTGTCGGAGCAGTCATTGAGATAAAGTAAAGAAAGTGACAATGCCTGGAAAGGAATACTCCTTCCCAGGCATTGTTTCATTATGATTGTAGCCATTTTTTCCGACATACATGGTAATCTGGAAGCATTAACAGTAGCCATCAATTATATAGCCGACCTTGGCGTATCCAAGATTTACTGTTGTGGTGATATTGTTGGATATGGTCCAGATCCAAAACAGTGCCTTGATTTTCTGATGCGTTATCAGTTTATATCGGTATATGGCAATCATGATAAAGCGATCACGACAGAATCTTTAGCTATCTATTTTAATGAAGATGCTGTTTATGTTTTAAATGATCAGAAACTTCAACTTACCCAACCTGACCTTCGATATTTAGAGAATCTTCCTATGCAAATTAATGAAAAGTTTTTTGTTATCACACATAGTTTTTTAGATAAAAAAAGACCTTTTAAATATGTTCTTGACAATGATACAGCCATTGAAAACCTAGCTTTTACCAGAAAACCGATAATATTTATTGGTCATTCCCATGTACCAGGCGTTTTTAGCTATAACGATCGCAGGATGCTTTATCAGGATGCAAAGTATGGATTAGATCTTGATCTGCAAAGCGCTTCCCGTTATATCATCAATGTAGGAAGTATCGGACAGAGTCGGGATAACAACCCGGATTTATCCTTTGTACTTTTTGATACGGTGACTCTTCAATTAAGGTTTGTCAGGCTGTCTTATCCCTTTACAAAAACGCAAGAAAAAATGAAACTGAGGGGATACCCGGATTTCTTGTATCAGAGATTATCCAGGGGAATATAACCTATTTCCATAACGTATATTTTTGTTGAATATTTCTGATTAAGCCAATCATTTCCAAGTAACTTAACGCTTGCAGCACCTTTTCGATAGGTTCTTGAATATTGCCAAGTAGGTCTTCCAATGAAGAATCTCCTGCAGATAAAACAGATAAAATACTCTTTTGTAAAGCATTCAAAGAGAGAGAAAAAGAGTTCTTATCTTGATATGATGGTATAAACAGAAGTTCCTCTTCAGGGAATAAAACTGAAAGTGAATCCAATAAAGCTGCACCGTTTTTAATTAATTTATTCGTTCCCTTGCTTGTCGGAGAGTCAATATTACCGGGAATAGCATACACTTCTTTTCCTTGATCGAGAGCATAATCGACCGTTATCAGAGCACCGCTTTTTTCTGAAGCTTCCACTATCACGACGCTGGAAGCAAGACCGCTGATGATTCTATTCCTGACCGGGAAATTGTATTTATTTGGTGGAACATGAAGAGGGAATTCACTAACCACACATCCCTGATTGATGATCCTGTTATGTAAGGTGGTATTTGATATAGGATAAATTCTGTCTAATCCATTTCCAACCACTGCTATGGTGAATCCTCCGCCATCCAGGCATCCTTCATGCGCTTTTGTATCAATGCCATAAGCCAAACCGGAGATCACAGTAGTATTGTGCTGGGCTATGTTTTTAGCGAAAGTATAGGCTTGTTTGATTCCATAAGAAGAAGCCTTTCTTGAACCGACAATTGCAATTCCTTTCTTGTGTAATATATCTGAGTGTCCTTTCACGTATAAACAAGGAGGCATGCTCTTCTGATTCTTCAGCTGAAGCGGGTAATCGTTTGTATTATATTCGAGTAGGCTGATGTTGTTCTGTGCGCATAATGGAAGTTCTAGCCGTAAAAAATCTTCCACGTCTCTTTCGATGAGCCTGGCTCGTAAGGAATCCGGAAGATCGCGGAAAGAGAAGTCTTTGATTAATTCATACTCTTTATATTTTAGTGTTTTCTTAATATAGAGTAAGTACGCATAACGAACATAAAGATGGGAAAGCATCATCTATAGAATCGAATCGATAAATCTTCCAACGATCTCCTGAAGCTTTAAAGAAGCTGTTTTCATGACTACTTCCACTTCAAGATGTGTCAGAGGTTTATCCGAAAATCCAGCAGCAAAATTGGTGGATATGCAGAGTGAAGAATATTCAATTCCCAGTTCATTGGCTAAGCTGACTTCAGGATAGCTGGTCATATTCACTGCGTCAGCGCCAAGTATCGAGAAAGCTTTAATTTCGGCTGGTGTTTCAAATCGAGGACCCTCCGTTACTGCAAGTATGATCTCGCTTTTAAAGGAGTATCCTAACGAGATCAATACAGATTCTAAGATAGTATTTAACCTGACAGAGTAAGGATGAGTCATGTCTGTATGGTGGACTCCGTCTTCAAAGGAATGATAAAAAGTATGGTCCCGGTTTTTGGTAAAATCCATAAATTGTGTCACAATTCCAAATGTTCCTGGGGTAAAATCAGCAAGAATAGACCCTGCGGCTGCTGTAGCCAGAATACTCTTTACGCCAATCTGCTGGAGAGCGAACAAGTTCGCTTTATAGGGAATTTTATGCGGTGGCAAGATGTGGTTTGCTCCATGTCTGGGAAGAAAAAACAAACGTTTCCCATGGAATTCAATCTCTTGATATACCGATACGCCATATGGAGTTTCAACTGTTTTTTCGCAGAGTTTAGATCCAAAGTCATACAGACCGGTTCCACCAATTATCGCTAACATTTCGCTATGTCTCTGTAAATTTTAGTAAATTCTGTTTGAATCGCTTTTTCATCAAAAGTAAGGATCTGTTTATCTTTCATGATCCACTTTCCATCAATCATGACATGTTCCACTTCATTTCCCTGGGCTGAATACATGAGATGAGACAGTAAGTTTTCCTGAGGAAATAAATGTGAATAATCTTTACGAATGAATATCAGGTCGGCTCTTCCACCGGGTTGAATCCCATAAGTCTGGTGCGGAAAGAAAAAGGAAGCAGGATTTTGGCAGAGAAGTGGGTAAAATAGCTTATGGGGAAAGAATGTTGCTTCTTTTTCCGATACTTTGCTCAGTAAGGAAGCCAGATGAATCTCTTTAAACAAGTTCAGTTGGTTGTTAGATGCAGCGCCGTCTGTGCCAATGGCCATGCGAATACCCATTTTCAAATACTGGTTAACAGGAGCGATACCGGAAGCCAATTTACAATTTGAACTCGGATTATGCACCACCAGAACCGTATGATCGCGTAAAATCATTTGTTCTTGTTCAGACGTAAAAACACAATGGGCTGCAACGACAGGCCGTTTGAACAGGCCAACCTGTTTAATTAACTCAATCGGTCGGCAATGATATTCTGCCTGTATATTCTCCACTTCCGATTCCGTTTCATTCAAATGGATATGAATTCCGGTATCTAATTTTTCTGCAGTCATGACTACCTTTTCCAGATAATCCGGTGAACAGGTGTAGGGTGCATGGGGACCCATAAAAAAGGAAATTTTCTGATTACCCGCCTCTTTAAGCTGATGGTATAGTTCTACACTCTGATGAAGTCCGGAATCACCTTTTGGATCCATCAAACCTAAGGAGAGATTTGCTCTGATTCCGGCTACTGAACAAGCTTTAGCAATTTCCTCTACGAAAAAGTACATATCTGAAAAAAACGTACAGCCGTTATGCAGTAATTCAGCGATTCCCAATAATGAACTAAAATAGACTGCTTCGTTATACAGCTTGTCTTCTAAGGGGAAGATTTTTGTGTGTAACCATTCTGAAAGCGGAAGGTCATCCCCTAATCCTCTGAAAAGAACCATTGGGATGTGGGTATGGCAATTCATTAACCCAGGCATAATTAGATAGGAGGAGGATGGAACTACCGTTTCAAAACGATGGTCTTTTAATGGGTCAATCTCTATCGGGTAAACAGACTGAATCAAATCATCCTGAATGGCAATATGTCCGGTTTTTAGATTGCCATAATGATCTATATAGGTAGAATCTTTGTATAATGTCGGAAGCATAATGGTTATACTTCCGGAATCGTGATCTGAATCTCTTCGTTAAGTTTTGTTAATGTGAAGGATAAGATGGTTTTCGTCATTTTTCCCGAATCGGTTAGGGTGTTGGCAGGCTGGGAAATATCCGTGAGGATACCTTTATAAAGGCGGAGGTTTTCTTCGCCTACAAATAAAAGGATATCTCTTTTTCCACTCAGAACGTTCCAACTTGCTTGGTACTTTAAGACTTTAATTTCCTTATACTTAATCTCTTCTCCCTGTTCATCAGTGGTTTGAGAGGGGAGTTCATTCTGTAAAAAGAGCCTTCCTGCTGGATCTTCAAATAGCGTGTCCAAACTAACATACAAAAAGCTGGACGGATCCTCGGTTCCCTGGAAAAGATTCAAAATATCGGTTGGTTCCTGGAGTTTTACCGGGGGGATTTTCTCCTCATCGATTTTTTGCCATTGAGCGTTTTCTTTATCGCGATAAAAAAGAAATTCTTTCGTTTTAATCATCTCTCGGGTAGCGATCAAACTACCAGCTTTATCATCTTGAAGCCATTTAAAATGCATGGCTCCTTCCGATGAGATCTCATACAGGGAATAAGCAACAGTCTCTTCCTCTTCTCCTTGATTGCTCACCCAAGTGCTTCTAAATGAGTAGCTTTTTGCCGATTGAAGGTCTTTTTGAGCCATGCGCAGTATATTCGCGAAAGTAATAGGCTCCAGTGTTACAATCAGTTTATTACTTTTTTGGATCGTTTGATAGTTTAAGATAGCGCTGTAGGTTTTATAACCATTTTTCTCAATGACGAGTTTATGAGAACCAAACAAAGGAACGTTCGATTGAAAATATCCTTGATTATCGGTAAAATAGGATTTTTCATCTATCCTGACAGTGGCTTGCGCAAGAGGTTTTTCTTCGACCGAATCATATACTGTTGCTTCTATATGAAGACCAGTTGAAACGTAAAAATAGATACTAATCAGGAGCAATATAACAATACCAAAAATGATGAATAAAAGCGGCTTTTTTTTCATCCAATCACGTCCTGTAAACTATTTAATTTAGTGAATCAACAATCAACCATTTTTTTAGTGTTTTATTGTATTCAACCACATACGAACCATTTGCTTCGGTTTTACGACCTTTTTCTTTTGAATATAAAACAAATGCAACGATCTTTTGACTGACTCTGCTTGTTTCCCTGACTTGGATGATTTTTATCCTCTCGTACACAGTTCCATGCTGTCTGGAATTATCAAATAAAGCAGAAAATTCTTCCAGAGTACCTTTGTTGGCTTTAATAGCCCCATCAATTAGTGCGTAGGCTTTATCATATTTTTCTTCAATGATGTAGTTAAAATACTGTCTGACCGTTTTTTGAGGAGTGGGAATGAATGATTTGATAACAATAAATACTAATAGAAAGAGTAATATTGCGCCAACAAGATAGAGCCAAATATTCTTTTTCATGTCACACTCCTAAGGATTAGTTTGAGTAGTAGTTTCCCCCGTTTTTACCGAGGTGGCTTTTTTGTTTAAGTGAGAAATATTTTCAACAATTCGCCAACCCTTGGAAGGAATATTCTCTACAACATAGGTTCCATATGTCGGTGTAATTTTCCCGTTAAACAGAACCGTTACCTCTACTTCTACTGATCTTTGATTCGCTTTTTCCCATTTATCCACGGATACAATCTTGATGCTTTTTGTTCTGGTACCACTTTCTAATGCTTGATAGTACTCTTGGGAAAATTTTTCAAAACTACCTCGTTTGATTTTGTACTGACCATCAATTAAGTTATAGGCTTTTTCGTAATTCTGATCTCGTAGAGCAACAAAGAAGTTTCGCATAGTTTTAGCAGGAGTGGGGATAAATAGATAGACTATGAAGGAAAATAACCCGATGATGAGAACGGCAACTACTAAATACTCAATAATCTTTAAAAATTGTTGAAAGGTTTTCATTCAATTTTCCCTCTGATCTTATCCCACCAGTTCAGAAAGCTTTCCCAAGGGCTTCCCAGAACAACTCTGCTCTCGTATTTTTCAGTGAGTCGATACATGAAAGAATCTACGGCGCTGTTCTGTTTAATAGCGATTAAATCTTTTTTTACATCGTCTTTTACTTGTTCGTAGGTTTTAATTTCAGCCGCTTTTCTCTCTTTCACGATAAAAACATACCATGCATCTCTACCTTGCATGACACTGGGTTTGTTTAAAGGCATATCGGGATGAAAAACATTGTCGCTGATTTCTTTATATAAAGAATCTCTTGTCTGCCAGCCGATATCGCCACCATTTTGTGCCGCATCGCCGGATAATGACTTTTCTCTTGCAAGTTGTGTAAAGTCTTTCCCTTCCTGCAATTCCTTTAGAATCTTTTTAGCATCCTCTTCCGAATTGACAGAAATTAATAACACATGCGCTTGTTCTGGAACGTTATAGTTAGCTGCGTATTGGGAATAATGTTCTTTAAGTTCTTCTTCGGTAGCGGTTACCTCATTTTTAACCGGTTCCAATACTTTATTGTACAAAGACTGTTCGCGCATATCTCTCCTAAAGGATTTGTAAGAAATGCGGTACTCAGCCAAGGCAGATTTGACATCTACAACTCCATTAGGATCGCCATTATTGAGAGCAAGCTTAAAGGCGGCTATTTCTTTGTCAATATCAGCCTTGGTAACCTTGATATGCATTTCCTCCCTGGCATACAGGTAGAGGCATTTTAATTTAAGCAGGTTTTCCCAAGCTTTCGAATCGATCGTATTCTGCATATCCTGTTTTTCTTGTTCATCTGCATTTTTTAGCGTTTCTTCAAAATTGGGAGGGGTTAAGCGCTTTTTTTCAAGCTCTATTTCTGCTTTTGTGATAGTTTGCGATCCAATTCTTGCTACAATGTCTCTGGTTTGAAAAAGCCAGGTAAACACAATCGCAAAAACGATCAGTAATACAGCTGGTATTGCCAGGAACCAGTAACGTTTCGAAGCATTCTTTTGCTTTTTTAACAGAGAAGGTTGTTTTTTTCTTGCCATCATTACTCTCTTTTATGGATTGTTTTCTTGTGGAGGTTGTTGCGAAAAATCTTCAGGATTGATCGGAATATCCACTGATTCACCGTTCATACCGGGTATGGTTACCTGTTGTGTTCCGTCAGCAGGGGTACCGGTGGTCTCTGCTTTTGGTTCGACGGTATATTGTTTAATGAGACTCCCTATGTCCTCAAAAAATGCGCCTAATGTCGTATCATATAAAGAAACTAAACGATTCCAGGGGTTTCCAAAAGATGGTTTTACGATGTCTTTTTGTTCCTGAATCCAATCGGCACGGGCTTTTGTCTTGGCGGTGGAGATCATTTCTTCTATCACTTTGTCTTTTAAATTTTTAAAAACAGCGGGAACAGCAGGACTCTTGCTGATAAGCTGATAAATCTCATAATTGGTTCCGTTTAACAAAGCACCGGAAACCTGACCTGGTTTTAAGGAGCCAAATATCGCAGAATCAATCTCTGCTGGCAGTTGATTCTTGTATACTGTTTGAGGTGTCTTGCCGGATTCGGGAGTTTCCGAATACTGGTCAGCGATCACTTCAAACTTCTCTTTCCCGGATTGTAGTGTTTTCGCTAGTACTTCCGCTTTGGTTTTCAGTGTTGCTTTTTCTTCATCAGTAGCTGTTTCAGCAACAGCAATGATAATCTTTTTTACTTGAGCGCTTTCGGGAATGTTGTATTTTTCTTTTATAAATGATTTTGCTGATACGGTGATAATACTAAATCCCCTTTTTGTTTTGATGACGCTGCTTATCTCGTTGATATTCAATTTTTTGGCTGCTTCAAATAATTCCGGTTCATCAGGAAGAGCGCCTTCAAAAAGTGTGATAGATCCCTGATTGGGCTTGGTGGCTACATCTTCAGAGATTGTTTCGACAGCTTTTTCAAAAGTGATCTCTTTTTTGATAAGTTGATTCTTTGTATCGTTCGCTTTTTTCTCGGCAGCAGCTTTGACCTCCTCTGTAGCATTTTCAGCGAACGCTACCAGGATTCTTTTTGCCTGCACCTGAGCAGGAGAGTTAAAATAAATCTCTGCATCTTGCTCAGTCACTTTGATTTTATCATACAAAGGCTTTAGGACAGCTTCTTCGAGTAATTGGGGCGTGATCGACTTTTCTATCTCTTTTCTCAGATTGTCTATGTTTTTTAATTCAGTTTTCTCTATAGCAGCGATGAATTCTTGTTCAGTTTTGTATTGCTTTTTGATGTTATCAATCTCTTCCTGGACTTTTTTGTCCAGTTCCTCTTTATTAGGGGAGATGTTATTTGCTTTCGCATAGCTCTCAAATAATTTCTGTTCAATTAACATATTCACAATATCATCTCGGTATTGTTTTATGGTGCCTGCCTGTTCTTCTGAATCAGGGTCCATTCCTTGCTGGCGCATATTGGCTTTCACGTTTTCCAGCATTAGGTCAACAGCGCTTGAAGTGATCTTTTGACCTTTCACTGTCGCTTCAATATTCTTTGCAGAATAAGCCCAAATACCGAATATAAAACACACTACAATGATTAAGGCAGGGATCCAGATGAATATCTTCTTGAGAGTCGAGATCCTTTTTTTATCCAGTTTAACTGGCTCCAAAACTCCTTGTCTTCTTAACTGTTTGATTTTGCTCTCTCTACCCATAAATTAAAACCTCCAGAACCAATAAAATAATCACACTAAACAATATACACCCTTAAGAAAAAACAATTACATATGGATTATAGGTTTATGGTTGAAAATGTAAAGAAACATGAATTGGACAAGATTCAACTGTTTTTATAGATTCTTTTCATCGACTCAGACAGGCGACAGAGTATTTCATAGGGTAATTTATTAGTCAGAGCAGATAAGGAGCGCAAGGTGATGGATTTGTCGTTATCCTTGCCGATCAGGATCACCCGATCAAATAGACAGATATTCTCAGAATCAGTGATATCCACCACAAATTGGTTCATACAGATCGTCCCGATTATGGGATAAAAATTACCGTTGATCAGAACAGTGCCGATGTTTGAAAAATCATACATATAACCATCTGCATATCCGATTGGGATGATAGCGATTTTCGTACTCTTGGTTGTTTTATAAGTTCGGTTATAACTGACATAAGCATTTTTCGGGATCCATTTTATCATGGATACGTGGGAGTATAATGACAGAACAGGTTCAAATGAAGGGTATTTATTTAACATATCCACCCCGAAAAGAAGAATGCCGGGACGGATTGCGTTGAAGAGATATTCCGGATACTGAAGGATTGCGCCGCTATTGGCTGCATGGATGTACGAAAAATGAAACCCTTTTTTTTCCAGAATTTCCAAGGTATGCTTAAATTCATTGGCTTGCTGGTCAGTGAATTTCCGATCAGGGGAGGAGGAATCTGAAAAATGAGTGCATATCCCATCTATGGTGATATTGGGTCGATTTTTTCGGAAAATTTCGAAAATCTGTATGGCTGAATCTGGAAGAAAACCGATTCTGCTCATGCCTGTGTCTATTTTGATATGGATTGAAACCTGGTCTTCTTGAAAGAAATCCATTATACTGTTGGCTTCATCAATACAGCCTATTACCGGAGTCAGGTTAAAATGCAGGAGAAACGCATACAAACTAGGGTGTATCGGTCCGAAAATCAAGATTTGTCCTGTTATCCCCGCTGACCGTAAATCTACCCCTTCTTTTACCGTAAATACACCAAAAGCGTGAACACCCATTTCATTGAGTTTGGTGGAAACCTGTATTAATCCATGACCATAAGCATTTGATTTTACCATAGCGATAATGTGTTTGTCCGTTCCGGCTAGTTTTCTCACTTCATTGACATTATTTTTAAGGTGGGAAAAGTCAACAAGTATATAGTTATCCGGAATTAAATGATCTTTAATTTCACCAGTATACATGGAATCTAACATTAATAAGATTTATCCGGATTGTCAAGATGAAAAATAGATTAGTTCTTGAAAAGACTATTTAGATGGATACTATTGAACCATAATGATGAAGAATTTTGGTAAATTATTAATGGTGTCACTTCTGGTAACTATTTTTATCGGGAGCACCTATCACCAGATACCTGTTAATGCGAAGCCTTCATCACAGATTTCCATTATCAACCCAAAACCAGGCAGCATGATTGCAGATATTTTGACCGTTGAGATACAGGTACCCAATGAGAACCTTGAGTATACCCTCTTCATTATATCTATCTCAGGACAGCAGGAAAAATTTCCCCTGGTTTCAGATGAGGGGGGTTGTTTTGTAAACCTGGACACAAGAAACTTCAAGAACGGTAATTACTATTTATATATAGTTGGAAAGAGCAAGGAGCTTTTCATACTGGATTCCGATGTTTTACAAATCATGATTGATAACACTCAATCTAGTATAAAATCAGATGTAAAACCTGCCTATGTCTCCTCTGGTAACCTTATACATCTTTATCTTTATGCTGACCTTCAATTGAATGAGGTTTACGCGGAACTGGAAAACGGGATTCGGTTAAACTTGATCTTTAATCAGGAAGCCAGCTGCTGGGAAGAAAACTATTTTGTCCCGATGACCTATCTAGATAGGACGTATATTGTGAGTTTTTATGCAAAAGATATACATAACAAATCCATTATTTGCCCCTCCTCCGCTTTTACCATTTGCAATGCAGAGCCTGTTATTGAATTTCCGCCGAATAAAGGTCAGTTTATTAAGTCTTCCACACAGATTTCCGGGTACTTTCGACCGGGGGAAACGGTGAATTTATTTAAGAAAATTCAGAATCCAACCAGTCCCGAAGAGGTTAAATATCAGTTCTTAGCTTCCACTGTCACGGATTCCACCGGAAATTGGTTGATAGAGAATATTCCTTTAACAAAAGGGATAAATGAATTTTTAGTCTCCAACCGTAAAACGAATTCTGAAAGGGTGCTTTACCCAAAGCAAAAAACAAGTATTCAATATTTTCCCGATGGATTGATCGTGCTGAATTACCACGACATTCAACCAAAAGGAGGAACCTATGCCAAGTCGAAAGAAGCATTCGAATTAGATATGCAGTACATTCAAAAGAATGGTTTTAATCCTGTCAGCCCTACGGTATTTTTAAATTTTCTTGAAGGGAAAGCAGAGCTACCGAATAAACCTGTTTTGATTACATTTGATGACGGTTTAAAAGGTGTCTATCAATATGCTTACCCAATACTAAAAGCCTATGGCTACCAGGCGATGTTATTTATTATTGTCAGTAGGATTGACAATAACCCTGATTATTTAACCTGGAAAGAAATCTATGAACTTCAGAGTTCGCGTGTGTTTAGCATCGAATCCCATACGTTCAACTCTCACTTTTTTGTAGATGATGAAAATGGTAGGCATGCTGCTCTGGTCAGCTACCTTACTTTGCCTGACGGATCGATTGAAACGAATGATCAATACAAAAAACGAATTATTGATGATTTAAATAAGTCAAAGGAGATGATAGAGGAAAAACTGGATAAAAAGGTTCATTTTCTATCCATACCATTTGGTATCGGAAACCAATCGTTGAATGTATTATTACTGCAAGCGGATTTTAAGGGTTCTTTTACTTCAGGCGGAGGAGTCAATCCTCTTCCATTCAATTCATGGGACATTAAACGAATCACGATTTTAAATACCGATGATTTAGATGAGTTAATCCATTGAGCATCCACAAGGAGGATCACATTGAAATTTCTTGAATATCAGGCCAAAGAAGTATTTAGGCAGTTTGGAATTAGCACACCGGTTGAAAAGTTGGCAATCAACTTAGATGAAGCTGTGCAACACGCTAACCAGATCGGATACCCTTGCGTATTGAAAGCCCAGGTTCCGGTTGGAGGCAGGGGTAAAGCAGGCGGAATCAAGGTTGCTAACAATGAAACGGAATTAAAAGAACATTATGCTAAGATTTACGGAATGCATATCAAAGAGTGTGTAGTTTCCAAGATTTTGGTTTCCCAAGTGATTCAGGTCACTAATGAAATTTACCTGAGTGTGACCTTAGACAGAAACTCCAGAAAACCGATGTTTATCCTGTCAGCTTCAGGTGGAATGGATATAGAAGAGATTAGCAGAACTCAACCTGATAAAATCCTGAGGTTTGACTATGATTTATTAGTCGGATTAAAAGATTACTCTCTAAAGGCTATCTATAAAAAGCTGATCCAGGATTTATCCTTAACCAAAGCACCTTCGTATGACGCTTTTAAGATCTTATTAAAACAATTAATCCGGATTTATTTTGATCTGGATGCTTCTTTGGTGGAAATCAATCCATTAACCATTCAAGGTGAAGAATTTATGGCTTTAGATGCAAAGCTGGTTGTGGATGACAATGCCGGTTATCTTCACCAGGATTTGGTCAAAATCACAGAAGGGAACAACGTAGAGACAAAACAGGAAACCATGGCCAGAGAAGCTAATCTGACCTATATTTCGCTTCAGGGGAATATTGCCTGTATTGTGAATGGAGCGGGATTGGCGATGGCGACGATGGATGTAATCAAGCATTATGGTGGAGAACCGGCCAATTTTCTGGATATCGGTGGTAGTTCTAATCCACAAAAAATGGTCAATGCTTTGCAAATCATCCATAGTAATGAAAAGACAAAAGCGATTCTGATTAATATTTTCGGCGGGATTACCCGGTGTGATGATATCGCCAATGGGTTAAAAATAGCATTAGAAACCATCAAGCTTCGAATCCCTATTTCTGTCAGGTTGGTAGGGACTAATGAGGAAGAAGCCAAAAAAGTGTTATCGTCTATCGGTATTACTGCTTTCTCGGATATGGACCAGGCAGTACAGCACGCCATACAGCTTACTTCAGGAGGTAACTAATCATGAGTATTCTTATCGATGAAAACACCAAAGTGATTGTGCAGGGAATCACCGGAAGGGATGGCGCATTTCACACCCGGATGATGTTACAATACGGTACGAAAATTGTGTCCGGGGTGACTCCGGGTAAAGGAGGAACTGTTTTAGAGGGGGTACCGGTATTCAATACTGTAGCAGAGGCAAAACATGCGACAGGTGCTAATGCTTCAGTCATCTATGTGCCGGAGAAATTCGCCATGGATGCCATGATTGAAGCGATTGATGCTGAAATCGATCTTGTAATATGTATTACAGAAGGCATTCCTATTAATCAGATGATTCTTGTGAACCAGTACTTACAAGGAAAAAATACACGCTTAATCGGACCTAACTGCCCGGGTTTAATCTCACCGGGGAAATCAAAAATTGGTATTATGCCTGGACAGATCTTTAAGCAAGGTAATGTTGGCGTCGTATCAAAATCCGGAACGTTGACCTATGAAGTGGTTTATCAATTAACCAATGCCGGTTTTGGTGAATCCACTTGTATCGGAATCGGGGGCGATCCCATCATCGGGACCAACTTCATTGATGTGCTCTCGCTTTTCCAAAATGATGCCCAGACTGAATCGATTGTTCTGATTGGGGAAATTGGCGGAGAAGCTGAAGAACAGGCGGCAGAATTCATTTCAAAACAGGTTACGAAAAAAGTGGTGACTTTTATTGCAGGCAGGACTGCTCCTCCGGAAAAACGAATGGGTCATGCCGGTGCGATTATCTCAAACGGTAAAGGGACAGCAGAAGGAAAAGTGGCTGCTTTTGAAGCGGTGGGAGTGCCGGTTGCTAAATTACCCTCTCATATACCGGGACTGCTAGCATGCAAGTAGTCATTCTCGGTAAAGAAGAGAGTAAAGTAGCGGATTTTTTTTCCATTATCTCACGAGGGAAGACCAGCACACAGAATAAGAAGTTGTTTGGTTCTGTTTCGGTACCGGATCAGAGAGTAGATGATTTATCCGCTTTTTTTAAACCCAAAAAAACTACGTACACCCAGTTATCGTTCTTTTCCGTAGATATGGAAACGCCTACTTTTTTTGAGGATGTCAAGACATCAGATCTGATTGTGTATATCGTAAAAGCATTTTCAGCATACGAAGGGGATGAAGTGAATCCGCTTTCAGAGATAGAAAATTTTGTTACTTCCCTGAAACTGAAGGATATGGAAGTATTGGAGAGATTTATCCAGAAGAACAAAAAAGACCTGGGCAAAGCAAAAGAAGTTGAGTCTGCCAGCTTACTATTGTCCGAGATTGAACAATCCGGTCAGGTGAAAAAGGAAGCATTGTCCAAATATGAGTTTTTAAAACATACTTCTTTGTTGTCCACCCTGCCACTGTTTTTTGTCATTAACCGGGACGAGAATGAAATTAAGGAAGAGAGTTTAATCAAAGAGTTGGAAACAAAGTATCGGGATTACCCGATGTTTTCGGTCTCGACTGAGATTGAAAAAGAGCTGATGGACATGGACCGGAACGCTTCCATGGAATTTTTGCAGGCATATCAGATTGAAAAACCCGCTTTAGAGATATTAATTCAACAGATTTACCAACATTTAGGGCTCATCACTTTTTTTACGGTTGGTGAAGATGAAGTAAGAGCCTGGACAGTCAAAAAAGGGAGCAATGCCTTTGAGTCTGCCGGGAAAATACATACCGATATCCAGAAAGGATTTATCAGAGCAGAGATTGTTCATTATAGGGATTTTATAGCTAACCATTTTTCATTTAAAGAAGCCAAAGATAAAGGCGTTTTTTATTTGGAAGGAAAAGAGTACTTATTGCAGGATGGTGACATTATGCATGTGCGGTTCAATATTTAATGGCTTCTTACTTCTTATATAATATTGCCAATCTCGTAGTGGCGCAGTCAGAAAATGATAAACCACTTCGCGGAAAACGACAGGGAGAGCTGGAGACCATTCCTGATGCCTATATTTTAATCAAGGGGGGGCTGATTGAGGCCTTCGGCAGAAAAGAGACCTTACTCACTCCACCCCGGGAATATACACCGATGGATATGAAGCAAAGCCTGGTGATGCCAGCTTTTGTTGATCCTCACACCCATCTTGTATTTGCCGGCACCCGGGAAAATGAATTTACGATGAGACTTCAAGGGACTTCTTATCTGGATATTTTATCCAAAGGATATGGCATTCATCAGACAGTTCAACAGACTGAATCGGCTTCATTTGATGAATTATTGCATCTTGCACAAAACCGCCTGATTGATCTAGAACGATACGGAACCGTTGGTGTTGAAATAAAGAGCGGATATGGATTGAAACCTGCGGTAGAATTAAAACTGCTTCGTGTGATCCGCGAATTGAAGAAAAATACTCCTCATCCGATCTCCACCACATTTTTGGCGGCACATGCGCTCCCTATGGAATTTAAAAACAAGCGGGAAGACTATATTCGACAGGTTCTCGAGGAGACGATTCCGGAAGTAGCAAAAGAAGGATTAGCTGACTTTATCGATGTATTCTGCGAGAAAGATGTTTTTTCCATGGATGAATGCGAGAGAATTCTTCTAAAAGGGGCATCTCTTGGTTTGAGGCCAAAGCTTCACACGGACGAATTTTATTCCATCGGGGGCATACCGTTAGCTGCCAGAGTAGAGGCAGTATCTGTTGATCACATGATTACTGCGACCGATGAAGATTTGCAGTCACTTCAGGGGAAAGATACCGTGGCAGTTATTCTTCCCGGTACTTCTTTCAGTATACCTCATACAAAACGGGATTATGCCAGAAAAATCATAGAGGCTAATATTCCTCTGGCCATCGGTACTGATTTTAATCCGGGTACTTGTATGTGTTACTCTCAGCAAATGATGATGGAACTTTCGGTACTGCTTTATAGTTTAACTATCAATGAGGCAATCAATGCAATAACTGTCAATGCTAGTTTTGCTGCAGGGTTACACAATAGCACCGGGATGATGAAAGAAGGATATAGAGCGGATCTGATCTCGATGAGGGTTAGAGAGGTTAATGAAATAGCTTACCATTGGGGAATTAACAAGATCCAGCGAATTTTTTTATCCGGAGTGAAGGTTGAATTTGAAGCATGATGTTTTACAATACTGGTAAGAATTTAGTTAAACGAACTGATTTTGATGACAATTCTTGCTGAAATATTTTAGGGGGATTCAATGAAAAGAGGGTTTTTTACGGTTTTAAGTATTTTGGTTGCTTTGGTAATTAGTTTTGGTTTTTTAACTTTTTATTCAAAGCCTGTTTCTGCCATCAATAATTTTAAGATGGATGTTGTACCAAGAAAAGTAGGCGTCACTGCCACTTACAAATTTAAATTTTCGATCGAAAAAACAGTCAAAGTGCATGAATGGATAAAACTATGGTGGCCGAAAGAGTGTACATTGCCGCCATTACCAGAAGATGAACACAAGAGAAAAGAAGAACTCAAAAGAATTATTGAATCGATGAGTATCGGTCTCTCTCCCTGTTCTTCCTGCCAAGGTTTACCAATTATTGATTATGAGGAAAATTCTTTAAAGTTTAACTCCCATATTGAGTTGGATCCTTCCAAGGAAGGGTACAGAGATATTACTGTTACAGTACCGGACATCGTGGGTATCTATAATCCTCAGCAACCTGGAAAGTACCAGTGTAAAGTAGCTACTCAACCGGAGCCCACCGCTGCGAAATCCGAACTTTTTGAAATTGTAGTCAGTAAGATCGGAGAACCTGAGGGTGCTCCGACTGTTACAGTGTTGCCGTCCACCTATAAATCTGTGGCCAACTATAAAATTGGTTATAATGTCGGTTTGGGTGGTTTCCTGAAGGAAGTTGTCGGACTTTTAATGATCCGTTTCCCGGAAGGTACCGTTATGACCAAAACGGATATTCCAACGAATGCAATTATCGTGAATGGCACACCTTTAGTGGCAAAACCATCGGTTTCGAAAAGAGAAAAAGCCGGATACCAATTAACCTTTAATACCCCGATCATGATTCCGGACAGCGGAAGAGTAGAGATCGAAATTACTGATCGAGCCGGGGTGGTGAATCCTGCTAAGCCAGGCGCCTATAAGTTAGAAGTAGCGACTTCTGCTGATAAAGAATACGTTGCTTCCAATGAATACATCATTGAAAAGGGAGGCGCATTACTTAAAGTCATTCCACCAAAGGTCAATCGGAAGGCAGAGTATGCTTTTGCTTTTATTCTGGAAGAGAACACAACGCTGAATACTGGTGACCGTGTATTCGTGAAATTTCCCGAAGGGACTACTATTCCTAAAACTTTGGACAAAGCGAATATCCTGATCAATGATACTCCGGTTTCTAATGTTAGTGTTAAAGACCTTGAAATATCAATTTATTCGCCGTTAAGTTTAAAAGCAGGCGATACCGCTGATATTAAATTCAGCGTGGATAATGGCATTACGAATACAGCAAAAGCGGGCGATATCAAGCTTGGTTATAAACTTCAGAGTGCTGGTGAATATCTCTATACTACCGCTGTGAATTTGACTGAATCCAAACTTGAACTAAAAGAAGTGGTCATTAATCCGAAAAATGCAAACTCCATCGCGTCATACCAATTACCTTTAATCCTTGGTGACAATGGTGCTTTGAAAGACAATGATTTTATTGCGATTCAATTTCCTGAAACCACTAAGATTCCAGATTCTATCCAGACCAGCTCTATCAAAATAAACAACAGCACCCCTTCCAAAGTTTCCTCAAACGACACTATTCTGAAGATTTTCACCTCTCAAGCTCTTTCTGCAGGGCAAGAGGTGAATGTGATTATTGAAAAGACGGCCGGCATCAGAAATCCATCAGTTTCTAAAATTGATTATACACTTTCTGTATTTACTAGCCAGGAAGCTGATCAGGTCGTTTCAGAACCTTTCGAAATTACCCCTCCTCTACCGGAAACTACTGTTCAGATTACCGGAGGAAAGCAGATCCGGGATGATTGGTATGTAGAACCTCCTCTGGTGGGTTTTACCTGTTCTAATCCTGAAGCTACGGTATATGTTTATTGGGATAATAAAGTAGATCAAGTTATCAAATATAGCGGCATACCGCAACCATTAGACCTCGGGCAGTTTGAATCCAAGCTCTATTACTGGGCCGAAGATTCTTTCGGTGTCGAAGAGACAAAGATGGTAATCGTAAAATTAGATACGGTAGGTCCTGAGATTGTGATTGAAAATCCTACTGAACCGAAAATCTTAACCACCAAGAATATTTTTGAGATTCAAGGCAGAACAACCCAGATCAAGACAGTTCTGTTCGGTGAGGATGTACTTCAATACGATAAAATTGTTTTTATCAACGGTACAAAAGTAAATGTCAATGATGCAGACGGTACTTTCTCCAAGAATGTAGATTTAAAAGCCGGAGAAAATACTATTACCATACGAGCAGAAGACATAGCCGGTAATTTTGTCGTGAAAGAGTATATGATTATTTCCGATAGTGTCGCGCCTTCAATTGAAATTACAAAACCAGCGCTTAATTCGGTAGTGCTGGACAGAAATACAAAAATAGAAGGAAAAACAGATGACCCAGCCGCTTCTATCACTGTCAATGGGGAAATTGCCTATGTGGAAAGCGATGGCACTTTCAGTTTTGATTTGAATTTAGAAAAGGTTGGCTTACAGAATATCACTATAGAAGCTGTCGATCCAATTGGAAACATCACCAGGAAAGAGACTACTTTTTGGTTTGGCTACACCATTATCCTTCAAATCGGCAATAAAACCGGAACGACGAACGGTGTTGAAAAAACAATGAACGTCGCTCCTTTCATTCAGAATTCAAAGACATTGGTGCCCTTCCGATTTATCGGCGAACAACTCGTCGCAGAAATCGGTTTTACATCAGACCCTAAGACGAAATTGGTTAAAAATGTCACCTATAAATTGGGTATGACGAATATCCAACTGACGATTAATTCAAAGATTGCGTTAGTGAATGGTAAACAAGTAACGCTGGATGTACCTGCCCAAATTGTCAAAGGCAGCACTGTTGTGCCTTTACGATTTGTTACAGAAGCCTTAGGCTGTAAAGTGGACTGGGAAAGCAAAGCCCAGATCATTACCATTACATTTCCTGCAATTGAATAGATAAGAAAACTATTTAGGAGGTGGAGTATGCGTGTTAATTTTAGAAAGTCGAATAAAAAGCATTGCTTAGCTTCTATACTGGCAATTAGTATGGTCTTCCTCTTTCTTTTCCAAGTTGACACAAAAAAGGTAGAGGCAGATGAACCTTTTACTCCATCTCCTGCCCCATTAATTATTGAACAATTTACTGGGGGAACATGCGGGTATTGTCCTTATGCATCAGCTTATATACAAATAGCGAAACTATCGAAATTTAAAAATGAAGAATTTGTGACAGCAGCCTACCATAGAGGTGATGCAATGGCAAATTCTGATACGCAAGGCAGAGAAATTTTTTATGGAATTACAGGGATTCCTGCCTTGGTTTTCAATGGCTCTCAATCTTTAGTTGGATACTCACAATCAGGCTATGGTGATAAGCTCATGAGCTTTATATCTAATGCGCTCTCATCAAGAAAAAACATTGCTGATATCTACATTCAGGGTTATAAAGATCCAAAACAGTTTGATATAAAAGTTCGTGCCAATGAATCTTTTGGTAAACGAAAAATTAACCTGGTTGCTATTATTATGGAGGATTGGGTAAATATTGAAACACCGAATACAGAAGCGTTTCATAGAAATGTTGTGCGGAATATGCCATATGGATCCACAGGTCGGGGAATTATATTAAAAGAAGGTGAAATCTTTTCTGAAACCAGAAAATTTGCTCTTCAAACAAAAGCATGGGATCAAGTGGCTGTACTCGCTTTCTTGCAGGATATGGATTCGAAAGAAATAGTTGGTAGTGGGTATTTTAAATATAATCCAAAAAAACCAGCTGTTTATTTTTGGGGGAAAGAGCCGTCTTATGAAAACGTACCTGTTACCACATCGAAAAACAAAGTTAAATTTAATGTTACCGGTGCCTCTGATCTGAAAGAAGTATTTGTAAAAGTCCGTCTGGATAACAGTATTTATCAATTAGACAACGTAGAGCTAATCGACGCAGAAATTTCAGAAGAAATGCAAAAAATTGCAACGATAGAAGTAAAGCAGAGTATTGGTGAAGTACGGGTAAAATTCAGTGAACCGGTGAACGGCGACGCCACAATTTTTATTGCTACCCTACGCTTCAAAAAGAAAGCGGATAATATTCCTTTTCAAATTATGCGTTTTGGTGCGATTAATTCAGAAAACCAGACCGCTCCCTTTGAGCTGATCGATTTAAGGCTGCTGTTAGGGTTTAAAGTATCGGAGAATCCTTATGATCTTGATGCCAACCTTTCAATAGATGAGGGCGACGTGGCGGTTTTAATGCAGAAATTTGGTTCTACCAAAAATGATAGGGATTTTAACAAAAAATGTGATTTCAATAAGGATAGTCGTATAGATATTGAGGATCTGGCAGAGCTTATACATAATTTGGAATAATTTTTTTTTCAATAATCTGCTCAAATAATTGATTATTTTCGATTTGTGATGTAAAATTTCCTTTTGTGTTTTTATTATATTGGTTTTATGGAAAAATATGTGGATGAGGGCTGTTTTTGGCTCTCTTGTGTTTTTTTGATTTTTTAATTAGGAGATTTATAGTGAGTTTAAAAGTTAAAATAAACAATTTAAACAAAATTAAGCGCGTCATCTCATCCCCAGATCTATTAGAAATCCAGAAAGATTCCTTTAAATGGTTTACTGAAAAAGGAGTCAAGGAACTGCTAGATGAATTCCGGGAAAGTGAAGATCAAGTTCAGACCAGCAAAGCTGTAGTTGATTTTGTTGATTATGAAATTGAGAAGCCGAATTCCAATCCTGTTGAATGTAAAGAAAAAGGCAGGACTTACGCTGGAAAGCTTCGATTAAAAGTACGCATCACTTTCGTCGATACCGGAGAAATGAAAGAGCAACTAATTATGGTAGGAGAATTTCCCTATATGACTCCGACCGGATCTTTTATTATCAATGGTGTGGAGAGGGTGGTTGTTGCCCAGCTAACTCGGTCTCCGGGAGTATACTTTGAATCGGAAAATTTAAGCCGATTTGGCAAAACGATCTATAAAGCAACAGTAATTCCTGATCGCGGTTCATGGCTTGAATTTGAAACTGATGTTGATGGAACTGTATTTGTCCATCTTGATAAAAGAAGCAAAAAAATTCTGGTATCCGTATTATTAAAAGCGTATGGACTAACAGAAGAACAAATCAGGGAAGCATTTATCAGAGATACGATTGTGACAATGGATCCAAAATCAGAAGAATTTTTACGGTCTACTGGAAAAATATTAGCGGAAACGATTTATGATTTCGAGACAGGTGAAGATCTGATTTTGAGAGGAACAACCTTAACCAATAAAGATATCGCTATGATCTCTAAAATGCCGATCAACAAAGTCAGAATCATTGATAAAGGTTTGCCGGAAAATGTAAAAACCACTTTAGAAAAAGATGATATTAAATCAACCGAAGATGCTCGAAAATTGATCTTTGTGAAATTAAGACCCGGCGAGAGATACACCGCTGAAAATGCTGACATTCAATTTAAAATGGTATTGACGGATGCGAAACGAAATGATCTTGGCGAAGTGGGCCGTTTTAAAATAAACAAAAAATTGGGTTTAAACTCAACTTCTCGTACAGTAACCTGGGAAGATATCGTTCAGATTGTACAGTATTTTACAAAGATTGAACAGCAGGAAGGTACGAAAGATAATCGGGATCATTTGGGAAATAAACGAGTCCGGTTGGTGGGTGAATTACTGAAAAACAGTATGAGGATCGGTCTTTTGCGTGTTACTAAAAACATGCATGAAAGAATCTCTATCACCCCTGAAGAAGAAATTTCAGTTCAGAGCGTTATTAATCCGAGACCGTTACTTGCCAGTATCAATGAGTTTTTCAGTTTGGGTCAGTTGAGCCAGTTTATGGAAGAAACCAATCCATTGGCTTCCTTAACTCATAAAAGGAGGATTTCCTCGCTTGGACCTGGTGGTCTCCACAGAGAGAGAGCCGGCGCAGAAGTAAGAGATGTTCACCACTCTCACTATGGTCGTATCTGTCCAATTGAAACTCCAGAAGGTGAGAACGTTGGATTGATTAACTCCTTAACGGTATATGCCCGTATCAACCAGCAAGGATTTATTGTAACTCCTTATATTAAGGTGGTTGATTCTAAATTGACCGATGAAATTGTTGAATTAACTGCTGACGATGAGGAAGTTTATCATATTGCCCAAGCAAATACTCCCGTCGATGATGAGGGGAACATTACCAGTGATACTTGTGTTGTACTGTTTCACGGGGATGTTCTGGAAGTTCCGAAAGAAAATGTTCAGTTTATCGATGTATCCCCGCTCCAAGTCTTCTCCGCTTCCGCCAGTTTAATTCCGTTCCTGGAACACGATGATGCCAACCGCGCTTTAATGGGATGCAACATGCAACACCAGGCAGTACCATTAATTTCACCTGAAATTGCGTATGCCGGAACCGGTATGGAGCAGCAAGTTGCTGTGGATAGCGGAGCTGCTATGATATCACCTGAGAATGGTGTCGTCGGGTATGTGGATTCCTGTAAAATGATAGTATCTTCCCCGGCTTACGGCACCGAAACCGTTAAAGTTGGCTCCTTCAATAAAAATGTAAAAAACGACTACCTGGGTGAAAATATACCCAACATCGCTCAAGTCGGTGACCTCATTACCGGTGTGATGATGAACGAGCTTTTCAAAGCCGGCGTAAAACGTGTCTGCCACACAAAACAAGAAGATTTGGAGATTATAGAATTAGCCGAATTAGTTGTCCATGATAAAAACGAAGCCTTGTTAGACAAAGAATTAGCAGAAAAAGTGCTTCTGCCAACTGGGAAAATCTTGGCGGAGGCTGGTAAAAAAATTACCGAAACATTATTAAACCGTTTTTTTACAGCGAAAATACCTGACGTTGCAGTTCTTCAACAGGACAATACGGTTGCACATGAGTCTGTTTCCATTACCAGAATCATTCGAAAAGAAAACCTTCCCCAGGACCGTCTGTTGCTGGATACAAAACCATATTATGACGATTTACCCTATGGTCAATTGATCAATCCCTATATCATGCAGCTGATTAATTCCAAGATACTGCAATCCATTACCTTGATAAAACCAGATAAACTCAAAAACAGCGAGATTTTTATTCTGAACAAAAAATTAATTCATCCTGTTGCTTTGGCTGACGATATTTTTTTGGATGGTCAACCTATCGCAAAAAAAGGACAAGCCGTTACCCAAGAAATGCTAGCGAAACTGCTTGAGAATGGGATTGATGAAATTACAATAGGAAAAGATAAAGAGCATCAAATAGATAAATTTAAGCGCACCAACCAAGACACAGTGATGAATAGGCGCCCTATCGTCCGAGCGGGTGATATAATAAAAAAGAACCAGGTGATCATGGACGGAGGTTCATGTGACCGTGGGCGTTTAGCGCTTGGCAGAAATCTCCTCGTTGCTTACATTCCATGGAGAGGCTATAACTACCAAGATGCTATCGTCTTATCTGAACGTATTGTAGAAAACGATGTACTGACTTCTCTTCACATTACTGAGTATAAAGTGTTGGTGAGAGATACGAAGGTGGGACCTGAAGAAGTAACGCGTGACATTCCGAATGTTCCGGAAGAGCAATTGCGCAACTTGGATGAAACAGGTATTATCAGGATTGGTACGGAAGTTGGTCCGAATGATATCCTGGTAGGAAAGATTACCCCTAAAGCAGAGAGCGAATTTACGCCTGAGATGAAGCTTTGGAGAGCCATGTTTGACAAAAAGGGACAAGATGTTAAAGATTCTTCCCTACGTGTAGAACCCGGCGAACGCGGCACCGTAATTGGTGTACAAGTTTTATCCAGGGAAGACGAAGAAAATCTGCCTATCGGTGTGAATAAAACCGTGAAAGTGTATATTGGGCAAAAGCGTAAAATCCAAGTCGGCGATAAATTATCCGGAAGGCATGGAAATAAGGGTGTCATCTCAAGAATATTGCCTGTCCAGGATATGCCATTCCTTGAAGACGGTTCACCGGTGGATATTGTCTTGAATTCTCTCGGTGTCCCTTCCCGTATGAATGTTGGACAGATCATGGAATGTTTGCTTGGTTCCATCGCTGCCAGTGAAGGTTCTTATGCGTTGAATCCTCCGTTTTCCGGTGTCTCTCCCGAAGAGTTAATGCAAAAACTTGAGGAACATGATATTCACTCTTTTGGTAAACGTAAATTGTTTGACGGATATACCGGAGAGCCTTTCTATAATGACATTACCGTAGGATATGCTTACATTATGAAGCTGAATCACATGGTGGAAGATAAAATTCATGCACGATCTACCGGACCTTATGCCTTAATTACACAGCAACCACTGGGTGGAAAAGCCCAATTTGGCGGGCAGAGATTTGGAGAGATGGAAGTTTGGGCTTTGGAAGCCTATGGAGCTGCTTATACGCTTCAGGAAATGCTCACGGTGAAATCTGACGATACGGATGGACGATTGGTTGCCTATGAAGCAATTTGTACCCGACGATTGATTCCTTCCAGCAACAACCCTGAATCATTTCGAGTGATTATCAATGAATTAAAAGGATTAGGAATAAAACTGGAAACTGACCAGGAACAATATACCGCAATGGAAGAGAACCTGGACTTGAATCCATTCAAAGAAAACACTTCGGAGGTAGTGAATGAAGATTTATGATGCGAACAACATTCGCAATATTGCTTTAGTTTCTCACGGTGGATCCGGCAAGACATCTTTATTGGAGTCCTTAGCCTATACTACTAAAAAAATTGACCGGGTTGGAAAGATTGTAGACGGTAACACACTCTCAGATTTTGAACCAGAAGAAGTCAAAAGACAAATCAGCATCAATTTAAGTCTTATTCCTATCGAATATGAAAATACAAAGTTAAATTTTCTCGACACTCCAGGCTATTTTGATTTTGTTGGTGAGGTAAGATCAGCTCTCCGAGTTGCAGACAGCGCTTTATTGTTAGTGGATGCTATGGCTGGGATACAAGCCGGAACTGAAAAAATGGTCAAAGCAACCGAAGAGTTCCGATTGCCGACTTCTGTCATTATCAACAAATTGGATAGGGAAAATGTAGATTTTGAAGATGTATACAATTCTATTCGCAATCAGTTTGGCAACAAATATATTGCCGTTTTCTGGCCCTACTTTCAAAATAAAGTATTTACCGGCGTTATTGACATCTTGCAGAGAAAACTGGTTAAAGAGAATAACATTATGACAGATATTCCTTCAGAGATGCAACCGCAGATCGATAAACTTTTCAACGAGATTGTGGAAGTAGTTGTAGAAGTGGATGACGGTTTACTTGAAAAATACCTTGGCGGCGAAACACTTACCCCTGAACAAGTGGAACAGTGTTTTAAACAAGCCCTTTTGACCAGAAAAATATTCCCCGTACTAGTTAGCTCCGGCTTTACTAACATTGGAGCAAAATCCATTTTAGATTTTGCAAAAAACTACTTACCCTCCCCGACTGATATAAAAGAGTACCCGGCACTGGATATGGCAGACAAAGAGATCAAAATTACCGTCAGTAGCTCAAAACCGTTAAGCGCTCTGATTTTTAAAACGATGACCGATCCTTATGTGGGCAGAATATCAATGATCAGAGTATATTCCGGTATTCTTAGCTCTTCCAGCGAGATTGTCAATGTAAACCAGGAAAAAGAGGAGAAAATCGGTCAAATTTCTTCCATATCCGGTAAAAACCAGGAAAATATAGAATCTATCCAAGCAGGTGATATTGGCGTCATCACCAAACTACTCTTTTCGAAAACTGGGGATACGCTCTGCGCTCCAGATCATAAAATTAAATTTAAGTGGATATCATTCCCCATTCCCAACGCCAGAATGGCATTGACGGCTAAAAATAAAACAGATGAGGATAAATTGAGTTCAGTACTCCCGAAAATTCAGGAGGACGATCCCAGTATTAAAATTCTGAGAGATGATGATATCAAACAAACTCTGATTTATGCGATGGGGGATACTCATTTGCACGTCATCTCAGAAAAATTGAAAAGGAAATTTGGCGTTAACATTGAATTAATTCCTCCAGACATTCCCTATAAAGAGACTATTCGTAAATCCGTTAAAGTCGAAGGGAAACATAAGAAACAATCCGGTGGTCATGGACAATTTGGTCATTGTTGGCTTGAAGTAGGACCATTAGCTCGTGGGGAAGGATACCAATTTGAGAACAAAATATTTGGAGGATCTATCCCTAAACAATATATTCCAGCTGTTGAGAAAGGCGTAGTGGAAGCTATGCTGGAAGGTGTACTGGCCGGTTATAAGGTTGTAGACCTTAAAGTAACCGTGTACGATGGTTCTTACCATCCCGTCGATTCGTCTGAAATAGCCTTTAAAATCGCTGGTTCGATAGCAATTAAAAAAGCATTGATGGAGGGTGACAGCATTCTGTTAGAACCGATTATGACTCTTAAGATCACCGCTCCGGAAGCTTATATGGGTGCTGTTATTGATGATCTTAACACTAAACGTGGACGCGTATTGGGAGTAGAACCATTGGAAGGATGGCAAATTATCAATGCACAGGCACCCTTGAATGAACTCGGAAAATATATTACCGATATCAGTTCCATTACAGCTGCCAGAGGATTTTATGAGATGTCTTTTTCACATTACGAAGAAGCTCCGCCAAAAGTGGTAAAAACCGTAGTTGAACAAGCAAAGCTGGAAAAAGAAACTAAGGAAAAAGAAGGATAGCGTTTTTTTCCAAGGGGGAAAAAATTGAATAAAAACGAAATGTTTAATTTGGATGATTACGAAGCCATATCTATCCATTTAGCTTCTTCACAGGAGATAAAAGGATGGAGTCATGGTGAGGTAAAAAAAGCAGAGACGATTAGTTATAGGAACTATAAACCTGAACCCGAGGGTCTTTTCTGTGAGAAGATTTTCGGTCCAACTAAGAATTTTGAATGTCGCTGCGGAAAATATAAAGGGCAGCGTTATGAAGGTGTTATTTGCGATCGGTGCGGTGTTGAGATTACCACTTCCAAAGTCAGAAGAGAACGGATGGGACATATTGATTTAGCTGCTCCGATCGTGCATATTTGGTACTTGAAAACGGTACCTTTTATTTCGCTTCTTCTGGATGTTACCTCTAAAACACTTCAGGAGATTGTCTATTTTGTAAAATATGTAGTGATCAGCCCAGGTGATACCGAAAAGAAAATCGGTGAAACATTAAGGGATGATGAATATAGGGAATTAAAAGACCAGGGATTTAATTTTGTCGCCAAAAAAGGGGCGGAAGCCATCCGGGAATTAATTCTGAACCTTGATTTACAGAAGTTATATGATGAATTAAAACAAAACTTATCCACTTCCTCCTTTCAAAAAAAGAGCAAACTTTCAAAAAGATTAAGCGTAGTACAAGCGTTTTTAACCAATGAGAGAAGCCCTGCAGATATGATTATGAATACTATCCCGGTCATTCCACCCGATTTGCGGCCTTTGCTTCAATTAGAAGGCGGCAGGTTCGCTACTTCTGATTTAAACACTCTGTATCAGCGTGTCATCAACCGAAATAATCGACTTCGTAAATTGATCGAGGTGAATGCACCGGAAATCATGGTCCAAAATGAAAAGCGTATGCTCCAGGAAGCAGTGGATGCATTATTTGACAATAGCAAACGCACAAGACCTATCCTGGGAACCGGAAACAGGGCATTACGCTCTTTAAGTGATATTTTAAAAGGAAAAGAAGGGCGTTTCAGGCAGAACCTTCTCGGAAAACGTGTGGATTATTCCGGTCGATCCGTTATTGTTGTCAACCCGGAGTTAAATATCGACCAATGCGGTTTACCAAAAGAAATGGTTTTAGAGCTCTTCAAACCATTTGTCATGGAACGATTGGTCAGCAAAGGGATTGCGCAGAGCTTACGTTCAGCGAAATTAAAAATCGAAAAATTTGACTCTGCCATTTGGTCGGTATTAGATGAGGTAATCAAAGCCCATCCGGTATTATTGAATCGTGCTCCTACTCTACACAGGCTTGGTGTGGAAGGTTTTTATGTTACTTTATGTGAGGGGAAAGCTATTCAGATTTCTCCATTAGTCTGTCCGCCTTTTAATGCAGATTTTGACGGTGATCAGATGGCTGTTCACGTGCCTTTATCTGTGCCTTCTATCATCGAGACCGAAACACTCATGCTCTCTTCTCGTAACATCATGTCTCCTCAAAATGGATTGCCGATAATGGCGCCTATTCAGGATATCGTTCTTGGTGTGTATTACCTTACCCTTGATATCAATGAAGCAAAGGATGAGGAACAACTTCATTTATTCCACAGCCTGGAAGAAGCAAAAATTGCTTACCATCAAGGTAAAGTATCCGTCCATGATAAGATCAAAGTGTATTACAATAACCAAAAACCTTTCGTTACCACTGTTGGAAGGGTTATTTTCAACACTCAACTGAAAAGACTATTTGTCGAAATGAACCGAGATCCAAACGATCTGGAATATCTCAACGAGACCATTTCTTCTAAAAGCCTGAAGATATATATAAAGGATTGTTTTGACAAATTTGGAAGTGATATTACAGCCAAAATGATTGAAGAGATCAAGAAGCTTGGATTTGAATATGCGACAAAACCTGGCATCACCATTGGGATAGATGACATGGTTCAGCCTTCTAATTTGACTGCTATGATTAATGAAGCTGACCAGATTGTAAAAATCATGAATGAGTCTTTCCATAATGGATTGTTGTCAGAAAATGAGCGTCACCAAAAAGTTGTAAAAACCTGGACAGAGACTACCAATTTGATCAGGAAAGAAGCTTTCAAGAATTTTGATAAACGAAATCCTCTTCACATGATGGCTATTTCAGGTGCTCGTGGTAATCCGGCTCAGGTCAGCCAGATGGTTGGTATTAGAGGTTTAATGCAGGATCCTACCGGAAAAACGATTGAATATCCGATTAAAAATAATTTAAGAAGCGGACTAACTGTACTTGAGTACTTTATATCGACTCATGGCGCTCGTAAAGGACAAGCTGATACCGCTTTAAAGACATCTGACTCTGGATATTTGACAAGAAGATTAGTAGATGTAGCTCATTCCGTTGTGATTCATGAAGAAGATTGTGAGCATAGCACGAAACGTCGTAAAGTGATCGCTGGAAAAATAGATAAACCTTTATCTACCCAAGTAATTGGATTAATCGCTGATGAAACTTTACTCGATCCTCTGACTGGCATTGAAGTGATTAAAAAAGGTGAGTTCATCTCCCCTGAAATCGGAGAGAAACTGGATGAATTAGGAATTGATCAGTTTAAAATCTACCGACCGGTTGAAGGAGTAGAGGTTTCAGAGATTGTGGATGAAGGAAATGTCATTGAAAAGTTAGAAGATAGGATTATCGGACGTTTTCTATCAGAAGATATCCGAGATGAAAAAAAGAAATTGATTGCCAAAGCAAATGTGATCATTACCCCTGTAGTGGCTGAGAAAATAGTAAAAGCCGGTGTCAAGAAAGTTAAAATTCGTTCACCCCTCTCCTGTCTTTCCGAGAATGGTGTTTGTGCCAGGTGTTACGGAAAGGACTTAGCAACCGGCAGGGATGTGCTGGTTGGCGAAGCGGTAGGCGTTATTGCGGCGCAATCTATCGGAGAGCCGGGTACTCAGCTTACTTTGAGAACATTCCATACGGGTGGAGTATCCGGAGCCGATATTACTGGTGGTCTTCCCCGGGTTGAAGAAATTTTTGAAGCCAGAAAACCAAAGGGAGAGGCTGTAATTGCCGAAATCAGCGGGAAAATTCAAGTAAAGCATGAAAAAAACTTTGTGAATTTATCCATTGATGGCGGACCGGAACACGAAGCTGAATATGAGGTTCCTTATTCCCACGCTGTACTATTTAAAGATGGCGAGCATGTCAACATAGGAGACCAGATAACACAGGGATCCTTAAATCCCCACATATTATTAAAAACACGTGGACAGCGCGATACAGAACAATATTTGATTTCAGAAATCCAAAAAGTGTATAAATCTCAGGGTGTTGATATTAATGACAAACATACAGAAATTATTGTGAAACAGCTGTTAAAACGAGTAAAAATCAAGGAACCTGGAAACAGTGAATTCCTTCCTGGAGAGATTGTTGAAAAGAGTCAGGTAGACGAAAAAAACAGACTCTTGTTAGCGATGGATAAAGCAGTAGCTTCTTATGAACCATTACTTCTACGATTGACCAAAGCAGCTACTATTTCGGAGAGCTTTTTGTCTGCTGCCTCATTCCAGGAAACCACGAAAATTTTAGCCGATGCAGCGATCAAAGAGAAGAAAGACTATTTAGAAGGATTGAAAGAAGCTGTTATCGTTGGACATCCTATTCCTGCTGGTACAGGATTGCGTCAATATAAGAAGCAGTTGAATATCGATAATCAGAATTTATTTGTGGTTAGCAAAAAAGAGGATCAAGTTGATGGAATTTTTCACGATTAAAAGTGAAATTAATACGCATGAAAATTTGACAGGACAATAGTTATTTAGTAAAATCAAACATTGTGCCTTTTTAGAATTTTAGCGAATAATGGTAAAAATTTATTTTGAAGGGATGATATGAGGTGAGGAATGCCTACTATTAATCAATTGGTGAGAAAGCCAAGGAAATTGGCAAAACGAAAATCGAAAACTCGTGCCCTGGATGGTAATCCACAAAAAAGAGGTGTTTGTACTATTGTTCGAACGATGACACCTAAGAAACCGAATTCTGCCTTGAGAAAGATTGCAAAGGTTCGGTTAGTGAATGGATTTGAAGTAATGGCTTACATTCCTGGGATCGGTCATAATTTACAGGAACATTCTGTTGTGCTCATCCGGGGCGGTCGTGTAAAAGATTTACCGGGTGTGCGTTACCATATAATTCGTGGAATCTTAGATGCCGAAGGAACTCAGAATAGACGTCAGGGTAGATCCAAATATGGTGCAAAGAGACCTAAAGAAGGAGCAAAAAAATAAACCATGCCCAGAAAAAAATTAGTTAACAAACGTATGCCGCAACCAGATCCAATTTATGGCAGTACCTTGATCACTCAATATATTGGAAAGTTGCTTAAAGAAGGGAAAAAAGACCGGGCGATGAATATCCTCTATACATCCCTTGAAATGGCTTCCAACAAACTAAAGATCAAGCCGATGGAAGTAATAGAGACAGCTACAGATAGGTGCAGACCGCTTATTGAAGTACGTCCGCGTCGTATTGGCGGTGCAACCTACCAGATTCCTACCGAAGTACCTGCCAACAAAGGCATCTCCATTGCGATTAAATGGATTATTACTGCCGCTAGAAAAGCGAAAGGCAAGCCTATGGTTGAAAAATTGACTACCCAGTTAGTGGATGCAGTCAATAAAACCGGTGATGCCTATAAAAAACGTGAAGAAACTCATAGAATGGCGGAAGCAAATAAAGCTTTCTCCCATCTGAAATGGTAGGCTAGAAGCTGTAAATGAGTGTAGTTAATCCTCTTTTACCTATTAGACCGGAAGTGGAATCCCAGATTCGCAAGATCAGGAATATCGGGATTATTGCTCATATTGATGCTGGAAAAACCACAACAACAGAGAGAATTCTGTTTTATACAGGCACGATTCATCGTATGGGAAATGTAGATGATGGTAATACCACCACTGATTGGATGGTTCAAGAGAAAGAGCGAGGAATTACCATCACTTCGGCTGTTATTTCATGCAAATGGAAAGACAAGAATATCAATATTATCGACACTCCGGGTCATGTGGATTTTACTGTTGAGGTAGAAAGATCTTTAAGAGTTCTTGATGGTGCAGTGGTTATCTTTTGTTCAGTTGGCGGCGTACAGCCTCAGTCAGAAACAGTGTGGCGTCAAGCTGATAAATATAAAGTTCCCCGTTTAGTTTATATTAACAAACTGGACCGTATGGGAGCTGATTTTGACAGAGTAATTCATGATATTAAAGATAAATTGGGCGCCAAACCCATTATTATGCAAATACCGATTGGGAAAGAAAGTGCTTTCGAAGGCATGATAGATCTTATAACCATGAAGGCTTTTATTTATACAGATTCCGAGTCCGGGGAATTTACTGTCTCTGATATTCCCAAAGATCTCGAAGAACGTGCAATTTTCTATCGAAACGAGATGATTGAACAAGCTTCTGAGGTAGATGATTCTCTTCTGGTAAAATACTTGGAAGGAAAAGAGATAACCAACGAAGAACTGATGGATGTTGTCCGTAAGGGATGTCATGAGTGTCTTTTCTTTCCAGTGTATTGTGGTTCTTCCTTTAAAAATAAAGGTATTCAACCTCTATTGGATGGTGTTTGCGAGTTTCTTCCCTCTCCTTTGGATATTCCGCCGGTAAATTGCATCAATCTTAATACCGATGAGAAAGAAGTCCGGCATGCAAATCCGGATGAACCTCTTGGCGCCTTGGTTTTTAAAATTGCTACCGATCCTTATATCGGTGCTCTGGCTTTCACGCGAGTCTATTCCGGTGTGATTAAATCCGGAACTTATGTAATGAATGCTTCTACCAACACTCAGGAACGAGTCGCGAGAATTATCCGTTTGCACTCCAACCAGCGGGAAGATATTGACGAGATCATGGCAGGCGATATTGCTGGTTTAGTTGGCCTGAAAAAAAGTTTTACCGGCGATACACTTTGTAACAAAGAAAACCCTATTGTGTTTGAGAATATATCATTTCCTGAGCCAGTCGTATCTTCCGTAGTAGAACCAAAAACCAAACAGGACCAGGATAAATTGATCAATGCGCTTTCCAAGTTTCTGATGGAGGATCCCACTTTCCGATACCGTTATGATCAAGAAACAGACCAAGTGGTTATCTCCGGAATGGGTGAATTGCATCTTGAAATTATTGTTGACAGATTGCTTAGAGAATTTAATATCCAGGTGAATGTCGGTAAACCAGATGTTGCCTATAAAGAAACCATTCTGCAGGCAGCCACCGGGGAAGGAAAACATATAAAACAATCCGGTGGGCATGGACAATACGGTCATGTTGTTTTAGATATATACCCTCTTGAAAACGGACAACGATTTGTGTTTGAGAATAAAATCAGACAAGGCGTGATTCCAAAAGAATATATTCCCGCAATTGAAACGGGCGTGAAATATGCATTAGAGAGCGGGTGCGTTGCCGGGTATGAAGTAATCAATGTCGGGGTCGCTGTTACAGATGGTTCTTTCCATGCAGTCGATTCCTCCGAAATTGCTTTCCGACTCGCAGCCGCAAAAGCTTTTCAGCATGCTATGGAAAAAGCCTCTCCTATTTTGCTGGAACCGATTATGAAAATCACTGTTATCGTGCCTGAAAGCTATTTAGGAGATTCTATCTCTCTGATCAGTTCCAAAAGAGGAAAAGTACTGAAGATGGAAGCTATCGGCATTACTCAAATCGTCAGCGCTCATGTTCCATTAAAATATATGTTCGGATTTGCTACTGATTTACGTTCTATAACTCAAGGAAGAGGCAGCTATTCTATGGAGTTTAATTCCTATGAACGAATTCCGGATGCCTATCTAAGTGAAATCAAAGGAGGAAGAGATAATGGCGAAACAAAAATTTGAACGAACGAAACCGCACGTTAATGTGGGGACCATTGGTCACATTGACCATGGCAAGACTACCCTGACAGCCGCAATTACCAAAACGCTGGCTACCCTGGGGAAGACCG
>JAJFUD010000078.1 GCA_021372585.1 bacterium
TGCCCGGCGATAAGATTAAAATGAATGTTACGTTGATCTACCCTGTTGCTATCGATGACAACCTTCGTTTCGCCATCCGTGAGGGTGGTCGTACCATCGGTGCCGGTGTAGTGACTAAAATCATAGAATAGTGGGGCTGAAGAATAAATGGTAAACCAGAAATTAAGAATTAAATTAAAATCGTATGATCATCGTATTTTGGATCAATCTGTCAAAAGAATACTCGAGACAGCATTGACCTCTGGCGCTAAGGTTAAGGGTCCAGTTCCTTTACCAACCAGACGTAGTGTCTATACAGTGCTCCGTTCTCCCCATGTTGATAAAGATTCCAGGGAGCAATTTGAAATTAGAATACATAAACGATTGATCGACATTTATGATCCATCCCCCGATGTCACACGTTCTTTAATGAATATAGATTTACCCGCCGGGGTAGATATTGAGATAAAGCTGTAAGAAGGAGGAAAACATGGCAATACAGTTAAAAGGCAAGAAAATCGGCATGACGCACATATGGAAAGACGACAAGATGATTCCTGTAACTGTCGTACTAGTGCCTACTGCAACCGTGATAGAGAAAAAAGATCCCAAAAAACATGGGTATCAGGCAATCAGAGTTGCCTCAAAAGTCGTTGATTCCAAAAAATTAAATAAACCGGACGCCGGTCAATGTAAAAACTTGGAACAAACGTATCAATGGTTGTATGAAATGAGTGGAATCGAAAAAGAAGTCAATGATAAGATAGATGTTACGCTATTTGCTGAGGGCGAAAAAATAAAGTTAACCGGTGTTTCAAGAGGTATGGGTTTCCAAGGAGTTATTAAACGGCATAATTTTGCAGGCGGTAATGATTCGCACGGTTCAATGTCTCACAGAAGATCAGGTTCTATTGGTTGCAGATTAACTCCCGGTCGTGTATTTAAAAACAGGAAAATGCCTGGACACATGGGATGTAATGTAACGACAGAGCTTGGTAAAGAGATTGTTCAGATTATACCAGAAAAAGAATTGATTTTAATCAAGGGCAGCCTTCCTGGAGCCAAGAATTCGTCTGTTTACCTTAAGAAATGGGAGCGTGCATAATGAAGGAAATACAAGTTTTTGATGTTTCAACTAAAGAAGTGAATAAAGAAATGATCTCATTTCCTGAATTAAACAAACCTTTGAATAAAGATCTTGTGACACAAGCAGTGATACGCACCCAGAATAACCTACGCGATGGTAATGCTTGCGCAAAAACAAGAGCTGAAGTTAGCTTTAGCACTCGCAAACCTTTTCGACAAAAAGGGACAGGTAATGCTCGTGCCGGCATGAAGAAATCTCCTATTTGGAGAAAAGGTGGGGTTATATTTCCTCCTAAACCAAGAGACTTTTCAACGGATATGCCCAAAAAACAGAAAAAGTTGGCTTTTCAGCACGCATTACATATTCGGTTAGAGGATAATAAATTATTTATTCTGAAAAATCTCAATGTCACAACCCACAAAACAAAAGAAGTTCTATCACAACTTGATCATGACTTATTCAGGAATCATAAATCTTTACTGATATATGATGAAAAAAATGGTACGCTTGCTGTGAGCCTGAACAATGTCCCTAATATTGAAGCAATTGACTGGAACACTGTCTGCACTTATGACATCATTCGTGCCAGCCAGGTTTTTATTACTGAGGAAGCTTTTCAAGCTTTAGAGAAGAGGATGCAAAATGGCTAAAAACCGAGAAATCCTAATCAGTCCTGTCATTAGCGAAAAATCTTTAATGAATCAGGAATCAGGAATTTATACTTTTATCGTGGATAAACTTTCTAATAAAAAAGAAATTCAAGTCGCTGTCGAAGAATTTTTCAAAGTAAAAGTAACACGCATTCATAGTGTTAAGGTTTATCCTCATAAAAAGAGAACCAGAGCTGGATATGTACTTGGAAAAACTATGAAAAAAGCTTATGTACAGCTTGAAAAAGGATACGAGATAGAAAGCATTAAGGTTAGTTAGGAAACGTAAAGAGAGGAAAATCATGGGATTAAAAAAATATAAACCAACATCACCAGGCTCTAGGGGAAGGATGTCTTTAGTCCGAAAGACAACCACTAATTCGAACAATCCTCAGAAAGGCTTGACAAAAGGCATCCGAAAAAGCGGTGGAAGAAATAGCCAGGGAAAAATTACCATGCGCTACATCGGCGGCGGATCCAAACAGCAATATCGTTTGGTTGATTTTAAAAGAAACAAGATCGATATTCCTGCTAAAGTAGCTTCCATCGAATACGATCCGAACAGATCAGCCTTAATTGCTTTATTGCATTATCTTGACGGAGAAAAGCGCTATATTTTAGCACCGGAAGGACTGGCTGTGAACCAACAAGTCATCTCCTCAGAAACAGCCGATATTTTGCCTGGAAACTGCTTGACTTTAAAGAGCATGCCTACCGGTACTATTGTTCATAATATCGAAATGGTAGCTGGCTGCGGTGGTGTTCTTGTCAGAACAGCCGGAGCTAGTGCTCAGATTATGGCAAAAGATGAAAAATATGCTCATGTCCGCCTCCCTTCCATGGAAGTAAGGTACATTCCATTAGAATGCAAAGCTACAGTTGGCCAAATTGGTAATCTGGATCATGAGAATGTCGTTCTTGCCAAAGCAGGAAGATCCAGAAACATGGGATTACGTCCTCGTGTCCGTGGCGCTGCCATGAACCCCTGCGACCATCCTCACGGTGGTGGCGAAGGAAGAGCTCCTGTTGGACATCCTGGACCACTAACTCCTTGGGGAAAACCGGCTATTGGTTATAAGACACGTAACAAAAAGAAGAAATCAAGCAGATTAATCTTAAAGAGACGGAAATAAGGAGGTAGATTTTGAAAAAACAAGAGAACAGCCAACCCGAAGTAAAAGTTGGATACACCAATCCAAGATTATTGGCAAAAATACAGAGGATGAAAGACACAGGCGATAAGAAAATCATCAAGACATGGTATCGTTCTTCAACCATTACAATAGAAATGGTTGGTTTAACCATCGCTATCCATAACGGAAAAACACATGTACCTATTTATATTAATGAGGCGATGGTTGGCCATAAACTTGGCGAATTTGCAATTACCAGGAATTTTAGGTCTCATAACAGACCAACTGAACGCTCTACATCTTTAACATAAGGGGAAATATATGGAAGCTTATGCAAAATTAAAACATACTAGAATAACACCATTTAGGGCAAGAAAGGTAGCAGTTTTAATCCGCCGAAAAGATATTGAAACTGCGTATGCTATCCTGGAAGCCTTGCCCCAAAAGAGCGCCAGGATCATGTTCGATGTCTTGAAATCTTCAGTGGCTAATGCTACGCATAACTATCAAATGAATGAGAATAACCTGTATATTTCCAGAGTTCTGGTAGATCAGGGCACTCCTTATCGTAGGGTTATGGCAAGAGATCAAGGTAGAGGTGATATTATTAAGAAAAGAACGTCTCATATCACCATTTATGTCAGCGAGAAGGAGAAATAATATGGGTCAAAAAGTTCATCCTTTTGGTTTCAGGTTAGGCGTCATTTATGATTGGCAGAGCCATTGGTATGCAGAGCCAAAACAATATTACAAGTATTTAATTGAAGACCTTAAGATACGTAAAGAGATTGATAGTATTGGTAAAGATATTGCGTTATCCAAGTCTGAAATTGAAAGACGGGGAAATGAAGTCAGAGTGCGTCTATATACAGCAAGACCGGGTATTTTGATTGGCAAACACGGTTCCAACATTGAACAGCTCAAACGCAGATTTGAGAAAATCGTGGAAAAAAGCGTACCAAAAATTGAAGTGATCGAAGTGAACAAGCCTGAGATAAGTGCGAAGTTAGTTGCTGAATCTGTTGCTATACAGATAGAAAAAAGAATGCCTTTTAAACGTGCTATGAAACAAGCCATCTTTAAAGTAATGAAAAACGGTGCCCTTGGTGTCAAAGTTGCTTGTGCAGGCAGATTAAACGGAGCCGAGATTGCCAGAAGAGAATGGTTTCGGGAGGGTCGTTTACCGTTACACACTATTCGGGCTAAAATTGACTACCATCAAACCGATGCTCACACCAAATTTGGTTGTATCGGTATTAAAGTTTGGATCTATACCGGGGATGTCTTAACAGACGCCACAAATATGCCAAATCTCAGCGCTGAGTATGGAGGATAGAAATGTTATTACCAGAAAGAGTTAAGCACAGAAAACAATTTAAAGGAAATATGCATGGATTAGCCTATCGTGGTTCAAAAGTATCGTTTGGGGATTTCGGTATCCAGGCTTTGGAACCACATTGGATTACCAGTAGACAGATCGAAGCCAGTCGTATTGTCATTACTCAACACGTTTCCAAAACAGGCAAATTTTGGATTCGAATTTTTCCGGATAAACCCATCACAAAAAAACCTGCGGAAACCAGAATGGGAAGCGGAAAAGGTGATGTAGATCATTGGATTGCTGTTGTATTAACTGGCAGAGTGATGTTTGAATTTACCGGGGTTGATGAAGCGACTGCTCAGAGAATTACCGAATTAGTCAGCGCAAAATTACCCATGAGGATCAAACTGCTCACCAGAAAGGCTCAGGAGGAAGTGTAATGAAATTATATAAAATTAAAGAGCTTTCTGTAGAAGAGATGGAAAAAAAGGTGAAAGACCTGAAAAAAGAGCTTTTTATGATTCGTTTCAAAATGCTTTTAAAACAAGTTGAGAAGCCAATTGATATGAGGAATACTCGAAGAGATATCCGTCGCATGGAAACTTTGATTAGGGAGAAAAGACCATCATGAGTGATATAAATAAAAAAGTTGTTACCGGTAAAGTAATCAGCGATAAAAATGCAAATTTCCGTGTGATAGAAGAGAAAGTTCGTGTTATCGGACATCCTCTTTATCGAAAATTTGTGAATAAAACAAGAAAATACCACGCTTATGATGAAGAAAATAAGTCAAAGCTTGGTAATATTGTTAAAATCATAGAGAGCAAACCTTACAGCAAAACAACTTGTTGGAAAATTATTGAAATCGTTAATTCAGAAATCTAAAAAACAGAAAGAAAGGAGTAAACAGAAATGGTACAAATCTATTCAAGATTAAAAGTTGCAGATAATTCCGGAGCAAAAGAAGTATCAGTTATTCGTGTTATGGGCAGCTCCAATAGAAAATATGGGTTTGTGGGAGATAAGATTATTGTTACTATTAAGCAGGCTATTCCCAAGTCAGCCATCAAAAAAGGAACGGTTGAGAAAGCCGTTATCGTGAGAACTCATTTTCCGATCAGAAGACCGGATGGGAGTATTGTTCGATTTGATACCAACGCTGCAGTCATTATTGATGCAGATGGGAATCCGAAAGGAACCAGAATATTTGGTCCTGTTTGCAGAGAATTGCGTGAGAAAGGTTATTTGAAGATCATTTCTCTAGCTCCCGAGGTGGTGTAAGCGATGAAAATTAGAAAAGATGATACTGTTATTGTATTATGTGGGAAAGATAAAGGCAAAAAGGGCAAGGTTGTTAAAATTTTAACAAAAGGGGTTCTTCCCAGAGCGATTGTGGAAGGGGTGAATGTATACAAAAAGAACTTACGCCCTAATCAAAAAATGCCCCAGGGAGGCATTATAGATAAAGAATTACCCCTTTTTATCAGTAAATTAATGATAGTTTGTCCTACTTGTAGTCAACCAGCTAGGCTTGGGAAAAAGCGCATGGCTGACGGGAAATTAGTTCGTACGTGCAAAAAATGCGGCGAACTGATCGATAAGAATTAAGGAGAGAACCATGGCTGAGCAAAAAGTAACGAAAGCGCCAAAGGCTAAAGTAAAAGAATCAAGTGTTGTTAAAATAGAGACTGTCAGAAAAGATATTCAATCCAAGCTTGGCAATAAATACCAGCAAGATATTATCAAAGCTCTGAAAAAACAGTTCAGCTTTCATAATGTTATGGAAGTTCCTAAAATCTCTAAGATTGTTGTCAATAGAGGTGTTGGAGAAGCTACCCTGGATATCAAAGTATTGGACAAAACGATGGAAGAGCTTTTCTTGATTACTCACCAGAAACCACTAATTCGTAGAGCAACCAAGTCTATCGCGAATTTTAAATTGCGTAAAGGACAACCTATTGGGGCGATGATTACGCTTCGCGGCGTCCGTATGTATGCTTTTCTTGAAAAGCTGATTGATGTTGCTTTGCCAAGAATCCGTGACTTTAAAGGGTTAAATCCGAACTCTTTTGACGGCAGAGGCAATTACACCTTTGGCTTAAAAGAACAATTGATCTTTCCAGAGATTGATTACAACAAAGTCGACAAAGTCAGGGGAATGAATGTGTCTATTATTACTACAGCAAAAAATGATGAGAGCGCAAAAGCCTTACTTGAAGCTTTTGGGTTTCCATTCAGAAAATAAGTAAGGAGAAAATATGGCTCGATTAGCGTTAATTAACAAATCCAAACGAACACCGAAATTTTCGACTAGGCAGCACAACCGCTGTAAAATCTGCGGAAGACCACATGCCTATTACCGTCACTTTGGTTTATGTCGTTTGTGTCTTCGAAAGTATGCGTTAGAAGGCAAAATACCTGGATTGAAGAAAGCTAGTTGGTGATGGAGGATTATGATGGTAACATGTGATTTATACTCAAATTTTATTAGTTGCTTAAAGAATGCAAATCAAATACTGAATCCAATATTTGAAGTGCCTGGCAACCGATTAATCAAAGAAACAGTTAGAATCCTAAAAGAAGAAGGATTTATCAATGATTATCAGGTTGTTGCCGATGGTGCCAGAGAAAAGGTGAAAGTACACCTGAAAATAACGCGAGATCGAGAAAAAGCTATTCGAGATATAAAGCGTGTTTCAAAATCCTCATTACGAATTTATTCTTCTTGTGGAGATATCCCTAAAATCAAACGAGGGGTAGGTATTGCGATTGTATCTACTTCGCAGGGTGTAATGACAGATAAGAAAGCTCGCAAACTGAATATCGGTGGCGAAATTTTGTGTAATGTCTGGTAAGAAGAGGAGATAGAAATGTCAAAAGTAGGAAGAAAACCAATCAATATACCCAATGGTGTGGAAGTAAAAATAAATGAAAAAACGAATACCGTTACAGTCAAAGGCAAGTTAGGTGAACTAAGCCGAGCCTTTGATCCAAGAATTCAGCTAACGATTGAAGACAATCAAGTCATTGTGAAACGCACTTCAGAAGAGAAAACAATTAAAATGCTACATGGTTTAACCAGAGCTCTGTTGGCCAATATGGTTGAAGGCGTGACCAACGGTTTCCAAAAACGACTGGAGCTGAAAGGGGTAGGATACAGAGCGATCGCAGATGCCAAAAAACTCTCTCTTTCCCTTGGTTACTCCCATTCTATTGAAATTCCGGTAGTACCCGGTATTCAATTTACTTTGCCTGCTGATACGATTATTGAGGTAAAAGGGATTGACAAAGAGCTTGTTGGAAGCGTTTCTGCCAGCATAAGAAAGCTCCGCAATCCTGATCCTTATAAAAATAAGGGTGTTCATTACACTGGTGAAGTTATGATTAAAAAAGCTGGTAAAGCGCTTGGAAAGGCAGGTAAATAGGAATGGAAAATACGAATGCTAAGAGAGTATTGCGACATATACGATTAAGAAGAAGAGTTTCTGGCAATCCGGAAAGACCTAGATTGTCTTTCTTCAGAAGCCTGCATTTTATCTATGCTCAAGTCATTGATGATAGCAAAGGTACCACTTTGTTAGCCGGATCCACCAAAGATGCTTCTTTTAGGGCTATGAACAAGCTGTCTTCATTTAAGAATAAAGAGGCAGCGAAGTTATTAGGGGAAGCAATCGGGAAAATGATCGTTAACAAAGGGATCAAACAGATTGTGTTTGACCGCGGAGGGTTCGAATACCACGGTGTAGTAAAAGAATTCGCTGATGCAGTCCGAAAAGAAGGGGTGAACTTCTAATGATTAAAAATAGAGTTGAAATCATTGAAGAAGATGCTATCGAAGATGTCGAACAATTTGAAGAAGCGACGATTGATATTTCCAGGGTATCCAAAACCGTAAAAGGCGGAAAGAGCATGAAATTTCGCGTTTTGATGGTGGTCGGTAACAATAACGGCTTGGTGGGTATCGGATTAGGCAAGTCAGATCAGATTCCCAACGCGATTAATAAAGCGATTAGTTCCGCTAAGCGTGAGTTGATTAAAGTTCCTGTCAAAAAAAATACGATACCTTATGATGTAAAAGGTAAAGAGGGATCTACAACAGTTTTTCTGGCACCGGCTGTTGCCGGAACCGGTATCATTGCCGGAGGTTCTGTCAGAAAAATATTAGAAAAAGTTGGCATTAAAGACGTAGTTGCCAAGATTTATGGATCGCATAACGCAGTGAACACCGCCAGGGCAACTATTGATGCGCTAAATCAATTACAAGATCCTGTGGATGTGGCAAAATTCAGAGGCGTTACCTTAAAACAACTGTTCGGGTTATAAACTGGAGGACCAATATGGAAATGAATGCATTACCTTTAAGAAAAGGTTATAACAAACCCGCAAAAAGAGTAGGTCGCGGTATCGGCTCTGGAAAAGGGGTCAGGTGTACTTTTGGCAATAAAGGTTCAAAAGCCCGTGCTGGAAGAACCAAGAGAATTGGTTTTGAGGGAGGTCAGACTCCATTTTATCGTAGAATGCCAAAATACCGTGGTTTTAAAACATTACATCCTTACGATTACGCTACGGTTACCTTCCAATTACTCTCTATTCATTTTAACGACAACGATGTCGTAACCACGGAAATTTTAAAAGAGAAACAATTAATTCATCCTCTGTATAAATCATTTAAGGTTGTCGCCACCGGCGTATTAGCTAAAACTTTGATTATTAAAGGACAGGCTACAAAAGCCGCTCAAAAGATAATTGAAGAAAAAGGCGGAAAGGTAGAGGTAGCTTAACGTGTTTAAAACTATTATAAATGCTCTTAAGCTTCCTGAAGTTAGAAAGCGTTTGTATTTTACGCTATTTATCTTTATATTGATTCGACTTGGCCATTATGTCATCATTCCCTACATAGACAGAAAAATAGTGGCGGATATGGTTTCCGGTAGTGGATTTCTTGGATTGCTTGATCTTTTTTCAGGCGGTGGATACAGAAACTTTTCCATTTTTACACTGGGCGTGCTGCCTTACATCAATTCTTCCATTATTCTGCAGTTATTAGGCGTTGTCATTCCAAGTCTGGAAGCTATGCAGAAAGAGGGCGGGGAAGAGGGTCGCAGGAAAATCGCGCAGATCACCAATTGGTTAACCTTGGGACTTGGTACTTTGCAGGCATTCATGTTCACCAATTATGTATTTAAAGATGCCTTAAAAGTAAACACCCCTTTAACTAAAATTATAATTATTGTCACTATGGTAGCCGGCACCTACCTGTTGATCTGGTTAGGTGAGCTAATCACTGAGAGAGGTATGGGGAATGGTGTGTCGCTGATCATTTTTGCTGGTATCATTTCCCGCCTCCCTACCTCCTTTTTTGAAGCTGTACAGATGGTTAAAGGAGGTACTATGTCCTTGCTGAACATAGCCGTTATCTTATTGGTGATGGCAGTGATATTTGCTTTAATCGTGTATGTCTACCAAGCAGAACGGAGAATCGCTGTCCAATATTCACGAAGGATCGTTGGTCGTAAAACAGTTGGAGGACAATCTACATTTATCCCTTTACGTCTTGTGCAGGCCGGTGTATTACCAATTATATTTGCCTCCTCTGTTTTGACATTTCCAGGCGTGGTCGCTCAATTTCTTCAAGGGACAGCCTTTGCAAACTTTGTAGAAAAGTATTTATCTTCACAAACCTCGCCTTGGTTTAATATTCTCTTCTTCCTTTTAATTGTGTTTTTCACCTATTTCTATACAGAAATTACTTATAATCCTAAGGATATATCTGATAACTTGCAAAAAAACGGTGGATTTATTCCAGGTGTCAGACCAGGAGATAGCACTTCAGAATTTTTCAAGAATGTATTAAACAGGATCACACTACCTGCTTCTATATTTCTAGGGTGTTTGGCAGTCGTACCGAATTTACTGTTAGGCAATTCAAACCTTTCGATTTTCTTTTTTGGTGGCACTTCTATTCTTATCATAATCGGTGTTGCGATAGAATTTATTCATCAAATGGAAGGCTTTTTAGTGATGCGTCAGTATAAAGGATTTTTAAAGGGATGAGTATTCTTTTATTTTTGGGACCGCCGGGTTCGGGAAAAAGCACCCAAGCGAACTTAATTAGTGAAAGTTTGAATATTCCATTGGTTAGCATGGGGAAATTGGTTAGACTTAGTTTGGAAGGCTCTTACAAAGAGTATAAAGAATCTGTTATGAATGGAAATTTGTTACCGGACCATATTGTTTTTAATATCCTTTCTGATACAATTGAAAAGTTTGATACAAATAAAGGTTTTGTATTGGAGGGTTATCCGCGAACGATAGCTCAAGCAGTTCAATTGGATGAATTATTAATGAAGAAGGATTTAAGGATTGATATGGTTTTGTTATTAGATTTGAATGACCAAAATATGATTATAAACAGGTTAATTAATCGTTTTCAATGTACTCGTTGTGGTAAATCTTTTGACAAAGCCATGCTAACAAACTTTTCATTCTGCCCTGTATGCCAGGGTAATTTGCAGGCAAGAGCCGATGACACCCCTTTAGCTGTTGAACAGCGAATGGTGTATTTTCAAAAAGAGATTGATGCTCTTGTTCATTTCTATGGTGATAAATCCTTAGTTTATAAAGTAGATGCCACTCATTCCATACAGGAAGTGAAGAATCAGATACTGCAATTGATACAAACCAATATGAACTTGGAAATACACTCATGATCACCATTAAGAATTCAGTTGAGATAGAAAAAATGGTAAAAGCTGGATCTACTCTCTCAGATACAATGAATATCATAGCAGAGAAGATTCAACCAGGAATTTCTGCATATACGCTAGATAAGTTGGCAGAAGAATACTTGTTAGCTCATGGGTGTAAACCAGCTTTTAAAGGTTTGTATGGTTTTCCTTACACTATTTGCTCTTCTATCAACAATGAAGTGATTCATGGTTTTCCCACTAAAAGAAAAATCCTGAAAGACGGTGATATTATCTCGATCGATATCGGTTGCCAGTTTGAAGGTTATTTTTCTGATATGGCGAGAACATTTATGGTGGGTGAAAAAGTCCCTGATAATCGAAAAAAGTTAGTATCGGTTACCGAGGAAGCTTTGAATATAGCGATTCAATATGCAAAGCCTGGCAATAGGATTGGTGATATAGGTTTTGCTGTTCAGAAATATGCTGAAAAGCATGGATACCAAGTTGTCAGAGAATATGTCGGACATGGCATTGGATTAGCACTCCATGAAGATCCTCAAATACCTAATTTTGGCACTCCTCATACGGGCCCGATTATAAAAGAAGGCATGACATTAGCCCTGGAGCCGATGATCAATGAAGGTACAGACGATGTTAGCACTTTAGAAGATAAGTGGACAGTCGTGACAACTGACGGCAAGAATTCAGCTCATTTTGAGGATACTGTTTTAATTACCTCTCAAAAAGCGGCAATTTTAACAACAAACAGGAGGCAAGATTGACTGAACCATCCAATAGGGACATTTTAGAGACCGAAGGCGTGATTATTGAAAAGTTACCCAATGCTATGTTTAAAGTTCGGTTGAAAAATGGCAAAGAGCTGCTGGCTCACATTTCCGGAAAAATGAGAATGAACTTTATTAAGTTAGTAGTAGGCGATAAAGTAAGAATTGAAATCAGTAAATATGACCTTGAAAAAGGCAGAATTACTTACCGTATTTAATTATTGGGAGGATAGAATGAAAGTACAACCATCTGTTAGAAAGAGATGCAAAGATTGTAAGATAATTAAGAGAAAAGGCACAATTTATATTATATGTGTGAATCCTAAGCACAAACAAAGACAAGGATAAGGAGGATACAGTATGCCACGTATATCAGGTATTGATCTGCCTTTAGATAAAAGAGTCGATATTGCTTTAAGGCGTATTTATGGTATTGGACCAGTGAACGCTGTCAAAATCGTTAACGATGCCAAAATTAAATTTGATATTAAAGTAAAAGACTTAACTGAAGCAGAAATTGAGAGAATTGTTTCTATTATTCGGGAACAATACGTTGTCGAAGGAGATTTAAGAAAAAACGTCTCCCAGAATATCCGAAAGTTGATGGATATTGGCAGCTATAGAGGCACTCGACATAAAAGAGGTTTACCAGTCCGAGGTCAGCGTACAAGAACTAATTCAAGAACAAGAAAAGGACCGAAGAAAACAATCGGTTCCAAATCATAAGGAAGGGGTAGGGAATGCCAGACGAAGATGTAAAAGATGTAGCACAATCTGTAAGTGAGCAAGAGAGCACTACACCTAATGCAAAGGTTGCAAAACGCAGTGGAAAGAAAAAAGCACCAGCAGAGGGAAAAGTGTTTATACATGCTACTTTCAACAATACCATTGTTTCGATTACAAATCGAAACGGGGACGTTATTTCCTGGGGTTCAGCAGGAAACAGTGGGTTCAAAGGGACTCGAAAAGGGAATGCTTATGCTGCTCAGGTAGCTGCAGAAACAGCTGCTAAGAAAGCTTTAATGATGGGTATGCGAGAAGTTGAAGTTTTTGTAAAAGGTCCTGGTCCTGGCAGAGAAACAGCTATCCGCTCCATTCAGGCAGCCGGGCTTGAAGTCGTTACAATCGTAGATAAAACGCCGATTCCTCACAACGGATGCCGGCCACCAAAACCAAGAAGAGTATAGGAGTAAAAGATGGCAAGATATACTGAATCTTCATGTAAAAAATGCAGGCGTTACGGTTCAAAGTTATTCTTAAAAGGGGATCGCTGCTTGGGAGAAAAATGTGCTTTTCAGAAAAGACCGAATATACCCGGACAGCATGGACCTACTTCCCGAAGAGGGAAATTGACAGATTACGGATCGCATTTAATTGAAAAACAAAAGGCAAGATTTCATTACGGCATTATGGAATCACAATTTAGCCGATATTACGGAGAAGCTTCTCGACAGAGAAAAATTCCTACAGGAGATCGTTTGTTGCAATTACTCGAATTAAGACTGGATAATGTGATTTACCGTTTAGGCTTAGCTTCCTCCAGACCTTTTGCCAGACAGATGGTTTTACATCGCAAAGTAAAAGTGAATAATCGTTATGTGAATATTCCTTCATTCAGAGTAAAACCTAGTGATATCATTACGTTTAAAGAGGATTTTTTATCGAATGTATACGTTAAATCTTCATTAGAAAGAGGAGAATCTATCCCAACCTGGTTAAGTCTCAATATAACTGATAAAAAAGCAGAAGTATTGAGTCTGCCATCAAAGGAAGAGATTAAAACTCCTTTCAATGAGCAATTTATTGTTGAATTCTACTCAAAATAAGTTTAAGGAAGTGAGGCCGAAATGGGGTTCACACTTGATAGTTTAAGACTCACAATTGTGAGAGATGAAGAAAAGCGGGGAGAGTTCAAGATTGGTCCTTTACATAAAGGCTATGGGATTACAATCGGGAACTCTCTACGTCGAGTGTTGCTCTCTTCAATACAAGGAACGTCTGTTGTTGCTGTTCATATTGACGGCATTTTCCACCAATTTACTTCTATACCTGGTGTTTTAGAGGATGGAATTCAAATTGTTGCCCAGATTAAAAAATTAGTTCTTCGGTCCCAGATTCATGAAAGAAAGATTTTATCTGTAACCAGAAAAACTCAAGGTACTATTTATGCCAGGGATTTAATCACTCCTCCTTCTGTCGAGATCGTCAATGGAGATCTTCCTATTGCTACTATAGTTGACGATGATATTAAATTTGCTCTGACTTTACACACTGAGCAAGGAATCGAATACCGATTAGCAGATGAAAATCGAGATCCTGGTTATCCTATTGGCACATTCCCGATTGATTCAGCATTTTGTCCTGTAACTCATGTCCAGTTTTCTGTTAAACAGGCTATGTACAACGAATCATTAAACTATGAAACGCTTGATATCATCATTGAAACAAATGGTGCCATCACTCCCTATCAGGCATTACAATATTCTTCTCAGATTTTGGTGGATTATTTTTCCAATATTATGATAGAAAAAGAAGAAGTGGAAGAAAGCGTTCCTGAGATCCTCATTAAAGACGAAACAGAAGAAATTTTGAAACGTCCTTTGGAGGAGATTATTACGCTATCAGTCAGAACAGGAAACGTATTTAAAAAAGCCAACATCTACACTATCCAGGATTTATTCTCTAAAACACGCAAAGAATTGTTGGCATTGAAGAATTTTGGCACAAAATCACTCACTTCGACTATTGAAGAACTTATGAAATTACCTGAAATTGAAAAACTTAAAAATAGAACAGACCTTCAATTAATGAAAGAGATTATTGCCGGTAGTTTCTTTGTTGATGATGATTCTCAAGAGGAACTCATAGAAGAAGAGGAAACTCCTAAAAAAGTATTTGAAGCAGTTCCTGGGATTATTCAAGAAGAGATCGGCAGTCAATCAAAAAAAGTCGACATACAGACCGTTCTGAATATTGCGATTGAAGAAGTGGCGGAAGAATTAGAGATGTCTGAGCCTCAGTTTATTAAACTCAAAGAGAAGCTCATGGTTGATACAGTTGAACACTTAACTCATCTAGCCAAAGAAGAATTGCTAACCGGCAATAACAAGTTATCCAGGAAGAATGTTGAGCTTTTGGAAGAATATCTGAAAAAGCACGGATTATCATTTAAAGAATAGGAGCAAACCATGACACATGGAAAAAAACTAAGAAAACTGAATGTATACAGCGCCCAGAGAGCAAGCTTGATCAGAAATATGACTGTTTCTTTGCTGAGGGAAGAGTCTGTGACCACTACTGAAGCAAGAGCGAAAGAAATAAAAAGAGAAGCTGAAAAGGTGATTACTCTCTGTAAAGACGAATCCTTAGCTACACGCCGATTAGCTTTTGCTAAATTACGCGACGAAGAGGTATTAAAGAAATTATATGGACCCTTACGCGATCGTTTCTTAGAGAGAAACGGCGGATATGTGAGGCTTTTCAGAGTTGGATACCGTCGTGGCGATGGCTCTCCTTTGTGCATGCTCAAATTAGTGTAGATTTGGATAAAACAGTGTGTTGCCTTTTATAGAAGTAAACCAGGTTAGTTTTCACTACCCAGAAAGTAGTGAAGATCAAAACGCAGTTCAAGAAATTCACCTGAACATTGAATCAGGTGAATTTCTATCTATTATAGGCGCGAATAGCTCCGGAAAATCGACACTCGGACGATTAATGAATGCGCTCTATATTCCCCAAAAGGGTACTGTTAAGGTCAATGGCATGCTAACTTCAGACCTTACATGTACGATTCCTATCCGTAAATCAGTGCAGATGGTTTTTCAAAATCCTGACAACCAGATTGTGGCAACGACTGTGGAGGAAGAGATCGCATTTGGTCCTGAAAACCTTCAGCTGTCTTCTGGTGAGATTCGCCAGAGAGTGAATGAATCATTAAAGCTGGTTGATTTAGAATCTTATCGGTTATACCCACCTCATTTGCTCTCTGGCGGACAGAAGCAATTACTGGCGATCGCCTCTGTACTTGCTATGAAGCCTGACTGTATTATCTTTGATGAGCCTACTTCATTGTTAGACCCCGTCAACAGAAGGATGGTTATCAAAAAGATACAGGAACTTGATAAAATTGGCATTACCATCCTCTACATCACGCATAGGATGGACGAAGTACTTTTATCAAAACGATCAGTCGTGATGAATGAAGGTAAAATTGTGTATGACGGAAAGCCAACCGATCTGTTTGCATTAGACCAGGAAAAACTGATAAGCTTTCATCTATACCCTCCGGACTTGATTAAAACCATCGAAGCGCTTAAGAAAAAAGGGATTCCATTCCCGACTCCCATTACACACGCCAAAGAACTGGCAGATTACTTATGTCAATTAATATAAACAATCTTTCTTTTACTTACGATAAAGGGTTGGTCTTTGAGAAAAAAGCCTTACGCAATGTATCCTTTACAGCCAATCCCGGCGAGATTATCGGGATTATCGGACAGACTGGTTCAGGTAAATCGACCCTTATACAACATTGTAACGGGTTGATTTCCCCCACTGAACCAAACCAAGTTATGGTGGATGACCTGGATTTATATCACATGAAAAAAACAATCTCAATAATTCGAAAAAAAGTAGGACTGGTGTTTCAATATCCGGAAGCACAGTTATTTGAGGAGACAGTGGAAAAAGATGTGGCATTTGGTTTAAAACATGAGAAATTATCTCCGGAAGAATCGAAGAAAAGAGTAGAAACTGCATTAAGCATAGTAGGCTTAGCCTATGAATCATATAGGGATAAGTCCCCCTTATTGCTCAGTGGAGGAGAAAAGCGAAGGATTGCATTAGCCGGTATTATTGTGATGAATCCACAGTATTTAATTCTTGATGAGCCCACCGCCGGATTGGATCCTTTTGCTAAGAAATCCTTACTTGAAGAGATCAAAAGAATAAACCGATTGCAAAACGTAACGATTATCATGGTGTCGCACGATATGGATGAAATCGCTGATTTGGCTGATCGAATATACGTGATGGATAAAGGCGCTGTTGTGTTGCATGGTACTCCGGCTGAGGTTTTCAGCCAATATGATCAACTGGAAGCACTTGGGTTAAGTCTTCCGGAAACCTCCAGACTGCTTCACTACCTTTCAAAAACCTGGAAAGGGATCGATATCAGTGTGATTGACCCGCTCCTGGGTGCTGATATTATCTTCAAATATATGCAGGAACAAGGCAAATGGAACTAAAGAGACAGATCACACTTGGGCAATATGTCCCAGGAAAAAGTATTCTACACACTTTAGATCCGAGAATAAAATTATTATCCTCATTAATACTTATGGTAGTTGTTTTTCTGATTCATTCTGTTACCGGGTACTTGGTGATGCTTGGTGTATTAATGATTCTGGTTTTCCTGTCTCGTATTCCGGTCCGTTATTTTATCAATGGTTTGAAACCTATCCTGATGTTATTAGTACTCACTGTTTCCCTACAAGTATTCTTTACGAAAGGAACAAGTGAGCCTCTTTTTCAGTGGTGGATCGTAAAAGTATATCAAGAAGGGCTTGTGGCTGCTGTATTTATTTTACTGCGTTTGGTTTTATTGGTTTTTTCTTCTTCACTTCTCACTCTTACTACCTCCCCAATGAGGTTAACCAGTGCAATCGAGTTTATTCTCAAACCCTTTTCCTATCTGGGACTCCCTACTTCTGAAATCTCCATGATGATGACGATTGCTTTACGGTTTATTCCCACCATATTAGAAGAAACAGATCGATTGATTAAAGCCCAGAGTTCACGAGGCGCGGAATTTGAAACTGGCAACCTTTTTAAACGCCTTCAGGGATTGATACCAATCCTGGTACCTTTGTTTATCTCCTCTTTTCGAAGAGCGGACGATCTTGCGATTGCAATGGAATCAAGGTGTTTTCAGGTTGGCATAAAAAGGACCCAGATGCATCCACTGGTTTTTCGGTCTGTTGATTTTCTTAGTTTCGGTCTTTTTTTGACGATTCTGCTTCTCATCGTTTTATTTTTTTAGCATGTGGCAAAGACGTTTGGTCTCCCTCGCTTACCAGGGAACAGCGTATTACGGCTTCTCTGTTTCTCCCTCCAAAGCCACTATTAAAGACACCCTATATGATAAAATTCTAACCCTTTTACCCCGTGGATCATCCAAAGCTGATTTAGGTTTTCAGTATTCATCAAGAACCGATAGCGGAGTGCATGCATTGGATCAAAAATGCAGTTTCCTCTTACCTGATTATTTTTCCGATCAAAAAGCGATGAATTTGATCAATGATCGATTGCCAGGCGATATCAGAATAGAATCCATGGTTTCGATTGATAACTTGTTTAATCTGCGAGACGTGATCCTGGGAAAAGACTATTATTACTGGATCTCCTTTCAGCCAAGACACCCATTTTTTTCTAATTTTCGGTGGGCCATACCTTATGAGTTTAGTATTATCTCAGCCAGGCAATACCTTTCCTTGATGATGGGGGAGCATGATTTTTCCCGTTTTGCAAAGAACCAAAAGCAGTATAAAAGCACTTTTTGTACCTTGTATAAAGGAGAAATTCGAGTATTGGAGAACAACCAGTGGTTGATACAAATCCGGGGAAATCGTTTTCTACATCACATGATTCGCTTTATTGTCGGCTATCTTTTTGCCTGGATGAAATCCAACCAACCCATACCGGATTCTTATGAGGCTCTTTTCAGTCTGACCTGCCAGGCTAGCTCTTTATTGGCACCTGCTGAGGGTCTTTATCTTGTAAAAACCTGGTTGAACACAGAATCCTCTTCTGAGGATTGGTACAACGCACCATTCCTCACACACAAGGACAGTTCTTTTGTGTGGTGGCTTTAATATCAGCTATAACGGGTAGGTAATCAGAATCTCCATCTTCTCCCCATCCCAGTCAACCTTGCAACCCAGGTTTTCGGTAACAAATCGTAACGGTACCACTGTTCGCCCTTGCAAAATCTGGGGAGGGACATCCATCGTTACTGTCCTGCCGTTAACGGTCGCATTCTTTTTGCCAATATACAAAGTAATGGAAGTTCTGCCTAATTTATACGACACTGTCTCGACTCTTCCGGAAGCATTAACGGTGTATCCAACTTCCGCTCCTAACGATTCACCAATGAAACGGAATGGGACGAAAGTTCTTCCTCTGTCAATGAAGGGAGCTACATCCAACACGACTAATTGATTATTGACATAAGCATTTTTGCTGGCAATTTTTAAAAGAATTCTGATTTTCCCCTCTGCTCCGGTTGTGAGAGTGACTGTTTTGGTGATAGTGACCTTATCACCGGTTTTATTCGTCACAACAATCGAAATTGCGTTCTTTCCAGAATTTAGTTTGACCGTAGCAGAGAATGAACCGTCCTGACCGACCGGCACTTTGGTTCCATTGACCATAACCGTGGAACCCGGGTCTACTTTTCCGGTAAAAGTGTAACTGGATTGATTAGTCGTAGCGTTATCCGGAATATTAATAATTGGTTTGAGTGGATTTGGCGTGACACAGACTTCATTGGATTGACCGGATTCCGATTTATCCTTATACACAGCTTTCATGTAGTAGCAAGTGTAAATACCATTTTCCACATTTTCATCCAGATGGTTTAGCGTCTTTATCGGAAAGTCGGTAATGGGACTTCCATAAGGCATCTGTGGAGTTTTCCGATAAAGATGGTAGCCGATAACGTTACTAGTGTCTCTTGGAGCAGTCCATTCCAGGAATACTTTGTTGTCTCCCGGATAAGCCCGAAGCATGAAAGGTTCCTCTGCTTTTCCTACAATTTCAGGACTGACAGCATTCGGAGGTAATGGCGTCCCGGCTTTTGGAACCCGAAGAGTCACATATGTGTGTATGGCATCGGTATAAGAACTTTGCAGAGGTAAAGAGGTGACAAATTCATCCCCTTTTCGTTCAGGCTGAATGTTCGCGTAGGAACGGTCTTCCAGAATTAAACAATAGCTCTGATTTTTAGTAGGGACTCTTGGCTCCTTATCAGTTAAATTAGCAGGATCTACATCAAATAATTCTCCTGGAATGGGGTAAGAGTAAGCTATCACCGGTTCAAATGCAAAGTTACCGGATTTGTCTGTATAAACACTCTGCACAACACGACCCGGAGCTAGAATTTGAACTTTAGTATCCGGTAAAGGAGAGCCGGTTTCAGCGCTGTATAATTTTCCTTTGATATAGGCGCCTCGGGGAGTAAGATAGGCAGATATAGTAGTCGGTTGCCTGCGAACAAGGGTAAGAGGGAAATAAGAATGGTTATCCGGATGCGATTCCCAGGTGTTGATTCTCAAATAATGATTCTGGGTGCTGCCTTTCCATCTTTTCCATGATTCTTCGTCCCATGTGATAGTGAATTTACCTTTTGAATCCGTATAAGCTTTATAAGCTGAGAATGGATCGACTCTTCCTTCGACGCCGGCTTTTACTTCAACACCAGCCAACGGTTTACCGGTTCGAATGTCATAGATCGTACCTGACCAAGTCATATTGCTTGCTGCTTGAATCCGGATTGTTAAAAAGCTTGATAATAGAACACTAATGAAAAGAAAAACAATAATTGACTTTTTCATAAAATCCTCCTAAGGACAAGAATTTATGCACTCCACCAAACTAAATGATGATTCTGGAATCACCAATCTGAACTTGGTCTCCTTGGTAAAGATCCCTTTGGGTCATCTGTTCCCCATTCACAAAGTTGCCAGTGCTTGATAGAGGGCAAGCATCGGCAAAGACATCCATAATCGAAAAAAGGAATAATGTCATAATAATTAATGATAACAGAAAACTTTTATTTTTTTTCACAATATCCCTCCCCTCCATAGAATAAATATTTATGGTATAGAATAGTATCTGTCAGAGTCAATGTTTCTATGTATATTTCTTGAAAAGATTTTGAAATTTCTTTAATGAAATGAATTGAAAAAGGACAATCAAACAGTACCATGCAGTTTTTTTTCGATTTACCTTTACCGGTTAAGGTAAATCGAAAAAAACTTTACATTCGGATTATAAGCGAATCCAAAGAAAGAAGCCAAATAAAATGCAATACAAAAAAAACTTGGTATATTCAAACTAAGTTGAATAAAAAGGTGTAAAAATGAGCAAAAAAGTTTCTGATTGGGCTAAGATAGTTCGGGCACAATATATGACACTGCCTGTTGTCCTGAGTATCATTGGCAACGCTTTGGCGTATTATGAAGGCGCCTTCCAATGGGGTGTCGCTGTTTTATCATTTATTGGTTTAATGCTAGCCCATATGAGCGTGAATGTCATCAACGACTATTTTGATTTCAAGAGCGGGATTGATCAAGTCGTCACCCGGTCACCTTTTAATGGTGGCAGCGGGTCTATTAAAGACGGCATCATCACTACGAAAGCAACCTTATCAGCCGGCATCGCTCTGATGGCTATAGCAGGATTGATTGGCTTATTTTTCATGATCACGGTCAGCTGGTGGTTGCTGCCTCTTATTCTCGTCGCTGCCTTTTTTATCGTAGCCTACTCTCCGAAGCTTCTTAAAATCCCATTTGCGGAATGGTCTGCCGGAATAGGATTGGGTGCCTTGCCGATCATAGGCTGCTATTTTGTTCAAACGGGAACCTACTCCTGGAGCGCACTTCTGGTCTCGATTCCCTCCACTATACTCGTTCATCACCTCTTGCTTTTGAACGAAATTCCGGACGAAAAAGCAGACCGGGTAGGAAATAGAAAGACGTTTCCGATCTTATTCGGAAAACTCGCTACTATGAATTACTATTTGATACTGGTTCTCTTGATGTATCTTTACATTGTCGCGTGCGTTATATTCCATGTCTTCCCGGTTTGGTCGTTAGTGACGTTAGTGACTCTGCCGCTGGTTTTCAAAATCTTTACCCTAGGGAGTTCAAAAGACAAACCCTTTCAACCGGCTCAACAAATGAATGTTATACATCTCCATCTGACTCAGCTATTATTCGGATTAAGCTTTATCCTTGGGAAATTCTGGTGACGAGTGAAAGGTAACGCCCCACCACTTTTTACTCCTGAGAACCAGACTAGCCTGGTAAAGGGAATCTTTTCAACGATCGCGGAACAATACGATTTTCTAAACCATTTCCTGAGCTTTGGGCAGGATATAGTCTGGAGAAGGCGTACTGTACAGAACATGAAATTCACCAAAACCGGTCGATGCTTAGATGTTGCCACAGGAACAGGAGATATCGCGTTGGCTGTAGCAAAAAAATATCCTGACGTAATCATTACCGGGATAGATTTTTCTGCGGCTATGATTGAAATTGCCAAAAAGAAGGCAGTCAATATAAAACGTGCAAACAATATTACTTTCCAATGGGGAGATGCCACCCAAATCGAGTTTCCCGACGATTCGTTTGATGTGGCTGTTATTGCGTTTGGGATTCGTAATATTCCCGACAAAGCCAAAACATTACGCGAGATGGCAAGAGTAGTGGTTCCTGGCGGACAGGTGATGGTCTTGGAAATGGTCTCGCAACAAAATCGCTTTTTCAAAAAAGTGTACCAGACGTATTTATGTTATGGGCTGCCTTTTCTGGCAGGCTTGTTTTCGTCTAACAAAAAAGCTTATCACTACCTAAGTAATTCTATTATCCGTTTCCCTTCCACCGCCGAATTCTGCCAATTGATGGAACAGAGCGGATTGAAAGTGGAAAAAACGATCTCAATGACGTTTGGTATCACAAGATTATTTATTGGTATCAAGCTCTGAGGGAACCAGCAATGGATAAAAGCGAGTTAAAATATTCGACGATTGATGAGTATTTTACTACTGTTCCAATCAGCATAAGACCAAAACTGGAGGAACTGAGAAGAATCATCAAAGAAGTTGCGCCAAATGCTAAAGAGGTTATAAGCTACCAGATGCCTGCTTTCAAAATGAAGAAAGTGCTGGTTTATTTTGCTTTACAAAGGCATCATATCGGTTTTTATCCTACATCTAGCGGGATTGATAAATTTAAGAATGAATTTGGGGATTATCAGTACTCTAAGGGAGCTGTACAGTTCCCAATTGATGAACCTTTACCGATTGAATTGATTCAAAAGATAGCAAAATACAGGCTGGAAGAAGATAAGGTTGCAAAATAAGACATTCACATCTTCAAAGGAAATTTATACAGCTCTTCTGAACTTAGCTCTTTGCATACAACTTCAAAAATGAGATTTCTATTCATTAAAACCTCTCCTTCTGTATAAGCCTGGTGAGATAAATTCAATAAAACCTTTGTTTCTTAGAAATTGAAGTTGCTGCCTAATTTTATCTCTGATATGTTTATTTTGAGTATATTTCTTTGAGAGGATTTTCTCAAAAGCATAAACATCGTTCAATGTAAATTCACTTTTACCAATTTGATCTAGACATTTTATGATATCTAATAACCAACCTTTAATGAGTTCTTTTTTGGCATCTCTCAAGAAAAGTGTACTTTGCCATGTATCAAGCACTTGTTCTTTTTGAATTAGCCTTTGATTCTTGATATAGAAAATTTTACCGCTACCTGGTATTTCCGGGTAAAGAATATTGCAGCCTATCCATCCAGCTCTGCGCGATAGAGAGGATAAAGGTGACCTCTTTTCAATTATATCAGGGTAAAAAAAGTGCTTTGGAACCACAGTGAAATTTATGATTGAATACTGGTTCGGATCGTAATGTAAGAAAAAAAAGTTTGGGTTAGAAGCTATTTGAAGTCTATCTATCATGCTTTGATAGGCACCATCAACCACTCTTGCGCTGAATGGGCCTTTTTTACTTTTTAGTTCAAACTGTTCTGAACAGGTACTACAAAAAAAATCCCCGACAGGAGTATTATTTTTAAATTGTGAGAGATCTGAGCCACAATTTGGACAATAAATATTTTGTTTGACCCATTTCTCACTCATTACTCTGACAGCTTGGGTTTTACTATGATATTTTAAGGCTAGTTTTGAATCAAAATAGAATTCCATAATATAATTATGGATCACTGTTGATTATTTTACAAATCTTTTGTTGATGATCATTTGCAGGCTTTTAATTGAAATAGAAAATTGTAAGATCGATTAGACAATAAAGTTAAGGAGAAAATATGAACAAACCTAGTCAAAACGATTGGATTGAGGCTATTGCTGAAAGGATTGTCGATGAGTGGGATGGGAAAACGCATTTTCCAGAGGATTCTCAAATCTTAAGAAATTTTTTGTTAATAGCGTTAAAGATGAATTCTGAATGGATTGAGAAGTTTATCGGGACAGGATTTATTGAAGACTCTTATTTTGATCAACTCGAATAAACAACAATTTAGCTTTTCACAATCAGTGTTTTCTTAATTTTATATTTTACTTATAGTAAATAGTTCTGGTTAATTCTATTTAAATCCTCATTATTACTTCTTAAAAAAAATATTCTGACTAATCTAAAGTTCAACTTTAGATTAGTCAGAAAAACTAAAAAGCATGTAAACCCTTTTAATTTCATCAAGATTGAATATTTTCTTCTTTCAAGCATTTCAAACCGTTGATACAAGATTAATAATGCTTTTTGATAAAGCGTCAAAAGCAAACGAGCTGGTTTTCTTCCCGATTCCCCATCGCAAAAAAACTTGATAATTACGCTTTACTGAAAACAAACTTTTCTTTATGCGACCAGGTTATAGTTATTGATAGAAATCTTAGGTTTATGTATAATTAATTTAAATGAAAGAGGATATAATGCCGTTAAGTCTTTTATCGATAAATACCAACAAACATAGATTGATTATTGAGATTTTTGTCAAGAGCAATAAATCAATAAAACGGAAATAAAATGATACCAAAATTAAATAATAATGGCTTTCTTCCACCATTTGATCTTGATCATCCAACATCCCATGTTCGATCTCCATATAAAGCAACTCTCAATGATATTTCATTAAGCTTTTGCGCGTCTGGAAAGCGTCAAATGATTTTTGATGGATTTTTAAAATTTAGAGCAAAACTTCATGAAATAGGTTTATTAACAGGATTTCAGTGGATAAATAGTAGTTTTACCCAAGACACAGAGTTAATTGATAATCGTGACCCTAATGATATTGATGTTGTTACCTTTTTTTACCTACCTCCACTTACTACACAAGAATTACTTTTTTCAACATATCCTGAAGTTTTTGATATGAATTTGATAAAAAAACAATATCATGTTCATAGTTTTTACCTTGAACTAAATAACGATTCAGACAATTTAGATTTTTTTGTTAGGTCAATTACATATTGGTATAGCTTATGGTCACACAATCGTTATGGTAAATGGAAAGGTTTTTTAGAAGTTGATCTATCTTATGAACAAAATGATGTTGGTTCAGGTATTATATAAGTATGAAACAAAAAGGAAATATAAAAATGAATATGCTAGAGTATAAATTTCTATTGTCGGAAAGAGAAGCATTAGAAAAGCTACTTCTCACTATACCCTTGAAAAATAAAATAGATCGTGTTGGATTAGAAGATCGAAAGAAAGAGATAGATGAAATCATTTCCTCCCAACCAAACTTAATAGATAACAATCCGATAGCTAGGTTGACGTTTAAAGGAAAACCAGTAGTTGAATCATATGGTATATACGCTGATTTCAGCGCTAAAGCGATTAAAGCTTTTTCTGAATCCGTTGCTATTATTGCTGCAAATCAGAACAATGCGATAGGCACAAGAGGCATTATTCCCGGAAGAGATAAATATCATTTGATTATTAAAGATATTGCACTTGGCTCATTCGGTTTTGAGTTTGAGGCAGCACCAATCGATGACTGTTTAATTCAAGATTTTTCTTCCATTGAAAATGCAATTGATAAAATACAAGCAATCTTTAGGGCGTCAATAGGATCGGATGATGAATTAACGGAAGCTATCTATGATATTGATGCGAGAGCTATAGAATCTGTTACATCTTTTTTAAAAGTATTATCAGAGCAAGATGCAGTCTGTTCGCTATCTTTTAAGGAGAACGTATTCAAGTATGAAAATATTGAGCAAATAATCCGAAGTGAGAAAAGACTAAGCACAGATAATATTTGCCAAGAAGAAGTTTCTTTCAAGGGTGAATTTCAAGGTTATTTACCTTCACGGAAAACTTTTGAGTTTCAATTAACAAAAAACAAAGAGATAATTTTTGGAAAAGTTAGTTCTGATTTTGAAGAAGCCAATGAAATAAACAATAATCTAAACGTATTAGTAGAGGTTGATTTGATTTCCCACCGGGTAGGTGAAGGAAAACCTAGATACACACTAATAAAGTTTAAAAAAACAAAGAAATAAAACAAGTCAGTCAGATGCTGTTAAAAACTATTTCTTTTTTTAAAATATTTACATCATGAGCTTTTTTCTTGACTCTTTTGTCTTTCAACTTATCCTATTCTTTGGTAACAGATGGATTCTGTTATGGTACCTTGAAAACTGAATATTGATTTAATCAAAAACTTAAAAATTTTTGACAGTCAACCTTTCAGTTATTTTTGTATAGAGCTTTAGCGTTTTACTAGACTTATGAAAGGAGAGATTTTAACATATTTGA
>JAJFUD010000091.1 GCA_021372585.1 bacterium
TGGATTCCTTATTTTCTTATTGAAGAGTATCGAGAGGAACACGTAGGAAGTTTAGATATTGATTTTGCTATATCTTTACAGGATCAATCAGAAGATACCTATCAAACTATTCAAAAAGCTCTAAAAAATAGAGGGTATGAAGAGGGTGAACAACCTTTTCAGTTTAATCGTTCCATAACCGATAAAACAGGAACCAGCTTTGTTGTGGTTGTCGATCTGCTGGCTGGCGAGTATGGCGGAACTAGTAAAAATCATCGAACACAAAGAATACAGGATGTTAGGGCAAGAAAAGCGAGAGGGTGCGATCTTGTTTTTGATCATTATCAGAAGGTAAAAGTATCGGGGATAATGCCGGATGGTTCATTCAACGAAATCTATTTAAAAATAGCAAATGTTGTTTCTTTTCTTACCATGAAGGGAATGGCAATATGGGACAGAATGAAGGAAAAAGATGCTTATGATATCTACTTTACTGTCCTTCACTACCCAGGAGGCATTTCAGAATTAATCAAAATTTTTACACCATTTAAAACCAATAAGCTTGTGATGGAAGGACTAGGCAAGATAAAGGCAAAATTTAAGAATATTAATTCCCCGGGACCAGTCTGGATAACTAAATTTGAAAATATCCATTCTTCTGATGAAATCGATAGATTAAAAAGAGATGCATTTGAGCGGATCAATACTTTTTTAGATGCTTTAGAAATTTATGAATATGAAGGAACCAGCTAATAATTGAGTGAATATATAGGATCCAAAATCAACTTGTTACGCTGGATTCACCTTTCCCACAATGACAACGTAGTTTTTGCCAAATTTCTTTGCACATTTGGGGCAGGTGGTATACCACATATACAGGTTCTCCAATTTGAAGTTCTTGCTTTTTGTGAAAGCTTCAAAATCTTTACACCACTTCCCGGTATCTTTAAAGCTTCCTTCGTACACTTTACTTAAGTATTTTCCGGACAGGGTTACATTGTCTGCATCAGGTATTTCTTTGTCGACGGCTAAATTGATATTCATGCCCCATAAAGAGGTATGGTCGGATGCATATTCCGATACTTATGCATTTATTCTTCAAAAATATCTTAGCTGCATTCCCATTATTTGGCAAGAACAATCAGTTGGTAAAATGCAGTTAAAGTGATAGGATAATCATTGAAATGGAATCTTTCGTTTGAAATAGAGGTGAGGGATGAAACAAGTACCTGTTTTAAAAGCATTTCAGTTTGCTTTCGAGATGATACGAAAGAACTATTTCCTGATCGGTTCTCTTTGCCTGGCTAACGCAATGATTCAAGTTCTTAGCTTTATCCCTTTATATGTTTATCCAAAAGCAGATTGGCTCAGTACTGTTTTAATGCTGGTTCTTATTCTGCCTTATACAATCATTCATATTCAGATGGTCAAAGTGGGGCTAAAAGGGTATGACAGGGAGAATAAAGCAATTTCTTTCCGAGAAATTGGTTTTCCGGATGCCACGCTATTCTGGAAATACATCATTATCACTTTCGTTCAGGGATTGTTGATGATTTTAGGTTTCTTGTTGTTGGTGATTCCTGTGTTTGTCGTAATCACTACCTTCTTATTCATCTTTGAAGCCCTGGTTGATTCTGGCAAAGAAATCAAGGCACGCCGTGTATTTAGCATCAGCGAAAAATTAACAGATGGGATAAAATGGAAATTGCTGGGTTACATAACTATTATCACTATTCCGTTAATTTTTAATTTTCTTTTGACATTCAACCGATTACATCAAAGTGTCCTCTGGAAAGATATAGTGGTGATTTTGATTGCCTCTTTCCTTGTCTTTCCAATTGAATATCTTTCCCGCGCATATCTATATAAGCATCTTAAACAGCAAGAGCAGGTTTAGATTTTCTGCAAAGCTTGTAGTACCCGGGATAAGGTGGTTAGCCTGAATAAGATCGACTCAAGATAAATGCGCATTTTTATCTCCTAAACTTTTCGTGACATGAGAGTGGAAAGAAACGCGTTAACCGAAAAGATTTTGCAATTAATCAGGAAATCAAGCTGACCTATAAGGAATTGGGGATAGTGTGGTACTGTATCATATAGGTAATACAGTATTACACCTTTTCAATTTTTTAGCAACCATAAGAAATCACAATCAAATAATGAGTTGATACTTTGAAGTTAGCAGATTAGAATTACGCTGGATTGACACTTGCTACGATAACCACGTAGTTTTTGCCATATTTCTTCGCACATTTAATAAATTTTTTTATCGCTCCATTCATGGGTGAATCAGTATGACAAACTTTTAATAGAGAACTATGAGAGGCAAATTCCCGGGCATGCCCGGGAAGTGTCGTTCCTCTAGGTTTTAGTTAGACTGAAACACCTTTCAGGCATGCCCTTTGATATATTTTACTCGTTTGTTCCATACGCACCACCTCCTGTTCGATCAAGATATCAGTAATTTTATGCTGAATCTGAATAAACTCAAATTTAATTTTGAATAAAATTTAATTTACCATTCACGACGGTCGTAAAAAAAAACGTTTATCTCCCATGAATGAACCAAACAAGCCCTCCCCCCTATTTGAACCATGAAGGAGGTGTTTCATGAACTATAAGAATTTTTGTTCCTGGACACTCGCACTCGTTTTATTTTTTAGTATAGTACCCTTCACAACCTCAGCAGTGGGAAGCTTTCCGCTTACACTCAAACCAGGATGTGATGAAATAGTGTTAAGCTGGAAAGCAGTGACCGGTGCTGTGAATTATCAGCCATTTATGTTTTTAGCCAGTGGATCCACTTACCCTATCATAGATTTTCCAGCTAATATCCTGGACTATACACATAAAGGCTTGACAGAAGGCAAAGAATACTGTTATGAAGTCTTGGCTTATGATAAAGACGCCAAGGTGATTGCCAGATCTCCAAAAGTTTGTTCCAAACCGAAATGCGATGAAGAGATGGATGAGTGCAAGATAGTGCTTAAGTACACTGTCGGGAAACTCATTTATTACGTAAATAATGTTCCATTTGAGATGGAAACAGAACCGGAAATCAGAATGAACCGGATGTTTCTTGTTATTACTTACGTCATTAAACATATTCCCGGCGCTACCATTGAGTGGGATGACGCTCTGAAAATGATCACCATCAAAACTCCTGCCGGAAAAACTATCAGACTATGGATAGACAATCCAAAAGCAGAAGTGAACGGAGCGATGGTGGATATTGATCCGGCCAATCCCGGTTATGGGGCTCCTTTTATCGTAAATGGCCGAACCAAAGCGCCAATGCGCTTTATTGCTGAGCAGCTTGATGCAAAAGTGGACTGGTATGGCAGTACGAATACGGTAGTTCTGACTATTGAGGATGTCGTGAATTGTGCCTGTGAATGGACTGAAGGTTGCTCCACACAATTGACATCAGTTTCTGATAATCTCTATCAAGTGAATTTTTATCCAAGTTGCGATAAAACCAAAGAACCAACCACTCTATACATGAACAAATCACTACGCAGCGAAGTTGACCAGTTAAACCTGAAAGAGTACTTTGTGAATCATGATGATAACGAATTTGTCAATTATATATTCTGTATTAAAGAGGATAAGATTCGAAAATGGGATCCCGGAACCAACGAAGAGGATCCTAAGCTTCCTACTGATGAATGTTGTTCTTTCTCTATTGAGAGAAAAACACCGGAAATTGAAGAATTGGAGTCCGGGAAGTTCTATACTTATGAATATATAGTTACCAATACCTGCGAAACAGGGTTGATTAAAATTATGGAAACTCGCGGAATTGGAATTCCCGAGATGCGCCGAGTCGACAAAATTGCACCAGCCGAGTTTACCTTAGAAGCATGGAAAACGAAAACGATTGCTGTTTATTTTTCAATGCCGGAACATGTAGAGAATGGTCAGTTAGTGGATTACGTTTTCTATCTTAAATCTCAGTGTGAAGATTCGACTATTGATACTCGTTTCTCCGTCAAATGCAAGACTGGCACCAATCCTCCACCAGATCCGGAAGATTGCTGCGAATTCAAATTTGACAGAATAACGGATGAAATCGATGATTTAGAACCCGGTAAATCTTACACTTATGAGTATAAGGTAACCAATGTATGTGACACGAAAGAAATGAAGATTGAAGCTCAAAAGTTGTCCAATATTGATTCTGTTACTCCCTCTTCGTTTACATTAGCGCCTGATGGAGAACAGGTTATTGCGGTCGTATTTACCATGCCTGAAAATGAGAAAAACCGGTCTGCAGTTGTTTTTTCTTTTAAATTAAGAGCAGATTGTGATTTTGTAAAAGTGGTATCATTCCATTTAAAATCACAGGAGGGTGACACAAAAGGACGAATCATTGTTAAGATGGATCCTGAAAATTTTAAAGGAACCTCCTTCAAGATTACTCTCAAAGGAACCGAAGAGGTCGTCGAGTTTGCTGAAGGCAGTGAAAATATTGATCTAGAGAAGGGTATATTCGATACGGGTTGTATTCTGGAATGCAGAAGCACTTATATCGTTACCCCCATTCATCCTGATCTCAAATTCAGCCCGGCTGAAAAAGTAGTGGTCATTAATCATTGCTGTCCGGATGGTGCTGAAGAGATTAAGTTTGAAACAGATCCCTAAGTTTTTCATCCAAATCTTCTATCAATTCTTCAGTAAAACCACTTTGCTGATGGATTACTTTTAAGTTTTTGTCTATGATAAGATCTGCAGGAATAGTATATATGTTGTATTTCTTTCTTACCGTTTGATCAAGATTCCACAGTATGGGGTAAGTAATTTTAACCGGATTTCCTTCAGGATCTTCCATTTCTTTGATTGTTTGAATAATCTTTTCCTTTAGATCTGCACTATTATCGATGCTAATACTTAATATAAGCAAACCTTTATCCTTATACTTTTGATATAATTTCTCAATATGAGGTAACTCATAAAAGGTTGTAAAACTCCATGAAGCCCAGAAATTGAGTATGATATATTTTATATCCGGTCTTTTTAGTAGTTCAGATAAAGTAGCAATATCTTTTATGTCTTTTTCTCCAACATTATATATCACTGGTAAAGACCAATCATTTATATCAGGAGCATGATTCTCTATGAACCATATGGTGATGGTTTGCTCTGTCGCATCCCATTCCACTTTTGCCTCCATATTTTCAGCGATAAAACGTAGTGGTACCAAGGTTCTCCCTTCAATGATTTGAGGGGGTACATCAAGGGCAATCTCTCTACGAGGATCAATATTGGGAGGTATCGATTCGATCACGGCTACTGGTTTTCCAACCCAAAAACGCATTCGTTTTTCTGAAAAACTCAACACAATTTCTCTGTCCGGATCCGGAAACCATTTTACCTCTGCTCCAAACGATTCTCCGATAAAGCGCAAAGGCACAAGGGTACGTCCTTGTATAATGATAGGGGGTACATCTAACTCAATCATGTTTGAATTCAGGAGAGCAGATTTCTTTCCTATGGTAAGTACCATAAGGGATCCATACGTTCCCTGGAAAGGCAAGGATTTGTTTGGAAGCTCCGGATCATTTGATTGAATCAGAATCTCTCCATTAAAAGGACCTGCTTGAGCGATTGCATTAACATTAATGCTCAAATAAATGCTCTGTTGGCTGTTTGGAGCAATACTGAATTTCAACGGATCTATGACAAGGTAAGGAGCTTCAGTTTGTATGGTGCCTTCCAATAATGACTCTCCAATGTTTTGTAAAGTGATTGTCATTTTTTTGTCAATATTTTCTCTGATATTACCAAAATCGATGACTTCTTTCTCTTTATCAATCAGCATCTTTGCTGGAGCCGGGGGTGGTTCATCCGGTAACCAGTACCAATACGCTGCATTCCAGGTTTTCGCATAGCTGGTACCGGTTGGTTTGAAATTCATGATTTTGCGATTCACTGAAGAAATATCTGCCCGATAATACAGTGGTAATGATGGTAAATCTTGAGTTACAATTTTTTGGATGTCACGAAGGTTTGTATAAATTTTCTCCATATCTAAGCTCATCAAATTTTCTAATAACAATCTGTCGACAATTTCATTTTGATACCCTGTATAATTTTGTCCTAAATAGCTGTTATCGGAAGTGGGGATCTGATCAGAATGTAATATGGAATACAGATTGGAGGCAGGACCCATAATCCAAGCATACATGGAAGCGGTTGGTCCATCAAAATCTCTCTCACGAAGGGTGGAGTTGAAAAAACTAGTAGGTTGTTCATTCTTTGTTATGACTTCAATACCAAGTTCTTTCCAGGATGAGGAAATAACTGCCTGAACTATTTCACGCGTTTTGTTCATTGCAGTGGTCATAAAGGTGATGGTCAGTACTTCTCCCTCTTTTTCACGTTTACCATCTGCATTTAACTTCCAACCCGCTTCATCCAACAATGTTGCAGATTTGTTAGGATTCCATTCATATTTGGTAATATTTGTATCTTCGTAAGCTTTATGTCGTGGTGGCAACCACGCATGGGCAACCGGTTGTGCACCATAAAAGAATTGATCAGTGATGCTTTGACGATCAATGGCATGCAATAACGCTTTTCTGACTTTGATATCGGATAAAACCGGATCATCTACATTCAAATCAATATGTTCCCAAGTAAGGGAGGGTGTAAAAATAGCCCTATGATTGTTTTCCTCTTTTTCGTTCAGTTCTAAAGCTTGGTTAAAAGTAAAACCTGAAAATGTCATATCAATCTTATCTTTTTTTGCATAAGAGAGCATTGTGTTGGTGTTCTCGATGATTTTAATCTCAATTTCCTTTATTAGAGGAGTTCCAAAGAGATAATTGTCATTTGCTTCCAGAATGATTTCTTTCCCTTGTTTCCATGAAGAAACCTGATAGGGTCCTGCGTGGATTGGATTGGTATTATACTCTTCATCCATAATGCAATTCATTAAAAATTCCTCATCTTTAAGATATTTTTCAGATTTGAAAGATTCATCAATGTATTCAGTAGATGGGTCATCTAAAGAAGGATCATAGTAACTTTTATCCAATAAGCTATAAGGTTCAAGATGGTAGTCATATTTTTCTTCAAAATAATGTCTTGGCATCAAACCTATTCCACTTGTGCAGAACAGGTAAGGCGTGTTCCAAGTTACTTTTATGGTGAGATCATCGATGGCTTCTATATTGTCGATCCAAGTATCCGTTTCATAATGAATAATAGGAAAGGAGGGGTGGTTGTACATATAATAAGAAAACAAAGCGTCATCTGTCGTGATGGGAGCGCCATCAGACCATTTTAATCCGTTTCGCAGTTCATAGATGACCTCCATGCTGTGAACATTGCCAATCGCATCTTTATGAATCAACCACAATCCGTTTTCTTGAGTTGGAATGCGTTTAATGAGAACAGGGAAAAAACTCCAATATTCATCATACCCACCGATCGAACTCTCATAAACCATTCCCATGATTTCAGTCATGGAAGACATTGTATCCAATCCACTGAATAAAGTTTGTGGTTCCTGTGAAACCGCAACAATGAGCTTGTCACCTCTAACCGGCGGGTGGGTTAACATATACAGGCTATGAGCTGCTTCACCGAGTATCATTTCTGATGTGGATTGGATATAACGAAAATCATCGGTAGTTTTATGGCGGTATTCCATCATCTGGTATTCTGGTAAGTAACAGACGGTGAGGGTGCCAACCGCTTTGTCAGGCACTTCAAAATACCCATCCTGTGCAGGAATTAAAGGTTCGGTAATGCTTTTCGCTTTTGTTTGAGCGGTTTCGCTGTGAGCCTGAACCAGCCAGATACTGGCATCCGCCCTGATGAGAAGGTCATCCGGATGGAATAGATTGGTTTTTTCGATGAACCCTTCTTCCACTGCTGTCATGATGTAGGGGTAATTTTGATGACTCTTATCAACGTCTTCAAATGAATGGGAGGAGGAAGTAAGGGCAACTTTCTTGGCTTTTACCAGCCATCGGATAAAATCTCCTCTGGTCACTGTATTAAAATGATCCAGGATATCGTTCTTATCGAATACGCCCATTTTTTCCATTTTTTTCACATATTCAGCCGTCCATTGAAGGGTATCGGCTTTGGTGTTTTCAGGAAGTGTTTCCACTCCTTTTAACGATTTTGGAACAGATGAAAAACAAAACAAAAAGATAAGAAAAACAACTAATAAGCGTTTCATATGATTACCTACCTTAGGTATTTTTTTTTATTATACCACATCAGGAATTACGATAAAGGGAATTGTATTAACATTTTGACCAGGAGGACTATTCACTCACCTTCCAGAAGCCAGTTTTTTTGGATCCTATGCGTTTGAGTTTTTTTTCTTTTCTTAATTTAACGATACTACGGTAAATGGTTGACCTTCCCTTGTTTAACTTCTTAGCTAATTCATCATAAGATATTTCCGGATTTTCCTTTACCAGGCTGATCAGAGAAGCGTTGGTGCCTTTTATAGTATCTTTTAAAGTGTCATTTATAGTACTATAGATAGATTCAAATGCAACTTAAGGATACAGCTTCTTGAGCCAACTCCCAAATCTTTCTGTCTTTCTCTTCCATATACTCTTTATACTATTTTTTTTCGATTGTAATAGTCTGCAGAAGTGATGACGATTGATAGTTAA
>JAJFUD010000052.1 GCA_021372585.1 bacterium
CATTTCGTGGCTCCATCACGTTCAGGCCTACGACCTAATTGTCAACGCTTAATGATTAACATTACTGTTAATCATCCATGACTCACTACGGGTGGCTTAGCTTTAACCTTACCCGACAGGAGTTCCACCTGCTAAACTTCCAACTATTTCTCGGACGCACGTCGATTTGCGTCGGAATCTGCACTTAGGAGGTTTAGTAAAATGATACATGTTGGTTTGGATATGCACAAGCATTAATTTTAGTAGTGGTATGAAGCATTTTGAAGATTTGTTTTTCTTATGCAAAGCTTACTCTGGAAATGCGTCTCCATAAATACAAATCATGGGAAGGTATCACCTTGGGATAGTGAGTATACGGAGTTTGTAGAACATACCAAGAAATGTCCCCTAGTGTGAATCAAAGGAACCGCCCCTCTGATTCACTGAGGTGAACATGGTGGTGAATTTTAGCTGCCAGTCGTTGGATTGGGCGATCTGCTTTCGCCGGGTGACTTTATCAGTCTCATTGTCGAGGAGCATACCGGGTAAGTACCGGAGGAACTGCTCCTGGTCTTTATATAAAACACAATCGGAGGCATAGGGCAGTAATTGCTCCATCGGGATGGAGATGACCGGTTTGCCCATCGCCATGTACTCGTAGAATTTCAACGGACTGACCGAGAGGGTGAGTTCATTTTGCAGAAACGGAATCATGCACACATCAAATTGCCGGATGTAGGAGGGGGCGGCGGCGTACTCTTTCTTCCCCAGCCAATGAATATTCGGAAGGGTATCCGCTTGTTTACGGATGGCTTCGTCATAAGGTCCCACCAACACAAAACTGTAAGTGGGAAACTGAAGGGCGGCTTGTTTGATTAAGTCAATATCAAACCAGGATTTGATCGCACCGAAGTAACCAAAAATCGGTTTGGGAATCGAAGCGATATCCTCAGGAACCGAAGTTGACGGATTCTGAAACAACGCCAGGTCAACTCCGTTGGTGATCAATTGTACATCCGGTTTGACTTTGGAAAGCCTTTCCCGGAGTATCGCTGATGTGCAGAAACAGACATCGGCATTCTTCAGCAAACGGTTCTCTAATTGGCGGATATAGTCTTTGGAGCGTAACCCGCCATAGACAGCGTGGTCATCCACACAATCATAGACAAGGACTGCGTCTTGAAATGTTTCGTACACGCCCGGAAAATCCACGAGATACGTCCAAAGGAGGGTAGGGTGAAAATGGTTCTTTTTGCACCATCTGGCGAGTGTATGAGCGACTCTCAATTCATTCAGCGTGTGAAAGAGAGGATATTTCAAGCCAAACGGCCAGAGAACCGGGAGATCCAGGGTAGTCAATCCATTTCCCTCCGGTAAATCCGGTAAGGATCGGGAATACTCTGCTTTCATCTTGCCCAGCATTGTCACCGGGGGATCTACGTACACCACGCGGTTATTCTCTGCTAAAATGGAGGCGATTCGTTGTTTTCGGGTAGGCAAATCCGTCATTTTCATCGTGGAAAAGAACAGGATATCGCGGTGTTCGATTATAGTTTGCAAATGGTGAGTCCTTCCTGAATGACTTTAGCGCTATTCAGCGTATTTCTGGTATCGACGATCAACGCACCTTTTTTCAAGTGTACCGCCAAGTAGGGAATATCGGACAGCCTTGGTTCCTCTTGTTTTGCCAGGATCATCAGACAATCGGCGTCATGAATCAGGTCTTCGAAAGAAGAGACAGTTTCGGCTTGCTTCCATTCGGTGATCGGATCGTACACCCTGACTTGATATCCGCGTTTTTTCAGCGCATTCAGCACCATGATCGAGGGAGAGTGTCGAAGGTCGTTGGAATAGTCCTTCATCCCGATACCAAATAGTGCAAATACGGCTTTCCTGGGATCGACCCGATTTGCCTGCATTGTTTTCTCAGCAATCTGCACTATCGATTCCGGTACGGATTCATTCAGCTCACGGCTCTTATAACTCAGGGGGAGAGGGTGTTTGTCCCCTTCTACGTTGCTTAAATAGTAATACGCATTCGGGATGCAGTATCCGCCGACACCCGGTCCTGGACTTAACAGCTTGACACGCTTGTGGGTATTGGCGACTGCGATCACTTTGTTGATCTCTAAGCCGATGGATTGAGCAAAGAGCGCCAATTCATTCACAAAAGCGATATTGACATCGCGTGAGAGATTCTCGATCACTTTGGACATCTCGACAATTTCGATGGATTCTGCCGGGATGACGTGATCACAGACCAGGGAGAGCAAGTGCTGCGTTTTTTGCAAGGAAGCTTCATTGATACCGGCGACGGGTGTAGGCATGGTCGTGAGCTCTTCAAATGCCTTTCCTTCCGCCATTCTCTCGGAGGAGTATCCCAGATAAAAATCTTCACCGGCTTTGAATCCTGAAGCGTTTTCCAGCATTTGGCAGAACCGTTTTCTGGTGGTGTGAGGAGGAACGGTCGACCGAAGGACGATCGTCTGCCCTGTACGAAGCAGGGATCCGATTGTTTGAGCCGCCTGGTCCAGCCAGGTGAAATTGAGCGTTTCGTCGGGCATCACGGGAATGCCTACCGCAATGATGACATAGTCTGCCTTGGACATCGCTTCCTTTGGATCGGTGGTCAGTTGTAAAGTCCCTTTTTGCAGCACTTCCTGCAAGACGGATTCGATAGACCGGCCGTTGACTTTCTCGCAAGAATCGGAAACCCCGCTTTTCAGGAGAGCGATATGCTGTTCATTGATATCGACTCCGATGACGGTCTGCCCTTTCGTGGCATAGGTAATCGCCAAAGGAAATCCCACAAATCCCAGACCAAAAATAGCGACTGTTTCCATCTATGCCTCCTTAGTTGCTTCTGATAATGATTTGGATATCCCGATGATCAACCAGAATATAATAGAGAGAGGGACGACTTCCCATAAATTTTCAGCGACATTATGGAGCAGGAATCCGACGATGCCTGCCAAGATGCCATATTGAATCGGCTGGTCTTCCGGATGGCTTTTACGGGCAAACACCCCAATATTCCTGAGAATTTCCAGAATCAACCAAAGAAAAGCAAAAAAACCGAGAAAGCCATAATTCGAGAGGATTTCCAGGTAGTAATTGTCCACGTAAAGACCGGAAAACGCTTGCGCCCGATAGGCGGCAGCTCCTCCAAAACCGGCCGGTCCTCTCCCGAGTAAAGGTCTGTCCTCTACCAGACTCCAAGCTAAGTCCCATCGGTAAGTTCTTCCCCCGATCTCGCTCTTTTTCTGATACTGGTCAGAGAAGAAATTCGAGAAACGTTTCTGTACAGAGGGAGATAGCGCCATCAGTCCGATCATCAGAATGACCAGAGTCACCATCCATTTGGTTTGTTTGATGAAGATGCCAAACAGAATCATCGCGGGAATAAATGCCAGCCACGCAGCCCTGGTCAAAGTGGAGAACAAGCCTCCCACCAGACAAAGCGTAATCAGCAAAAAACCAGCCTTTTTTCCGGGGGAGAGGTTCTTTTGAAAGAAGAAGCCCAAAGCAATCGGCGTCACCAGTAAACTATATCCGGCAAACGCATTCGGACTGCCCAGGAATGAAAAAGCCCGTTTCATACCTGCTTCCAGGTCTTTGTCCACCCATTTCGGGGGGATGGGAACGCCTACCGCATATTGGTACAAGCCGTATAAGGCTACTACGCAGCTCGATAAAAGCAGCAACCATAACCCCATACGCAATGTATTGCGGTTAAAGTCTGCATTGATGAGGATAAAGAATAACCAAGCGGATTGAACCACGGAGCGTATGCCGTCTATACTCTGCCCCAACGTGACATATGGGCTGAAAACTGCGGATAGAATCCCTATGATTATAAAGGCAATCAGGGGATAAATGATCGATGTAGAGCGGAAAAACCACTTTTTTTCCTGAAACCGTTTCTGGATAATGGCTACGGTAAGAAGCAACAGAATGCCTTCGTCCCATAACCCTAACAATCCTGATGTATATTCTTTCACAACAAAGTCGAGAATCACAAAAAACGGGATCAAACTAAAACCAACCTCCGGACAGGTATAGGTGAGCCATACAAACAGAAGACCCACCACAAGCAAACAAACTGTCCAGCCTCCGGCTAAATACGCCAATATTCCCAATCCTGACCCGATCAATAGGTATTTAATCTCCCTGTCCATCATGGCTGAGTCTTTTTTGTGACTTCCGGGCTGTTAGCCCAGGAACAGAACCATCGAATAAAACAACTATTCCGGAATGCCTGTACGGTATTGATATCAAGAAGAGACAGAAACCAGGTCAGAAATGCGATCAGCAGGATCACCGTCACCTCGGGCTTGGAAAAACCACTGCCAAAGAGTAGGATGAGCATGGCCCAGATCACAAATCCCGAGAAGAAAAGACTGGCCAGGTATCGAACCGGGTTGGTTTGACTGTCTTCCCGGATCGATTTCAATAATTTTTCGACCAAAGATCCACGAAAGAGAAGGTTCATCATTCGGTTGATCCAAGCCATTAACTTGAAAATCAGCAAAACAACGTTTGCGATAAGATAAGATTGTCGGATCGCTCTTGAGATACAGAGTTGATTCGATTGGAAATAGGCATTCAGTTTCGAATGGAGAAAAGTGTGTTGGAGAAAACGCCAAACAGTCTCTCCCATTCTAAAAATCCATGCATGAGACCCCCATCGGTTGACATGACGAAATAATTGTCCAATCCAGCTATGGGTAAAGGCTGAATGCCATGATGCAGAGGTCATGGTTCGTTTTCACCTTCACTGGTTTCCTCTGATTCCTGAGTTTGCTCTGTTTCTTCAGTCTTATCAGTCACTTCTGTGTCCGTGTCAGGGGAAGTATTTGGTTTTAATTCCGTCTCAATGATTTTCGTCAGCTCTTCTTCGTAAGGCAGCACCACAGAAATACCATTAATATTATCCGTATAACCGGGAAAAGCCAGCAATTTCAGGTTTTGTGACATATCAATATCGCGGAACAACAAAGCAAATTTCAACAACTCTGAAGTATCCATGTTGGTTTCCGAGTATTTCACTCCAATCTGTATTAACTGATTAATAGTAAAAATATTCCGGATCTTTGTCAGTTTTTTTGCCACAGCCAGCATAAATTTGGTTTGTCGAGAAACTCTCCCGTGGATTTCACCATTTGAATCCCGGGCAAAATCTCCCTGCGCATCGTTACGAAATCTAACATATTGTAAGGCTTTGTCACCGTCAAGGAGCTGCCAACCCGCTTTCAGGTTGATATTCGTCCCATCGGTCGGATCGACATACACCATATCTTTTTCCACCTCATAATCAATCCCGCCGATGGCATCCACAATCTTCTTAAAAGCATTAAAATCTACCTTGATATAGAGCTTTGTATCCATATCGATCAACTGTTCAACCGTACGCAAAGTTAACCCAATCCCTCCGTCGCTAAAATAATCCTCATTAATGGTAGAGTTGATTTTGTCAAAGGTATCATGTCCCGGGATTTCAAGCCACGTATCTCTGGGTATGGACATAGTGCGCAGGATTTTATTCTTTGTGTCTACATTCAACAAAATCATCGTGTCGCTTCTGGTTCCCATAAAATCGTTTTCACGGGTATCACAACCGACTAATAAGACATTGAACCGTTCCGACCAGTTGATCCGATAGTTTTTCCGAAGTGATTTTGCAGCCAGGTTCTTTGGATTGGTAAATCGAAACAATCCGACTAAGTAGTATCCGGAGCTGGCTACCAAACCGATTGCAAGAATCAATACAATATACAATCCGAATGGGCTACGCTTTTTTGTCTGGCTGGATTTCTGTGTCATCGAATAATCACCTCTTTGATTTCTTTTCTGTCAAAAACAAAAATGAAAGCACTATAAATCCCGACACCGATTACTAATAGAAGAAATACTTCAATCGCTCGATGTAAGTCCAAAGAAAGGTTTAAAAACCTTGGCGTTACTTTTTCAGAGACGAACAACAAGGAGACAGCCATGATCAGGGATGCAATAATCGTTGAGACGGCGGTTTTGAGGACAGATTTGATTCTAAGACACTGATATTTATTCCTGACGATGATCCAAAGAATCACCACATTGACATAAGCCGAGATCATTGTTCCCATGGCTAAACCCTGATAATTCCAAATCTTTACAAGAAAGTAATCGGCCACAAACAAAAAAAGAACCGTAATCAAGGCGACATACACCGGTGTCTTCGTATCATGTGACGAATAAAAGATTTTCACCAAAACCGCTGTGATCGACCAGGGAACCAATGCAAGCGAATACCAGAACAAAGCTTTTGATGTCAACAAGGTGGAATAAGAGGTAAACTCCCCTCTTTCAAATAATAGCCTGATGATCGGTTTCCCAATTGCCATTAAACCTAAAGCGGCAGGTACAATAATAAACAATACAAACCGTAGCGCCCAGGATAAATTTTTGACTAAAGCCTGGTGATCTTTACAAATGATATTTTCCGATAACGTTGGAAAGACGACGGCAGAGATGGCAAGTGCAAAAATGCCGATCGGAAATTGCGAAGTCTTAAAAGCATAGCCTAGTGCCGGAATAGCATCTACTGCCAAAAATGAGCCAAAGAACTTTTCAATTAATGGAGCGAGGTAGTTGACACCAGAACCAATTAAAACCGGTATCACTAAGGCATAGATTTCTTTCATAGCCGGGTGGCTTAGTTGTTTGGTGAACCGATACCCTATTCCATATTTTTCTACCCAGATATATTGAATCAAAAACTGACCAATAGATCCGATAATCAATGCATAGGCGACACTGTTGATGCCCCATTGATCAGCAAAGAAATAGGTCACCAAAACTACAATGGCATTGAAAATAATGCCTCCTAAAGTAGGAATGCCAAAAATTTTCAGGGAATTCAACGTACCGGCGTTTAAGGCGGCTAATCCCAGAAAATAGACGGAGGGTAACGCGATTTGGAAAATTTGCAGGGTCATCTGGTATTGATCCGGTTTAAAACCCGGCGCCTGAATTTTAATGATCCAAGGAGATAAAACATATAAAACAACCATTAAGCCGATCATCATCAAAGAAAACTGATTGACAACCACGGTGTAAATGTGCTTTATTTCCTCTTTGTTATTGTAGTATAAATACTTAGTGAATATCGGAATAAAAACCGCGCTGACCATCCCGGCTACGAGTAAATTCGATAAGGTAATCGGAATATAGGAGCCTATATCAAACGCCCCTCTAGGAGCGGAGGTTCCAAATTTAGCGGCCAGGATAGTCTCTCTGGCAAAACCCAGCAATCGGCTGATGAGAGCGCCAAAAGTGATTATCCCGGCATTCTGGAATAGTCTTTTTGTCTCCATCAGGGATTCTTTTTCTGGCCATCCGCTGGGATGGTGACTTCTTTCGTTTCTATGGGTTTGGTCTCAGCGACAGGTGTTACCAGAAAGGGATTCGGGAAACTCTCCGTAGCAACAAATGGTTTGATCGAGATGACCAGGATCGTATATTTCGAGAGGTAAGTCTCCAGAAAACCGGTTGCACCTGTTTTGAAGGTCTGGTTCCCATACTTGATCTCCTTGCTTCCGGCGGGAACCTGGACAACCATTTTAAAATTAACATCCTTTAACTTGGGTTGTGTTCTGGCCACTAATGTTCCCTGAGGAGTAGTGACATAGACTTGGGTAGGTTGAGCAGTAGGATGATCGATAATGATTCCGAATGAGGCGCCGTTGGCGTGACGGAATACATCTCCTTTTTTCAGGGAGCTGACGATCGCTTCATCCAAATTAATGGCTCGGACTTCCAAAGTGTAATACTCCATTTGTTGTTTGACGGTATAGCGTTTGACTACTTTGATGACACCAAATGTGCCTACAATGACAATCACGATGAGCAATAGGAGATCGAAAAGATTGATGAAACCAAATAATTTTCCTTGATCATCGACAATTGTCATGTTAATTCCTCCTGCTTGGTTATGTTCACACCAAGGGATACTAATTTCTTTTCAAAATTGGCATATCCCCGATCCACCTTTTCATAAGCTTCAATGACACTTGTATCCGGTATGGAGAGTGCGGCCAGAATCAACGCCATTCCCCCCCGCAAATCAGGACTGGTTACCGTAGCGGGAGTTAGGCTGGAGGAACCAAATACTGTGGCTACCTTTTCGGTTGTTACAATTTTAGCACCCATCTTGGTTAACTCTCTGGCGACCTGGAATCGGTTCTCAAATACATTTTCAACAATCACACTCACCCCCTCTGAAATACAGGCCAGCGCCATCATCGGGGACTGAAGATCCGTCGGAAATCCCGGATAAGGCATCGTTTTTATCTGGAAAGAGTTGGGGCGTTTCTTCATTCTCACATGGACTGAGTCCTGGCCAATGATATCAATCGATGCGCCGATCTCTTTTAACTTATAAATCAAGGAACTGTTGTCGGCTACACTCATGTGATTAATGATCAAATCCCCACGTGTCATCACCGTCGCAATCATGAAGGACCCTGCTTCGATTCGATCCGGCATGATCCGGTGATAGTGATTCGGTTTCAATGCTTTGACGCCTACTACCCGGATGGTCTTGGAACCTAAACCGAATATCTTGGCGCCTGCTTTGTTCAAAAAATTGATCAGATCTACTATTTCAGGTTCCTGGGCTGCATTTTCTATGATAGTATTGCCCTCTGCCAAACAGGCGGCTAAAATAGCGTTTTCCGTGGCTCCGACGGAAGAATAGTCAAGATAGATCGTACTTCCCTTCAAACCGGAAGTTTTCATATGAATCCAACCTTGTTCCATCTCAAGGTCTGCTCCGAGCCTTTTCAAGCTATTGATATGCAGGTCCATTTGACGTGAGCCGATATTACATCCTCCCAAGGGGGGAAGCCGTACTTCTCCACATCTTGTCAACATCGTGCTTAACAAGGTTTGGGATCCTCTGATTTTCTCTGCATCAGCCAAGTTTGCCAGGCAGTTAATCTCTGTAGCATCAATCCAAAGGGATCCAGGCTCTTCTCCGTCGGTGATTTTAACACCAATTTGCTTCAAAATTCGAAGCATTGTTCGAATATCCCCAATATCGGGCACATTGAAAAGCTGTGTCACCCCTTTTATCAGCAGACAAGCGGTTAAAATGGGTAAGGAAGCATTCTTGGCGCCGCTGATGGTGATAGAACCTCCCAAAGGTTTTCCTCCGCATATTTTTACCTGGCTCATGCTTCAAACTCCCCCAACTGCTTTAATTCATCGGATAATGGTTGGGATGCCCAGCATTTTGCTTGTTTCAGAATTCTTTTGGCGGCGAGTCCATCACCAAATGGATTCTTTTTGGTGACCATGGTTTGATAATATTGTTCATCGCGTAATAAATGAATTAATTCCTGCTGTACTGTTTCGGTATCGGTACCTACTAATTTTACTACGCCGGAAGCGATTCCTTCCGGTCTTTCGGTCACTTCTCTGGTCAACAGAACCGGTATGCCTAAGGTGGGAGCTTCCTCCTGAATACCACCGGAATCTGAGATGATTATATGCGATTTGCTCATGGCATCAATAAAATTCAGGTAATCCATCGGTTCAACCAGGTTCACTTGTTGTAATCCGCCTAAAATCGGGAAAATCGAGTCGCGGACAATTGGATTTTTGTGTATAGGAAATAACACTTGCACGTCAGGATTTTCCAGGCATACTGTTTTAACAGCCCTGGCAACAGATTCAATCGGCTTTCCCCAGGATTCCCTTCGGTGCATCGTCATTAAAATTTTTTTCTGATGAGTGTTTTGGCCATCTTCCGGTTTTCGGAGATGAGACAAAGCTTGCATGAGAGCATCAATGACCGTATTCCCTGTTATAGTCAACAACTGGGATGTAATATGCTCTTGCTGGATATTCAACTTCGCTTGTTTAGTTGGGCAAAAATGGAGTTGACACAAAACATCCGTCAGCCGGCGGTTCATCTCTTCGGGAAATGGGTTTTTCATGTCGTAGGACCGCAATCCAGCTTCTACATGGGCTACAGGAATATGATGATAAAAACCTGCCATACTAGCGGAATAGGTAGTGGTCGTGTCTCCATGCACCATGATCAAATCAGGCTTTTCCTGCTGAATCACCTCAGAAAACTGCTGAAGTACTCCACTGGTAATAAATTCTAAGGTCTGCGTTTTCTGCATGATATTAAAATCATAATCTGAGGACAAATCGAAAATTTCCATGACTTGATCCAGCATTTCCCTATGTTGGGCGGTGAGTACCACTTTAGCCTGCCAGGCAGAATCTGCTTGAAACACTTGCACTACCGGTGCCATTTTGATGGCTTCCGGTCTGGTTCCAAAAGTAAACAGCACTTTTGCTGGATTCATTATCGCATCACGAATAAAATAGGGATTAAACAAAGAAGCAGTGTAATCACATAAAACAACACCGCGATCCTGCGTTGTCCCCATCCCTTTCGATGTAATTGATAATGGATATTCTCCAAGTCAGCTTCGTAGAATTTTTTGTGTTTGCGTAACCGGGTAACCGTAGAAAAGACCACATCAAAAACCGGAACACCAATCGCTAAGACTGATGCAATCAGGATAATACCCGTTGAAGTCTTCAATCCGCCCCAAATAGAGATCATGGCGATTAAATATCCGAGCAGATGCGCGCCGTTATCACCCAAAAAGATCGTGGCAGGATGAAAATTGAAGCGTAAAAAAGCCAGACAGGCGCCGACCATAGCCATGCCAAATATTGCAGTGATCATGACGCCCTTTAAGATAGAGATAATCACCATACCGATACCAGCTATCGCTGCGATACCGCCGGCTAAACCATCCAACCCGTCAATCAGATTCAAAGCATTCATAAAAGCCACACACCAAAAAATGGTCAGCGGTATCCCTAACCACCCTATTGCAAAGTAATCTCCCAATAAGGGATTGCTGATAAAGTAGATTCTGACACCGAATAATATGGGTATAATGGAGGCAGCAATCTGTCCCATGAGTTTCACGGCAGGTTTTAGGCAGTAACGGTCATCCAACAGCATGATGATAAACACGAAAAGAGAGCCTAAAAAAATACCAAACATCTGCAGACTTAATCCGATTGATAGAATAATCGCACACCAGAAACCAAAAAAGATCGCGACACCACCCGTTCTGGGAGTGGCTTTCTGATGAATTTTTTCTCGTTTTTCCGGTTCTGCGCTGTCTTTGCGGCCGATACCGGGATTGGTTTCCACGCCATCCACGATAGAGAACCTGAATCCTATTTTTTGGCTGTATGGAATAAACCACCAAGTCAGGATAACAGCGTATAAAAAAGAAAACCAATATAATGGCATCACTCACTCAATCCAACTATTTTCATCTTCATGAATTGTATCGTTGACGGCTAATTTGTCAATGGACTGAAGTAGCCTAGGATGATGATTGATACAAGTTTAAAGACGTTTCGTATGATGCCATTTTCAGAAACTTTTCCATTCGTCTGTCAAGCCTTGTTTTCTTGTTTAAGGGAGTCTGTTCGTCCAGGAAATACTGGATCTCTTTTTTCACAGTCTCTAACATGGTTTTATGATCGCGATGCGCTCCACCCAGAGGTTCAGGCAGAATGTCATCAATCAATCCAAACTGCATAAGGTCATGAGAGGTTAACTTCAATTTTTCTGCTGCCAGTGAAGCCTTGGAGGAGTCCCGGTATAAGATGCTGGCACAACCTTCGGGTGAGATAACAGAGTAAATAGAATATTCCAGCATAAGCACTTTGTCGCCGATTCCGATCCCTAACGCTCCGCCGGATCCACCCTCTCCTGTCACAATCACGAGAATAGGCACCTGAATCTGGAATATTTCACGTAAATTATAGGCAATCGCTTCCGATTGGCCGTGTTCTTCTGCGGCGATACCGGGATAAGCGCCCTGGGTATCCACCATTAACACGATAGGGCAATTGAATTTCTCCGCCAACCGCATCAATCGTATTGCTTTCCGGTATCCTTCCGGATTAGCCATACCAAAATTATTCAGGATGTTTTCCTTGGTGTTTTTGCCTTTGTTATGACCGATCATCATAATAGGCTTACTCTGAAACATTCCCATCGCGCCAAAAATCGCTAAATCATCCGTATAATGACGGTCTCCGCAGAAATAGACATAGTCCGGGATTAAGTAACGTATGTAGTCTATCAACTTCGGTCTTTCGGGATGTCTTGCGATTAATACTATTTCCCATGGGGTTAAATGAGAATAAATTAATTTTGTTTCTTCAGCAAATTCTTGTCTTAAAACTTCCAGAGAGCTTGAAAGATCGATTTGCCTTGAAATACTCTCTTGTTCCAGCTCTTCAATCTTCTCTTCCAGTTCAGACAAGGGCTTCTCGAAAGGTAGGAAATTCTTCATGATTCCATTTTTCCTTTTGAGTAGAATTGGAGAAGTCTGGTGAGTAATTTTCGCATATTCTTTCTTTCTACGATCTTATCAATCTGTCCATGCTCCAACAAAAATTCAGCAGTCTGAAATCCTGCAGGAAGCTTCTGCTTGGTAGTCTGTTCAATCACACGAGTACCAGCAAATCCGATTAAAGAAGCCGGTTCAGCCATAATGATATCGCCCAGAAAAGCAAAACTGGCGCTAACTCCGCCTGTGGTAGGATTGGTTAAAATAGAGAGGTACAATCCTCCCTGCTCCTGGAATTTTCCAATCGCAGCCGACGTCCGTGCCATTTGCATCAAAGAGAAGATCCCTTCCTGCATTCTGGCTCCTCCGGAACTGCTGACTAAAATTAAAGGCGTATGATTCAATCTGGCTTTATCGGTCAAACGGACAATTTTCTCTCCGACTACGATTCCCATACTGCCACCGACAAAATCAAAATCCATTACCCCTATCGCTACCCGGGTATTTTCTATACTACCCAAGCCGGTAATGATCGCTTCCAAGTGGTTTGTCTTCTGTATTCCCTCTTCCAATCTCTGGGTATAAGGCTTTGTATCGGAAAACTTTAAAATATCAAAACTGGACAAATCGGCGTCTGTCTCCTCAAAGGTATTTTCATCCAACAATGTCTCTATTCGTTTGGTCGCTGATAATTTAAAATAAAAATTGCATTTCGGGCAAACCGATAGATTCTCTTCTAATTGTTTGGCATACTGAATGGATCTACACGATGGACATTTTATCCAATCAGGATTCTCGATGTTCTTTTCCTGTGGTTTCACTATTTTGGGTGTGTTACCTTTAGAAAAGGAAATCATGAAACCTTCTTTAATAGAATAGCGTGATTATGTCCACCAAATCCGAATGAGTTCGATAATCCATAACGGCATTCCGCTTCCACCATCTGATTTGCTGTGTAATTCAGGTTGCATTCCGGATCCGGTGTTTCCAGATTGACGGTAGGATGAATTTTCCCGCTCTCCAGCGTTAATGCGGTTACTACAGCTTCTACCCCTCCTGCAGCTCCCAATAAATGCCCGATCATTGATTTGGTTGAATGAATATGAATGGACTTGGCGTGTTCCCCAAATAATAAATTAATCGCTTTTGTCTCTGTCGCGTCGTTGGCTGGGGTAGAGGTACCATGAGCATTGATATACGTAACATCCTGAACAGATATGTTGGCCTCCTCAATGGCTTTCCTCATACACAATGCCTGGTATCGTCCGGAAGGTTCCGGTAGTGTAATATGGTAAGCATCCGTGCTGCAACCATATCCAACGATTTCAGCGTAGATATGCGCTTTTCTGCCAACAGCATGTTCCCATTCCTCCAGGAATAAGACTCCTGAGCCTTCTCCGATAACGAATCCGTCGCGGTTCAGGTCAAACGGTCTGGAAGCTTTTTCGGGATGTTCATTCTGACGTGAAAGCGCTTTCATATTCGCAAATCCAGCTACCGATATCGGATTGATAGCCGCTTCTGCTCCGCCTGCCAGCATAAAATCCTCGAGACCAAACTTGATTCGATGAAAGGCTTCTCCAATCGCATTTGTACCTGTTGCACAAGCCGTGACAGGATTACTGGTAATGCCTTTGGCTCCCAATCGAATCGCTACCTGAGCCGCCCCAATATTACTGATCATTTTGGGGATGTAAACCGGACTGACCCGGCTCGGTCCTTTCTCATGCAAAACGATGACTTCCTTGGCAAACGTATCTGTTCCACCAATGCCGCTTCCCAAAATCACACCAAAACGCTCTTTCTCCGATTCATCCAATTGAATCGAAGCATCCTCGAAACACAGAATCGAGGCTACCAGTCCAAATTGGCAAAACCTATCCATTCTCTGGCTGTCTCTTGGGTGGACATAAGGTCCAATGTCAAAATCCTTGATTTCACCGGCAATTTTGACTGAATAAGCTTCCGTATCAAAGGTATCAATCCTTGTAATCGCATTTTCCCCGGATAATAGCCTTTGAAAGAAAAGCGTAGTATCCGATCCAAGGGGGGTAACCACCCCTACTCCTGTGACAGCCACTCTTCGAGGATTCATATTGTGCCTTTATTTTACATGGTTAGCGATATATTCAACCATCTGTCCAACAGTCTGGATCTTTTCTGAATCTTCTTCAGGAATCTCCATGCTAAATACTTCTTCCAATGACATAATGATGTCAACTAAAGCAAGTGAGTCTGCACCCAAATCATTGATAAAATGCTTGGATTCAAGCACTTCATCCTCGTTGATGCCTAATTTGTCTGCAATGATAGGCTTGGCTTTTTCTAAAATCTCTTTGGTGTTCATTTTTCCCCCTTTAAAGTGATAATCCGCCGTCTACTACCATGACCTGGCCCGTGATGTACCCAGCCAGATCTGAGGCAAGAAATAATGCTGCATGAGCAATATCTAACGGCAATCCAAAACGCTTTATATATACTTTTTCCAAAAATGCTTCTTTTAATTCCTGTGATAACTGATCAGTCATGTTGGTTTGAATATAACCCGGTGCGATACAGTTTGCGGTGATATTCCTGGATCCGTACTCGCGAGCGATTGTTTTCGTTAATCCGATGATACCGGCTTTGGAGGCGGAATAATTAGCCTGACCGGCATTGCCTGACATCCCGATAATGGATGATATGTTGATGATGCGCCCAAATCGTTTTTTCATCATCTCTTTAATGGCGAAACGAGCACACTGAAAAGTGCCGGAGAGATTGATATCAATGACGGATTGCCATTCCGCATCGGACATTCTGATTAATAATTGGTCCCGTGTGATGCCGGCATTATTCACTAAGATATCTAATTTACCAAATTGTTTCACAACAGTCTGAATCATACTTTCCACTGAAGAAGCGGATCGTACATCGGCTTGAACAGAAATAGAGGAAGGAGAGAACGTTTTGACCTCGGATAATACAGCTTCAGCAGCTGCTTGCTCTTTTTCTGTCGGGAAATTCAAGACCGTAACCGCTTTTCGTTTTGCAAATTCCAAAGCGATCACTGCTCCAATTCCCTGGCTAGAGCCAGTGACTAAAACCACCTTCCCCGAAAAATCAAGACAACTTTCTATAGATTCCATTGTATAACCATACCACCCCAGGTTAAACCTGCACCAAATGCAACCAAAATAATTTTCTGACCAGCTACTATTTTACCAGAATCTGCGGAGACGGAAAGAGACATCGGAATTGTAGCGGAAGAGGTGTTTCCATACTCATCAATGGTGACAATCAGCTTTGATTGCGGGATGTGTAGACGGTTCGCAGTCGATTCGATAATCCGGTAATTCGCCTGGTGAAATAAATAATGGTCAATCTGATCAGGGGTTAACCCAGTCTGCAAAAAGAGACTATCTAAAATAGTATCCGATACCTTGACAGCAAACTTAAAAATCTCTTTACCATTCATATAAAACACATTTTCATGATTCTTAATCGAATGTACATTGATCGGATGGGCTGATCCGCCCCCGCCAATAAAGAGCTTATAGGCTCCACTGCTGTCAGAACCATGTATTTCAGCCAACACCATCGGTTTTGAAGCCCCTTTGGTGGTAATGACAACTGCGCCAGCGCCATCACCAAATAAAACCGCAGTGGCTCTGTCAGAAAAATCTATGTAACGGGTAATCGTGTCAGAACCAATCACTAAGGCTGTTTTATATAGGCCGGCATTCAAAAATTGGGTAGCAATAGAAAAAGCATGCAAAAATCCGGTACAACCCGCTGAAACATCAAACGCCATTGGCTCCGGACACCCTAATTTATTAGCGATTAAGCAAGCTGTAGAAGGAAAAATCATGTCTTGTGTAGAAGTCCCTACTATTAACAGATCAACCTCTTCCGGTTGCATGCCTGCCAGGAGTAACGCTTTTTTCCCCGCTATGACCCCCATGGTAGAAGAAGTTTCATCGGGACCGGCATAGTGTCTTCTCTTGATACCACTTCGAGTGGTGATCCACTCATCAGAAGTATCCATCATTTTCTCAAAATCCTGGTTTGTTACTACTTTCTCTGGCGCATAATGACCCCATCCGGCAATTCGGATATTCACAAAACCCATCTGTTTCCCTTATTTCCGTAGAGAGAGGATAACTTTCAACTCGCCCTGGAAGACAATAGAATCCTCTACTTTCCCTACAACCTGAAAAATATAGACTTGCATTTTTTTCTTAATGATTTTGCATTGTATTTGCAGTTGATCCCCGGGATGTACTGTTTTTTTAAAAACAAAGCTGTCTACTCCCGCCAAATATCCCATGGGTTTGGAATCCTGATCCCGGCTGAATAAGAAAATACCAGCCAGTTGAGCACTGGACTCAATCATATACACACCCGGATAAACCGGCATCTCCGGAAAATGTCCGGTAAACATAGGCTCATTAAAGGTAATATTCTTGTACCCGGAGATGGAATCATCCGTGACTGCTGTTATCCTGTCAATGAGTAAAAAGGGGAAACGGTGAGGGAGCGATTCTAATACAGCTTTATAGTTATTCAGTAATTGGTCTGGGCTCATCAACTATCCAGAGTTTTTTGGGATGGCGTTGCTTCACCGGCCATGAGCCCTTTTTTTGCGCTTTCAATCAGGTTCGTGTAGTAGTTTCCAATCGGGATTGTCTGGCCTTTGATTGCGGCAATTTTCACGCTCTGGATCATCAGCTTCAGGGAAAGTAAGTACTTATTTGGTTCTACTCGGGTATTCAAATCCTCAATAGTGATAATCTTCTCAGCTACTTTTTTCATATTTCTTCCTTCTTTCGCTGCTTTCCACAATTTGAATGATTTCTGCAGCGGCTCTGGCAACTTCATCATTAATAACCCTATAATCATACTCATTTGCAACCTGTATTTCAAGCTTTGCTGTTTCGATCCTTTTTTCTATTTCTTCTTCCAACTCCGTTCCCCTGTTGTGTAAACGAACGATGAGATCTTCAAAACAAGGAGGAAGAATAAAAATTAACAACGCTTTTTCGCCATATTTTTTTTTGATTGCCATAGCGCCTTGAACATCAATCTCGAGCACCAGATGTTGTCTTCGTTTTTTTGCCTGTTCGAGATTATCAATCAGGGTGCCATAATACTGATCGTGTACTTTCGCCCACTCCACAAATGCATTCTCTTTGATTTTCTCTCGAAACTGCTGAGTAGTCAGAAAATGATAATCTACGCCATTGACTTCCCCTGTTCTTGGTTTCCTGGTTGTAGCAGACACAGAGAGAACAAATTGATCAGACTTCTCTAACACAGCCTCTACTACAGTTTTTTTACCAACACCCGAAGGACCGGAAATGACAATCAGCTCTTTTTTCATGCAGGTTTTTTTCGAAATAAAAACTTGCTCAACTCAGCGAATAGCAATACAACCAGGGATACTAGGCTAATTTCAATCCATTGCTGCCAATTTAATATTCTGGAATTAAAAAGTAACGCCAAAGGTCCGTATAATGCTATTAACATACAGCTGAATGAAAACAATTGGGCAAAAATCATGGATTTGTTCTTCCAGAATCCAATTTCCGGAAGCGTATATTGCTGAGAACGAGCAGACATCGCCCGAAGCAGTTCAATCACAATAATACCTGCGAAGCAGACCGTCATGGCTTCCTCAATGCCGCTCGAAGCATAAGGCATGTTGAGTTTTGGCAGAAAGGTTAAGTACTTTGAGAGATGCTGTAATTCTGTTTCCGGCAGGTGTCTCATATAAAGCCATAAAGCACCACCGCTGATAAAAAAGGCTTGCAACATGATACCCGTTAAAAAACGGGCATTAATAAAATCATTCTGTTTGGATTTTCTGGGAATCATAATATTCTTTTCCGCTTCTTCAAAGCCTAACGCCAGGGCGGGAAAACTATCGGTTATCAGGTTCAACCATAATAAATGAAGCGCTCCTAAAGGCATTTTCAGATTCATGAGCATCGTCGCCACTACCAGTAAGATCTCCCCCATATTACAGGATAACAGGAAGAAAATCGTTTTCTTGATATTATCGTAGATCACCCTGCCTTCTTTTACTGCGTTTACGATGGTGGCAAAATTGTCATCCAGCAACACCAGCTCAGAGACTTCACGCGATAGATCAGTTCCGCGGATGCCCATTGCAACACCGATGTCTGCTTTTCGAAGAGCCGGAGCATCGTTTACACCATCCCCGGTCATCGCGACAATCTCTCCTTGTCCTTTGAGGAGGGAGACAATACGGTACTTATCTTCCGGAGTGATTCTGGCAAATACGGATACTACTTTCAGAGAAGCGATCAACTCATCGTCGGTCATATTTTCCAGTTCGTTATGAGAAAATGCTTCTTCACATGTTCCGGTCAACTGCAACTCCCGGGCATATGCTTTCGCCGTCTCCAGATGATCTCCGGTCAGCATAATCACTCTGATGCCTGCTTCTTTACAAGTCTTGATCGCATCGAACACTTCTGTTCTGATTGGATCCCGCATGGCAGTTAAGCCGACAAAGGTCATCTCTTCTTCTGCGATTTCAGGAGGATTCTCTCTGCAAGAGAGCGCTAACACTCGATATCCGGACTGACCCCATTTCAAAACTTGTTCAGTATAAAATTTCCTGGATGCTGCATCAAATGGCACGATTTTGTCATCCAAGATGACGGTAGTACATCGTTGGCTAATTTCTTCAAAAGCGCCTTTGGTGTACATCATTTTCGTATTTTCTACCCAGTGCATAGTAGACATCATTTTACGATTGGAATCAAAGGGTATTTCATCCAGGCGAACTCGCCTGATCTTTCTATATTTCTCGTCCAATCCTAATGCAATTTGAAGAAGGGCTATTTCGGTGGGATCTCCATACTCATGTCCGTCCTCAATATCAGAATCGTTAGCAAAATAACACACTTCTAACAATCGCTTCGTGGCTAAATCATTGTTAAATGGTTGTTGCGTTGAGTACACTACCTGATTCGTACAAATTTGCTCTGTCTTCATCTTATTCTCGGTCAGGGTGCCTGTTTTATCGGTGCAAATCACAGTAGTGGATCCTAATGTTTCGACCGAAGAGAGCTTTTTGACCACTGCTTTTTGCTTGCTCATCCTATTCACGCCCGTTGACAACACGATGGTGGTTACCGCCGGTAAGCTCTCAGGAATCGCTGCCACAGCCAGTGATATGGCAAACAAAAAAGTATCTTGCAAAGATTTTATATTCATCCCACTGCGGACTAAATTAATCACAAAGATGACAGCGCATATGAAACCCAGAATGATTGTCAGGTTCTTGGAAAAAACCTGTAGTTTTTGTTCCAATGGTGTTTTTTGCTCTTTCATCTCCTGAGTCAGCTCTGCGATCTTACCCAACTCTGTCTCTTTTCCAGTTTGGACAACCAATCCTTTACCCCTGCCATCCAGCAGGATAGTTCCCATATATGCCATATTCTTCCTATCGCCTAATGCCTTAACGGAAGGATCCAGGGAATGGGTATTTTTTTGGACAGTGACAGATTCTCCTGTCAGCATGGATTCATCCACTGTGAGACGAAAACTGTCAATAATTCTTAAATCAGCCGGGATTTTATCCCCTGCTTCCAGACAAACCACATCTCCGGGAACCAGCTCTTCCTGCTTCACATCCTGTCTGATGCCATCACGAATCACTTTCGCCATGGGAGATACCAGGTTTGCAATCGCTTTTACAGATTGATCTGCTCTGTATTCCTGGATAAAACCCAGAAAAGCATTCAGGATGATGACAAACAGAATGGCAAATCCTTCGATTTTATCGCCCATCAGGAAAGAAACAAGCCCGGCAAAAATGAGTATCCAGATTAAAATACTCGTAAACTGGTTAAGAAAGATCATCCAGGCGGTGGTACCCTTCTTAGTGGAAATTTTATTGAAACCATAGGTATCAAGATGTTGCTTTGCTACTTCCTTGGTTAATCCTGTTTCCGGATTCGATCCTAATATCTCTAATGCGGTTTCAACCGAAAGTTGATGGGGAGATTCATTCCATTTCATATTGCACTCCTATTGTATTTTCTCTAATACGAAAAGAACAACGGGATCTTGCCCAAAAGGCTTTGACCATTCAAGTTTCTCATACAAAATATCGGGGGTGATTCCCTTTTCCATAATATCTTGTTTGTTAGGGGTGAGGTAGGTCTGGACAGTGAGCTTGATACAATCTCCGGTTAGCATATTGGGAAACACTTTCTGGATCGATGCTTTGCCATATGTCTTCTCTCCCACCAATTTTCCTACTTTCAGATCCTGAATCGCTCCCGCTAATACTTCAGACGCAGAGGCGGAGTTTTGATTCACAATGACATACAGAGGGATATTGATCGGGATAGACTCCCCGATTGTTTGCTCGCCCAATTGATTATCACGTCCTTTTGTATAGAACAAGACAGAATGGGAAGGCAATATTCTCTGAGCGATAGAAATTGTTTCATCTAACAAGCCGCCGGTATTGTCACGAAGGTCCAGTATCATGGCTTTTGGTTTGCCTGCCAGCAATTGATCCAATTGAATGGCAAAATCCTGAGCAGTGCCGTGGCTGAACGAGTGAATCGCAATATAGGCCACATCATTGTCCAGCATTTTACTGGCTACAGTTTGGAGTTTTACTTTTTTCCGGATGAGTTCGATTTCATTTTCTTGCTTCGTATCAGGAGTGTAAACCGTTATTTTAACCGATGTGTTTTCCGGTCCTCTCACTTTAGAAGCGACCCAATCAAGATCATGTCCTTTAACACTCTCTGCATTGACTTCCCGGATCATCATGCCGGATCTGATTTTTGCATCATTCGCCGGAGAGTCAGGAAATACTTTCGTAATTTCAAAGCCTTCTTCAGATTGAGTGATCATAATGCCAATCCCCACATAGGATTCAGCCAGCTGTATCTCAAAAGCTTCAAATTCTTCTTTGGTAAAGAAAACACTATACGGATCCTGGGTAGCGGATAAAATCCCTTTTGCAATCATTGAATCTTCAACAGGGCGAATGAAGTAGTTCCTGACGGTTGACAGAGCAAATCGGGTTGCCGGAAGCTCCGCTAAATCATATTGAACCAGAGCAAAACGAAAACCTCCATAAAACGCTGTTCCTATCAGCAATATACCTATAACACATGCTACAACAATAGTTTTCCAAGTTTTCATGATACTTCCTTTATGTTGGTGAAAGATATTTCATCGGATTAATGGGTTCCCCGTTAAGCCGGATTTCGAAATGAAGATGAGGCTCCGTTGACCAACCGGTGGTGCCTACTTCTCCAATAACGGTTCCAAGGGAAACCGATTGGTCTTCTTTGACATAGATCGTTCGCATATGAGCATATAGACTGGAGAAGCCTTCGGCATGCTGAAGGATGACAACATTGCCATATCCGGACAACCAACCGGAATAAACCACGATACCGGTAGTGACCGCTCTGATCGGAGTGCCTGAAGGAGCGTCGATATCCACTCCCGTGTGCATTCGATTCACGCCGAATATCGGGTGTATTCTCATCCCGAAAGGAGAAGAAACCTGACCGTTTTCGATGGGCCATATAATCTTACCGAAAGGAGAATTCAACAGGTTTTTCCTTCTGGTTTCTTCGGCTTTCTTTTTAAGGAGAGCCTTAAGATAAGGTTCGATAGCATCAAGTTTACGGATCGCTTCCTCTTTGGATTCGGTCTCAATTCGTATTTGATAGGCAAAATTCGCGATCTGGATATTTTTTTGTTTTTCTAATGCCAGATAATGTGTATTCTCTTTATCCAAAGTTGACTTATCCGTATTCAGTTTCAAATCAATCTCAATCCGACTTTGTTTCTTGGTTTCCAGAAGGAGTTTCTCTTCTTTTAAGGATCGGAAAAAAGTTTTATCCGCTTCAAATAAATATTGCAGGTATATCGCTTTGTCAATGATCTCGTTCAGATTTTTAGCAGAAAACAGGTACGCATTAAATGACATGGTGTAATTCTGGTATAACACTTGCAGTAGTTTCTTCATACGGGCATTTTTTTGCTCAATGGAAGCTTCCAATGCGTCCATATCAGCGTTTAACGTCAAGTATTCCTGCTTCGTTTTTTCTATTTCCAGCATCAACAGGTTGATTTGGCTTTGTACCCGTTGCATCTGCAGTTCCACTTTATTCAACTCCGAAACAACCTGACTTTCTTTGGAAGATAGAGAGTCGATCAATGCATTTTGAGCTTTAATCTGTTCTTCAAGCTGTTTTTTCACTTGTTCCGCTTTTTTTATATCGTCATCAATACTACCGCCTTGAACTGGTATCAGTGGAGCGAGTACCAAAGAAGTTAATAATAGACTAATCAGGATGATTTGGATTTTTTTCATTTAAAGTACCTTCTGACGGCAAAATAAGCAGAAATGGAACCGATGAGAATACCCAGTACTATAGTCAGAATCATGATGATGATCAAGATGGAGAGACCTTGAATAGGAATAGGATCAAACGATACAAAGGAATAGTAAAATTGGTTAATTTGTTGATAGACCGGATACAAGGAAAGCGAAGCTAGTAAAGCACCAAGAAAGCCGTATAAAGAGCCTAAGATAAGAAAAGGAGCCCTTACATAAGTCCTGGTAGCGCCAATAAATTGCATGATCTCTATCTCTTTGCGATAGGCATAAATGGAGAGGCTGGTAGAAGCACTGACGGCAAAAATAAAGCCTGCAAAAAAGATAAAAATCAAGGCTAAACCAAGTAATGTCCCGATATTCACGATAGAAAAATACGATTTCGCCGCTTCTGTTACATCGGTTACGGATGCAATACCAGGCATTTCTCTGATATCTCGGATCAAAGCAGACACATCTTTCGAATTAGCAGGGACTATCCGAATCGAAGGAGGAATAGGACTCTCTTCGAGTTCCATCTCATTTAAATCCGGAAATCTGCTTTTTAACTCTTCCAAAGCTTGTTCGGGAGAAATAAATTCCACTTTGGAGACCGTTTTCAACTCCTTCACCCGTGAAAATGTCTCGTTTAGCTGCTGTTCAGCTGTAGATGGGTCAAAAAAAGCCGTGATATTCAATCTTTGTCCGATTGACTTCGTACCATACTGCACATAAACACTTAATAAAAGGATGATTGCCAGAGAAAATAACGCGACCATGGAGATGATAATGCTTCCAAAGGAGTTGATCCCGTTTCGTCTGAATGCCACCCATGCTTCGCGCATCTCACGTTTTAGGTCAATAAACCATCTCATCCAGTTTTTTTCCTTTTTCCAAATATATGGTTCTGAATCGGGCTTTTTGAACAATTTCTTCATTATGGGTAGCCATCAGAATCGTTGTGCCGGTTTGGTTGATGGTCTTGAACAAGGTCATAATTTCATTGGAAGTTTCCCAATCAAGGTTGCCGGTTGGTTCGTCCGCAATCAACAAAGAAGGTTCATGAATAATCGCCCGGGCAATCGCAACTCGCTGCTGCTCTCCACCGGACAGTTGAGCCGGAAAGGATTTTCGCTTATTTAACAAACCCACCAGCTCTAAAACTTCCGGAGTTCTTTTCCGGATCTTTTTATCGGATTTTCCTTGCACTTCCAAAGCAAATGCCACATTTTCATAGACTGTTTTATAGTGAATTAATTTAAAATCCTGAAATACAAATCCCAACTCACGCTGAACCAAGTAGCTTTTGTGTCTGGGAATTTGCGTAATGTCCCGGTTATTCAACCAAATCAACCCGCTGTCCGGTTCCTCCTGTTTAGACAACAAGCGAAAAAGAGTCGTTTTGCCGGCGCCGGATCGCCCGACGATAAAGACAAATTCACCTTTGGTTATAGAGAGGCTAATATGATTGACCGCAACCAAATTCGGGGGATAGCTTTTCACCACATCCTGCACCATCAATATCTCTCTGAAAGAACTATCTGGATTTTTCAAAACCTTCTCCTAATACTTCATCTAATGTCCCAATCATAATGAAAGCATCCTGATCAATGTATTTGATCTCCTGTTTGAGCAGGGTGTGCTGGGATTGAGTAAAAGCGCACAATAAAATCGCTTTTCCCTCTTCCGAATAACCACCCTTACCTTGTAACAGGGTGACTCCGCGTTTGAGTTCATGAAAAATAAATTCTTTAATCTCAGCAGGTTTCTCCGTGATGATCAGAGCCACTTTTGAGCTAGATATTCCTTCCTGGGTTACGTCCACCACTTTTCCCAGAATAAAAAGACCGATCAGAGGCATGAGAGCAAGGTTTGCATTTTTAAAAATGATCGCTGAAGAGACGATGACCAAGGCATCCAACAGGATAACAATCTGACCAAACGGGATCTCAAAGTAAGTATGGATAATCTGAGCCAGCAAATCAGTGCCCCCCAACGATCCATGGGATCGATAGGTGATGCCGATACCCAACCCTGATAAAGCAGATCCATATATCACAGCCAGTAAAAGATCCTCGGTAACAGGTAACGACTTGATCATATAACCGAACATATCAATAAAAAAAGCATTCAATCCGACCGATATAAAGGTAGATAAAAGCACTTTTTTTTCTAATCGAAAAAAAGCCCAGCAGAAGACAGGTAAATTCAATAGAAAATAGAGCAAACCGGTTTGAAAATTGGTTAGGTGGTGAAGAATAATCGCTATTCCAGCAACCCCTCCCATATTCAACTTGTTAGGGATCAGAAAACCCGCATATCCAAACGCATCAGCAGCGCTGCCGATTATAATGCCTAAGTAATTGACCCGGCTCCGGTATTTTTTTTTCATTGAATCTGTCATACTAGAAGCGTATTATAACACGTTTCTCTTCCTGTTTCCATTCCACTTCAGAACTGAAAGCCTCACTGATGAATCGTATCGGCACCATCACCCTGCCGTTCTGAATGATTGGAGGAGCGTCCAGAGTAGTGGTTTTGCCATTCATGACAGCCTGATTGGAACCGACCTTTAAAACGATCTTACTAAAGCGTAGTTCGATCTCGACTTGTTTTTTGGATGACTCCCAGAGAACATCAGCGCCAAAAATATCAGCAATCAGCCGCAAAGGCACCATCACCCTGCCATTTGACATCATTGGCGGAGCATCCATCGTAAATTCCCTGTCGTTGAAAGTCCCTATTCGCTCTCCTAAAGTCAATATTATCTGGTTTGGTTTCAACGGTTTATAGAAGAACACACGAATCGCTGAACGCTTATTTCCTAAGGAATCGACAGCAGTAAAAATCAGCTGGTTGATCGTTTGATAAGCTTTATAGGATATTGAAAATACACCGTCTTTTCCGACCAGTAAAGGAGCGAAATTAAAAGTCAACTCCGCATCCTGGTCTGTTTTACCTGTAATAATAAGGGTATCACTATTTGAAAACAGCGGAATATTATCTACTGTAATATTAGGGGGCGTTGTGTCTAAAGTAGCTAAAATAGTCTCTGTTTTTTTGTTCTCGTAAGCATCCCAAACAGAGACTTTTATTTGGTTGAGACCTTCTTTTAAAAAAATATTTAAAAAGAAGATACCGTCTTCAGAATCGACAGCGACACGCTGGTCATTAATCGATGCAAAAGCGACCGGGGAAGTTTCACATAAGATAAACAAACGTTTTTCCCTGGTTAACAATTCCGGATCCGGGGTTAAAATGGTAAGAGGCGGAGGGTCCTTACTGACAATCTGCACAATATAAGCTTTAACAAACAAACTGAAATCTCCGGCATTACTCCGTACTTTTACCTCTCCCTCATAGGAATCATTGGGAGCCAATTGATGAGAAAGCAGTGTTACTTTGATTTCTGCTTCATCAACAAACTGTGGAGGAGAAACGGTAAGCCATGATACCAATGAGCTGACTTCGCCATTTAAGGTTAGCTGACCGGTGTTTTTAATATGGAAACTCAACACAGGGGTGTCCCCGAATTTCACTGATCCAAAATCCAATGATTTCGGTTCTACGGATAGAATAGGAATTTCTTCCACCTCAAAGACCTCAATCTGTATATCGCCACCGGTGATCGAAATATCTTCTAATCGGGAGTTTTTACCGACTGGGTTCAGTACCCTGAACAGACCTTTTCCGACAAACCTGGTTTTAAAGGTAAGTGTAGCCAACACACCATCCCCTGAGGCTCCCTGGGAACGCCCGGCAATAGCTGACGCCACTTTTATCGATCCGCTGTCAGGTTGAATGGATTTTTCAAATAAGGTAGAGTTGTTATTCTGCTTTAAAAAATCTCCCTCTGTAATCGAGATGAAGTCCACTTTATCCCGGGGGTAAGCAAAATCAAAAGTATATCCAAACAGATCTTCCGCCAGTGAGATTTTAATCGTAAGGGTAAATTCTTTAAATATCTCAATGCGGTTGGCGTCTGTAAGGGGGAATATGTTAGTGGAGGCAGAATAGGCTGATAAGACAGGAAAAGCAAGTAACAAACATACCATGGCAGCTAGTAACTGCAATTTAAGTCTCTTCATTGTTCTCTCCTAGAAGTCACTGGATTACACTAATGCAATTCATCTTCCTCGTCAGAGGTTCTCTGTTTCTTTTTATAAGAAGTATTTCCTGTATTAATGCCAATTTCTTTTGCTGTTCCTTCTAATAATGCTTTTATTCGATTACGGAATAAAAAACCTTCTTCCGGGGCAGTAAAAATAGCCACTAACAGACCGATCGCCATTCCGGTGATAATCCCGCTAATCAAATTTCTATCCATTCGAATGCCTTTCTAGTATTCTTGTAATAATAACTTTTACCTTTATCTTCTTGTCAACAATATAAGCCAAAAGCAAAGAAAATGCAAAAAAAAGACCCCCCCATAAAAGACTCTTTTTCTCGTCACCATAACCTAAATAAATTCCGAAAAACAACATGAGCACTGGCAATAAAAAGGTAATAGCCATCGCTACATAATACCGATATGTCGGGTAATATACCACTACCGTATCTCCCGATTCCACCGGTATGCCGGAATCGGTCAACATAAACTTGGATTGTTTTGAACATTGGGAACAGGTGGAGCATTGTTCCGGCGCACAACTTCCGGATGGATCATTTTCCTGTAGAAATTCCACCAAAGCTTTTCCTCCGCCCGCTTCAATCACTTTTCGAACTATTGCAATCCTTTCCATTCGATCCTCCAAAAAACAATCCCCACGTTGGCGTGGTCGGCAGATTTCGTGAACCGTTCGATAATTCATTGGGAGTGTAGGAGTGAATCAGATCCTCTGTTAAGGTTCACATCATCTCCGATCATCCCTTCGTTCACCTGGATGTTGGTCCAAATCCACCGGTACAACACATCCATTGTAGGGTTTTTTAAATTATAGAGAGAGACAGGAAAAAAACAACATTTCGCATCGGATTTAATCAAAAAACAACCACCGGTATCGATTGCATTTTTCGTGTATTTTTCATATGATGAATAAGGAAATCTTATAGAAATAAAAAAAAGGTAAGTAAAAGGTGTAGTATGTATGATAATAAAATTAGGTGATAAAACACCCAGCATCCACCCTAGTTCTTTTCTTGCAGAAGATGCTGATTTGATCGGTGATGTTTCGATCGGTACCCATTCCAGTATTTGGTATCATGCGGTATTGCGAGGAGATTTCTCTTCCATCCTGATTGGGGATTATACCAATATTCAAGATAATGCCACCTTGCATGGAGAACCTGATCGACCGGTAAAAGTGGGCAATCATGTCACCATCGGTCATCAGGCAATCGTTCATGCCTGTGAGATTGAAGATAACGTGCTGATTGGAATGGGAGCGATTATTCTCAATGGAGCGAAAATTAAAAAAAACTGTATTATTGGAGCCGGCTCTGTCGTTACTGGTAACAAAATAGTGGAAGAAGGTTCTCTTGTCATGGGCATTCCGGGAAAAATCATCCGCAAACTGACAGAAGAAGAGATACAATCCATCCAAGATTCCAGCTTGCGCTATTCATCCCTATCTGAAAAGCATAAAGGAGTAAAATAAAATGAAACTGAAAAAGTTATTCTACACGGGCCAGGGAGAGATTGATTTAAAGAAAGAACTGGTCAATGGGATTTATCTGTTCATCATTGCGTTAGTCTTAATACAATGGAACGCTGATCTGCTCCGTACTTCCTTTGAAACGAACATATTTAATGCCGTGATTCCGGTTTTGCTATTCATGTTATGTGGATTTTCTGGATTATTCTCCCTCATTCAAGGTTTACTGTATAAGAAACCTTTGCTTGTTTTACCAAACCTAATGCTGACTGTCTTAATATCAGTATACGGCACCTATGCTTTTGGTCATCCGATTAACAACATCATGATATCCGCTTTTATCGCGATCCTCCTATCGTTTCTCCTTTTCTTGTTCTTACCGGAAAAACAACTGCAAAAACTCATTCCAATCTCATTGTTCCAGTTTTTCCCTATTGTGTTAGGCTTGCTTCTGGTCATCATTGGTTCTCTCAAAGCAGGTTTGTTAATCCGATTTTTAGAACCTACCCCCGCCACTTTAGTATCGACCACTGCATTAAGTGAGTGGCATTTTCCCTTCAGGATGGGGTATTTCTTTCAACCAATACCCATGTTAGTGATCATCGGGTTTATCCTGGTCAGTATTTCCAAAAAGAAATCATTTTGGAATTCACCACTCGCCATTTTTATCTTGCTCACTGTTATAGGGTTTTTTATTCCCATTGAATGGGGAAGAAGCTTATCAAAAGGCATGGTGAGTTCATTTCAGCCCTTTTCCTTTATCACCTCCAATTTTGTTCCCTCCAATTTCAACATGTTCTTTTCGAATTGGAACATGAATGCCATTCGTGATTTTTATAATGTCCTCTCTACTTCGCCTTCATTGATCAGACTAGTTTTTCTATTTTTAGTGACTTTTGTTTTCTCTCATCTTTACCAGCTGTACACCTGTGGTCTGCTAATGGCAAAACCGGCCGAAGAATCAGGGGGGGGTCATGATCCTGAAAAAATAATGAAAATAAAATCTGTCAGCTTGTTGGGACATCTTTTTTCCCTGTTGGGCGTCAGTACGAATGTCACCTTTTTTATGACCAGTGCCGAATCCGGTGTAGCGATTGACCAATCCAGCCGATCCGGTTTCTCTGCTGTTTTTAGCGGATTATTATTAATGGCGACCGCCTGTGTCATTCCGTTAGGTTTCTTTTCCTCTCATGCAGGCTCATCCTTCTTAATCATTTACCTTGGTTTTTCTCTGCTAAATCGCTCTATCCAGCCAATTTTGAAACAAAAATTCCAGGCTTATCTCACCCCTGTTATTTTTATTTTGGTGACCTTACTCACGTTTAACCCTGCAGAAGGTCTCGTAGCCGCTATTTTAACTGAGGGAATCCAAAGAATTGTAACCAGCATTCATCAGCGAAAGCTAGAGAACCTGAAAGATTTCAGCTTCCTGCTGTCTTTCACCCTGAGCATTCTTTATCTGTGCTTCTATATCATTATTGACTGATGAAAGGAGATAGCATGAGCCATCTGATTCCCGTTGGTATTTCCAGCCGGCATCTTCACGTACACCAGCAAGATCTTGAGACTTTATTTGGAAAAGGGCATTCGTTAACGAAAACAAAAGATCTTTCACAAACCGGTCAATATGCTTGTGAAGAAACTGTCACCCTGGTTACCTGTAAAAGTCAGATCGAAAAAGTCAGAATACTGGGTCCGGTAAGAAAAGATACCCAGGTTGAACTCTCGCTGACAGACTGTATCAAACTTGGCATACAAGTTCCCATCCGCGAATCCGGCAATCTGGAGGGAACCCCGGGGATACAGATTATCGGTCCTTCCGGTAAAGTACTCCTGGAATCGGGTGTCATTGTGGCTGCCAGGCATATCCATATGAGTCCGAAAGATGCGGAACGTTTCTGCGTAGAACCGGGAGAGATCGTCTCAGCGTATGCATCCGGTCCGAGAAGTATCACATTCAACCAAGTAGTCATCAGAATCAGAGAGGACTTTGTACTGGATTTCCACATTGACACCGATGAAGCCAATGCAGCCAACCTGAAAAACGGCGATACCGTCGAACTGATAAAACTCCCCTAACCTTCCCCAAGGGGACGGAGTTGTTGGGCACACTCATCGAATGGGGCTTTGCAGATGATTTTTGTGGTTTACAGGAGTTGAGCGGTTTCGGTCAGAAATAAAGGAGCATCACTTCCCGGCTGAGAAGCTGTTAATGATATTGTGATTTTCCTTACAGAATATCGAACCATCTATAGATTCTTCTTATTAGAATAGGAAGATAGTACTGGTACAATATCCTTCTTGTCGTACTTTATTATTTCTGTGAAAATTATTATTAAAAAATTCTTGACATTTTTATCATGGGTAATTAGCCTATACCCATACAGATACCATACAAATAAAAGAAA
>JAJFUD010000017.1 GCA_021372585.1 bacterium
GCAAAAGACGCCGTCAAAGAAGCGACAAAAACGGTTAAGAACATCCAGAGTGTTTATATCAAAGGATTCCAAGCAATCGTCAAAGACAATAAGATTGATAAATTTCGCGTGGATGCCAAAATCACGTTTATCGTGGATTAAAGCGGTTCTTTTTTTGTCCCAACAACTCCGTCCCCTTGGGAAAGGGCTAGAAGAGATTGTAGAGGCCGTTGGCGAGGTCGGTTTCCTGACCTGTTTTGATACGTATATCCAAGGCTACCAGCTCTTTTAGGAAAGAATGGATCTTGGTTTCGCTGACAGATTCCAAGTCATCGTAGACTTTTACGATTCGGTAGCGGTTATACTGCTTCAGGGTTTGGGCAACTTGTTCTTTAGACTTTAACAGCAGCGCATAAAACTTTACCTCGGAGAGAAAGAGGTAGTGATTCACCAGGTAATAAAAAACCTCTTCCGGAGTTTTTCCGTCTCGTAACAACCGGTTAAAGATCAGCACCGCTTTTTTGGATTGATTTCTCAACAGTTGATCCGACAAATGGTAGATGACTTCCTGCCCATCCTGGAAATACTGTTTTAGTTTATTTTCCCATTCGGATTCGTCCTGAAAACCTGACAGAGAGAGCGTATCAGCAAACTGAAACGCCTGATCGATATCCGAACCAAATACGTCAGCCAGATGAGAGAGAAAAGTCTCTGAGGGAGATTCTTTATAGGATTGAAAGCGCTTCTTCAACCATGCGATCATCTGTTTTTTTGTAAAATTCACGTCAGAGAGAATGGTAAAGTTCTGAAAGGCTTTCTTCATGGAGGCTTTGATCTCATCTCGTTGTCCATCATCTTCTGCTACCAGCCACACCGAGGGGTCGATGTTGACAAACCAATCTTTAGCCAGAATTTCTTTTAGCTCTTTTGGGGGGATCATAAAGAAATGACGAATGTGCACCAACCGGGAGGGATAAAAAAAGGAGGGAGAATTCAGATAGCCTTCGAGACTTTCTTTCTTGATCTCATCCCCAAACAGGGTCACCAGTTCGGTTTCGTTTTGTTGAAACAGCTTGTTTTTAATCATGGAATACGTGACTTGTTTCATATAGGGATACTCGCCCAGCAGCAGATACTGATGCACAGGCGGAGACTTCGCCAAGACCTGCAGATAAGAGGTGTAGTCTATATCAGCAGAAGCAGTCTGACCTGGGGTCATGGATAGATTTTCTCGATCGTCCTGGGAAAGGGGATCGCTTCACGGATATGCTCAATACCACCCATCCATCCGACAAACCTTTCCAGTCCCATTCCATAGCCGGAATGCGGAACAGAACCGAATCGTCGTAGGTCGATATACCACTGATAGTCTTCCTGTTTTAAACCATATTGATTCATTTTTGTGAGTAAATCTTCCAGAGAGTCGATACGTTGGCTCCCGCCAATGATCTCCCCGTATCCTTCAGGGGCCATCAAATCGGCTGCCAGTACCACTCTTGGATCGGTCGGATCGGCTTTCATATAAAAGGCTTTGCTCTCTACCGGGAAATGCGTGATAAAGACAGGCTGTTCAAATTCATTGGATATAATCGTCTCATCGAGTCCGGTGATGTCATCCCCCCACTGCTTTCCGCGGTCGTGTTGATTCAATATCTGCAAAATCTCTTCGTATTTCACCCGGGGAAACGGAGCTTTGATCTTCGTAAGAGGTGAGAGATCCCGTTCGAGTGTTTTCAATTCAGTGCCGGCGAGTTCCAGACAGCTATGAATCAAAAACAGAATCATCCGTTCCTGGATAGCCATATTTTCTTCAAAATCGCAGTACGCAATCTCCGGTTCCACCATCCAAAACTCGGTCAGATGCCGTCTGGTTTTGGATTTTTCAGCCCGAAACGTAGGACCAAAGCAATACGTTCTGCCAAAAGCCATGGCGGCGGCTTCCTGATACAATTGACCGGTTTGCGACAGAAACGCTTTCTCCCCAAAATAATCGAGCTCAAACAAAGTGGTAGTCCCCTCAGCAGCTGAGCCGGTCAGTATTGGGGAATCAATGCAGGTAAAACCTTCGTTATGCAAAAATTCTCGTATTTTTAAAGCAACCAGATCCCGTATCACCAATAATGCCCGTTGTTTCGGAGAACGTAGCCAAAGATGACGGATATTGGACAGAAAGCCTACCCCATGTTCCTTTAAAGAAATAGGGTAGTCTTCTGCCTGCTGAATGATATCAATTTTCTGCACATCCATCTCAAAACCGATGGGTGAGCGTTTGTCTTCGCGAATCGTGCCATACACCTGTATCGAGGATTCCTGGGAAATCTTGGTGTACTTTTCAAAACTCTCATCACCCACTGCACTCTTAGAGAGTACACACTGAATGTAGCCCGTGCCATCCCGAAGGATAAGGAAAGCAATCTTTCCACTGATGCGGATATTGTGAAGCCAACCTTTTAAGACAATGGTCTCCTCAAAAGGGGTACGTATATTCCGTATCAAGATAGTTTTTTCCATCATCCCGGTTATCCTTTCCTCCATTACTTCTTATACGTCACCGTAACGGTACGGGTAGCTTGATCCCAGACAACTTCTGCTTTGAAAGCTTCCGAGACAAAACGGACAGGGATAAAGACACGACCGGATCGGTTCAGGGGAGGGGCATCGAGGAGAACGGAGC
>JAJFUD010000060.1 GCA_021372585.1 bacterium
TTCATAGCCTTCCCGAAGCTCATCCATCAGCTTTTTCACGGGCACAATGTTTTTAATGCGGTAAGCATTCGAACCGGAGAAAGCAAAACCGTGTTTCAGGTTCCCTTTTTTGGCTTGCATCAGAGCTGCGGCGATACAATAGGGTGATTTTTTAAAATCACAAGTAATGATGCAGTGATAGGGGCAGGCAAATGGTTTCTTCTCTCCAGCTTCCACATCATTAATAAAAGTATTTCGGATAGCCCGTCCGGGTAATCCTACCGGGCTTTTAATGATGACGATGTCTTCCTTTTCAGACTGGATATAAGCTTGTTTGAAGACATCGGAGGCGTCACATTCGTCTGTAGCAACAAATCGTGTAGCCATCTGAACTCCTGACGCACCCATAGAAAGATATTTCCGAATGTCTTCTCCGGTGTAAACACCGCCAGCAGCAATGACAGGAATTTTGCTCTCTACGACTTTTTCTAAATCAGTGACTTCCTGAACCACCTCAGGGATCAATTTTTCGAGTTGGTATGCAGGATCAGTCAGCTGATCAGGCTTAAAACCAAGGTGTCCTCCTGCTTTCGGGCCTTCCACAACGAAGGCGTCCGGTTTGTAATTGTAACGTTCAAACCATCTTCTGGTGATTAAATTAGCTGCTCTGGCACTTGAGATGATGGGTACTAATTTTGTTTTTACGCTGCCGTTTAAAAGAGAAGGAAGGTTTAAAGGTAGACCGGCACCGGCAAAGATAATATCGATGCCTTCTTCAATCGCTACAGTGACCATCTCGCTGAAATTAGAGAGAGCGACCATAATATTGACACCCAGTATGCCTTTTGTCAGCTTTCTGGCTTTCTGTATTTCTTGTCTTAAAGCTCGTATATTTGCTTCCACATAATTTTTTAAAGAATCCGCTTCGGACATTCCGATTCCGGCAACGGCGATTACTCCAATGCCCCCTTGGTTTGCAACCGCTGAAGAGAGTCCCGACAAGGAAATACCGACGCCCATCCCGCCCTGAATAATAGGTACCGAAGCTAATAAATCTCCGATTCGAAGCTTTGGAAGAACTACACGTCTCATAAAAATCCTTGCTCAGTTAAGAGAAATCTGTTTATAAAAATTATATCAGAAAAATGCTATTTAGTTCAAAAATTAAGAATTTATAAGGTTTTTGTCATTTTTTTTCGACCAATTCCATAGTTTGCAATTTTTGGATAGAAACCATTGATCTAACCCATAAAAATAGGTATTAGGACCTACATACAGCAAAATGAAAGCGATGACTAACATGTTTGGATTTAATCCTGAGGCTCCCGCTAGCATGTAATTTAAATTCATAAACGCACTGACTAGTAAGGAAATCACTGTAAAAGTACCAGTTATCAGACCTATCCCGGCCAGAATCTCCCCAAAGACTACCAAATAACTGAAAAATACCGCGTTTGGAAGAGCAATAGTGTTTAAAAATGAAGCAAACCATTGCTGAACAGCAGGGTGATCCCCTGTCGCTTTAGCGATGGTACCTTGAAGAAAGCCAGTGAGTGCAGTTCCGGCATCTGCTCCAAACCAGGAGGAATTCTGGGTTTTCATTAAGCCAGCAGACAACCAAGTATAACCAAGCCAGATTCTTAAAATAGCCCAGAAAATACTAACTATTCTTTTATCTTTTAGCCATTTCATGATGAACTCCTAATTGATACGTGTTACTTAATAAATCAGGTATTTTTTTGAAAGTTCCGATTTTATTACAGTGACAAAAATTTATTTTTTATCCCGGTAAGTTACACTTTTAAATGACAAATAGGAATAAACAAAATAGAAAAACAACCTGTTTTTGTTATACTTTCTGTTGTATTATCTTGATAGAATACATAAATTTTTTTGCTGTGTTAGCAACAAATTACTATTGAGATTGCTTTTATTGTAATCCAGTAAGGAAGTTGACATGTTTGTAAAAAAGTGTTTTTTCAGTATCCTTTCTTGTTTTATCATTGTTTCGTTTTTACCCAAGCCTATTCTTTCAAAGGAAGCTTTTACGCATCCTTTTCTTCCTCAAACCCATCAAGTGTTTTTGAATAATGTTATTCCTACTTCTTCACATACTCTTTACGCCACCTTTTCCCTGAAAGATTTGAGCATTGAGAAAGGGGAAAACGGTTATTTCTTCCGGTTGAATCAAAATGGATTTGTCACGGAAGAAGGCACTCCTCAACTGCCGCGTATTGACAAAATCATCACTCTTAGAGAACACCAGGTGGTTGTTTCAGTGGACACCCTTTCTATGACAACGAAAGAGATGGTCCTGCCGAACATTCCCATTCAACTCATCCCGCCTTTACAACCTTATAATGGAAAGAAAAAAATAAACAGGGAGATAAAGTCATATATTGATTCCAATAAGATTGATCAGTTTCCCAAAGAAAATTTTGAAGTACAATCCTGTTTTACTAACAATAAACGGTTTATCCGTATCAAGATTCATCCTGTATACCTGCGTTCCGGGAAGTGGTATTTTACTGAATCAATACAGATTAGAATAAATTTTGCTGATGAAGAAAAAGAAAAACTACCTAATATCAGAAAAAAAGATTCCATCATTTTAACTCCGGATATTTTTGCTGAGGAAGCAAACCAACTAAAATCAATCCAAGAAAAACAAGGATATACGGTCAACATTTTAAAACTTTCTTCAATAGCTTCGTTACCAATGGCAGCCAGACCAAAATCTGACGGATATAAAGGGTATGCGGATTTTCCATTGGAAACCATCAAGTCTATAAATAAATATGATGATGCAACTGCTCGGAAAATCATTACATGGCTACAGCAGAAGCTTCAGAAGGATGAAGCGGATTATCTAACCATTCTTGGTGATTCTCAACTAATCCCTCCATCGTATTATATCTACACCGGAGATGGTTCTCAGGGGTTCGAAAACTGGATCCCAACTGATCAATTCTACGCTAGTCCTTTCAACAAAGCAGAAGATTTTACGTTCCATTTAAAAGTAGGACGTATCCCTGTTAGATCAAATACAGAGATGCAAACTTATCTTTCAAAAATGACCTCTTATATAGCAAATCTGGATATCAACTGGTTTTCACAAGCTGCCGTTATGGGAGGCGATCCTTTTGACGGTGAATACATGGGAGAGCTGATGATTTCCAGTACTATCAACCAGGATCGGTTAAATGGTTTTAAAATCGAAAAGTATTTTCGAACGGAAGATAAATTTAACCTACCCTCTTTTAAGGAGTTAATGCAAAACCAAGACAAAGGTCTTATTTATGAAATCGGGCATGGCAGCGGAAGCGAGTTATACCTTGAATCCGGAATGGCAGACGTAAATTTTTGTTATTCTTTACCCAAAAAGGATAAACTCCCCATTATGCTGAGCATCGCTTGCATGAACGGGGCATGGGACACACAGCTTTTTCCTGAATTATTCAAAACTCCGAAAAAAAGTCAATTTCCGACTTCTTTTTCTCAATCGATGTTATTTTCCCAAAACGGGGCTATTGCCTATATTGGAGGATCCAGGAATAATTATGGATATATCGATTTTGATATAGACAATGGTATTATCAAACTGGACGAGGAAGCTTCCTATATGGGCCATGTTTTAAGCCGGTTTTGCTTATACCTTCATGAAAATACCGGCACATTAGGGGACATTAGCAACAAAACGATGCAAAGTTATATTGAATCCGATTGGGGATACCGCTACACTGCCGGTGCAGATACTTTTTTCGGTTATATTCTGATGGGGGATCCCACCTTAATTCTTCCTAAACTAGAGGCTACAAAACCGTTTTCAGCTCCTGAACTGAGTACATCTGAAGAATGGAAAATGAATTCGGACGGACTTCCGTTATGTCCGATCGATGATGGATTCAAAATGTCCATTCTATCGAACTCACCTTCTTTGCAGTATAAAATTGCGGAATATGGAACGGAAAAGAACGCTCTAAAGGATACCGGAACAATAAAAAATCAATCACAAACAGGTTCTAATACAACTTTTAATCCTACGTGGAAAGCACAACTGGCTCTCAGGATAGAGACAGAGGATTATAAAGAAAACCGTTTTATGTTCTGGTCAAAATACTATCATGATTTAGTCATACAGTCACGACCAGCACTTTCCAGTCTTCGTCCCGGGGAACAACAGAAGCTTCGCTTTACTTTAGTGAATGACGGGATTGATGATGAGAAAAATGTTCGGGCGACGATTGTTTACAACGATCAGGAAAAAGCTTTTGATTTTCCTTCCTTCCCCTTCTTAAGTCAAAACTATCTTTGGCTTGATGTTAATTACCAAACGCTCGAAGAGACAGAAATCATTGTCAGCGCAAAGACTTTGCCTAATGAAAAGAATACTGTTGATAATCAATATCAATTCACACTGCGTTCTCCAAAAGAGTTGTTTTATCGTGTTGGCTATTGGAGTGACTCCATTTTTTTGGAGGGCAGCAGAAAACCTATCGAGTTAACGGACAGATTAAACCAAGCCATGGATAAAGCCGGTTTCCCGGTAGAGTTTTTTCCCCTGAATCTGAAACAGGACTTAATCGAGAATACATTTATGTCAGATCGATTAAAACCGGATTGTGTCATCCTGGACAGTCCTGATGCTTTTGATTATAATTTTGCCCCCTCTTACCGTAATCTTTCAGAGTACTTAGCTCAAGGTGGTAAGATAATCTCGTTTGGGTCGATTGGAAAAAATGCGTATGATTTTTCGATTCAATGTATGTATCCGCTATTACATATTACTTCGGAAACTGACTTAAGCACTATTGATATCACGGAGAATCAAACGACTTTCCGGATTGATGAAAGTGTGCGCAGTCAATTTTCAAAAGCTGAGTATTCGTTGCCTTTTGAAGACGCTTTTCTTCCGATCAATGAGGTAGCCTTCTCCTCATTTTTTGAGGATCCCGCTTCAGTCGGTTCTTTAAAGGGATCCGGAGTTGATTTGGTGGATACGGGATCTGTATCCGTGATCAATGCGACTTTTGAATGGTCACGATTAGATACGAACCATGATTTAAGCGCTTTTCTGTATGATCTGGTTCGCTATATGAGTCAGAAACCTTCTATGCCAATCCTGAAAAGCGTTAAACTCGATCCTCCTATCGGCAGTAAAAACCAATCCTCTAATGGAACCGCTTATATTGAGTATTTCGGAAACGAAGCGACTACACCATTGGAATTACAGATCAAAGGGGATCCGGGATGGGAACAAATTATTCCTGTTGAAATCCTTCAACCTTATGAATCCCGCAAGATTCCTTTTGAATTAGAACACAAGAAAATAAACGGGAATAAATCCATTGAGATTACCTTACAAACAACAGCTGAAACAGGCGAAACAAAAGTACTGTCTCGCCTGAATCAACCTTACACCATTCTAGATAGCAACGAACCTGATGAGCCCCCTGCATTGGTCATAAAAGGTGAGAAAACCAATTCAACCACCGACTCTCAATGGCTGATAGAAGGGTCGACCAATGCAAAGGCAGAAGTTTTCATTAATCAGAAACCTTTTGGAGTCAATGAAGATGGAAGCTTTCAGGTGCTTCAACCCTTATCGGAGGGTAGCAATGAATTTCAGATCACTTCTTCACAGGGGTCCCTTTCTTCAGAAGAAACAATAACGGTGGAACGTTTACAGCTGATTCAGATATCACTCCCCATTGGCAAGAAATTTTGTTTATTGAACGGACAGGAAAAATCGCTGGATGAACCTGCTTTGATAGTGAATGGTAGTACGTTTGTGCCTATTCGCTTTTTAGCGGAGGCTTTTCAGATACAAATCGATTGGGTTGCGAAAGAACAGAAAATTACCTTATTCCAAAACGGCTTACGCATTGAACTGTGGATAGGTAAGAAAATAGCTTTGATTAACGGCAAGGACTACCAGCTATCGAATCCACCGTTCATCAGAAATGGCAGGACACTGCTTCCGATTAGGTTTATTGCTGAAGGTTTAAAGGCGAACGTGGTCTGGAACAAAGAAAATCAGGAGGTGTTTATCAGGATGGGGATACCTTATCAGAAAGCCACCCCCACCTCTTTGAATTTTCAGGTTGTAGAAACGGAAGAAGACGCACCGGTTGTATTGGATCAACCTCTGCCAGATGAATACGCCTTTCCTCTCTGTATTGATCAATACCAAGATAAGATTTACGCCATCACAAACCAGGATATCGTGATCTATAACGAGAATTTTGAAATCATTCAAAAAACTCCCATACCGGAATCCTTTTGGTTGGGAGGAGACATCAAGACTCAACAGACATTGTTATCTTTGGTAAATCGAGCTTTATTGAGAGTAAATGAAAAATATTTGATCCTGACAGATGCTACCGCTACTGTTTATATTTATAGCCGGGAGACACTTGAATTAATCAGTAAGATACAAAATGAAGAGTATGGCCTAACTTTATCCAGTGATAGGTTATTCCGAAACATCTTGGAAATGGAGATCAGCGAGGATGGGTTGCTGTTTCTATGCGACCTTTATGGGATTCTGGTGTATGATCTTAACCGTCAACTACTAACCACTACCCTCAACATTCGATATGGAGCCGATATCGTCCTTACAACAGATAAGATTTATGTTTCCAGTATATCCGATATCGATATCTATACCCTGCAGGGAGGTCATATAAAAACCATTGAGACAGAAGAGTATTATATTTTTTCCTATTCAATGGTTTTGTACGACAACGAGACGCTACTCGTCTCCGATCCATTAGACCATGCCCTTAGATTAATCAAAGAGGACGGCTCCATCGAAAAGAAGATTCCCCTCACATCGAAGTTTGGATATCTCTTGGAAAAGATGATCAAAACGGGAGATAAGTTCTATATTCTGTCCTTAGTCACCTCTAAGAAAATACCCTATATTCAGACTAAACTGATTGAAATTGACAATAAATATAAGATAACGAAGGAATCCCATAAGAACTTAACCAAAGATATTAAGAACCTAAAAATGTATCTTCCTAATCCCATTGGCGTATTTCTTACCGAAAACAATACCCGTTATCTTAACTTGTTGAATCCATTAAGTACCATTAATTTTGTGAGAATTCCACCGGAAGCAGACGAAATTGAGGAAATTCCGATTGATGTGGAATATGAGTCTTCTTCTTACTTAGATTCTGTACTGGATTTATATTTTCATCAGGAGGATGAACAGGTTGGTCTGCTGATTATCAATCTAATGTCGCTGAAATCCACTGTTTTTATCTATGATTTTCAAGAAGAAGAGAGCTCCGCGATCCAATTAAAAACCAAAAAGGAATACTCGCTAATCACTTCATTTGCTTTTGATAATGATAAAGTGGTAGGATATGACGAGTTCTTCTGTGAATTTGTTGTATTTGATAGAGAGACCAGCGAAGAAATAGAGAGATTCTCTGTTATACCTGATTTGAATCCTAATTCGGTCTCCGATATTATTTTACGGAAAGACAACATTTATTTCATGGATAAAACCTCTCATTTCATCCATTCATTTCAATTAAATGGCAAGACTAAACCTGTATTGAATGCTACTAATTTTTTTCCTAATAACGGATCCGGCTTGAGTTCTTATGATGTAGATACTGACGGGAACGTATTTGTTCTCGACCATATTTCCGGCACTGTTACCTCTATCGGTGAAGAACAAATCAATCAATGGGGAACCAGCCAAAGAATTATGGAGGCAAATAGCCTGTCAACCCATTTTCAGGAATACTATCATCCCTCTCTTATTGGGGTCAATTCATCACGCGTTATGGTGTATGATTTTGGCAACCAGAGATTGGTAGAATTGCCTAAAAATACCAAAAAAGCAGCGATTGCGAAGCCAACGGTAGTTCAAGTTTTTCCCGATATTGTCCAAACAGAATTTTTTAGAGAGAAAGAAATCCAAATCCCGATATCTTTACAGGTTTTTTGCCAAAAAGGTGAGATTACCGTTTCAAATTTACCGGCATATATTCAATTAAAGAATTTCACTCCCGCCAAATCAAGCCAAGTTTTTCACTTGGTTATCGATCCATCGGGCCTCACTGAAGAAAAAACAGAAACGTTCACCGTAACATGTAATGAGATTTCACAGACAATCAAGGTAACATTAAAACCTCTTCAATCCTATTTAACAGGAAAACATGATTCCCCCTATGTGCATTTTCCGAATGGTTATTTTCTTTCTAAATCACCGATTACGATTCAAAATGGAATTGTGGTTGCCGGTGAGGATTTTCTTCGATTCTACGGGATTGATGTGTTGGTTGCCGGTAAGGAGATTCAGCTTACTCATACTGGAATTACGTTAATCTTCTATACTGAGACCAATGAAGGATTTCTATATTTAAATAAAACTAAGGTGCCTTTCAAAACGGATATTCCGCTTAAAAAAGACCAGTATCAGTGGTTAATTCCTTTAAACAGTATCTTAGATTTGTTTAGTAAACCGGTTATGGTCAATCAAAATGCAGTGAATTTTATTTATTAACCACACTATATTTTTTTTCGGATTTTTTAGGTAGTCAAACAACTGATCTTTTCTATAAGGTTTTGATTAGTATTTTGCGTAATGAACAGGTTTGTAGATGGTTTTGTTGAGTTTCGATATTTTTTACATTTAAAAAATGAAGCAAAATTCCCCTTTTTCTTTTTTGTAAAAATACTACAATACGCTCATAGTTCTATGAAAGATATCTCTTTCGAAAAAAAATGTTTCAAAAAATATATTGTTAATCACGCTTTTCGTGTACTTGTTTTTTAAGGAAAGGTTTGGATTTTAATATAAAATTGAAAGGAGAAGGGGATGTCAGAATTACAAGGGTATCAATTACCAGATGATTTGTATTATCACAAAGAGCACATGTGGGTAAAAGTTGAAGGTAACAAAGCCACAGTAGGAGTAACGGATTTTTTTGTAAAACTCTCCGGAGAGATCTCCTATATTGAATTACCCAGCATCGGTGATGATCTATCGAAGGATGATGTGGTTGGTACTGTAGAAACCGGAAAGTGGATCGGGAAAATTTACGCTCCGCTCACAGGCACTGTCGAGTCTATCAATGAAGAGATTGATGACCAGCCATCTTTACCAAACACAGATCCGTATGAAAAAGGTTGGTTATTTACAATGACAGTGAGTGATCCTTCAGAAATTTCTTCGCTATTTCACGGAGCAACCGCCGTAGAATGGCAGACAGAACAGATCGCAAAACATATTAAATAGGAGCCCACTATGTATCTATTCAAGTTTGACCGTTTACCTGGATTCTTGTCTATGACACTCTTTCATGCTTTAGCCAGAGAGGGCGTCGACGCTCTTGTGATCGTTTCACCGGAAAAGCCTTTAATCAGTATGGGTTATTTTCAAGATGCAAAGCAAGAGTTAAATTTACCTTATCTGAAAGAGAACAAAATACCTCTGTTTAGGAGAGAAATCGGTGGGGGAATTTGTTATCTTGACGAAAACCAGATTTTTTATCAAGTGATTTATGGATCAGAAAATAAAAAATTACCACAAAATATCAAGGATGCGTATCAAGTCCTTTCTGAGCCTGCTATCCGTGCCCATCAACGCTTTGGAATTCCGGTCTCCTTCCGTGAAGTGAATGATCTCATCACGAAGGATGGAAGAAAGATTGGCGGAGAAGGAGGCGCAAATATTAGCAATTCCCTTGTTTTTGTCGGATCGATGATGATGGATTTTGATTATCACACTATGTCTCAAGTAGCTAAAATTCCGGATGAAAAATGGCGGGATAAAGTGTATAAAACCATTGAAGAGAATGTTTCTACCATGAAGAAGGAATTAGGAGAGATGCCCGATCGTTATGAAGTCCAATCTGTTTTAGTAGATGAATTTACAAAATTATTAGGTCCTTTAGAAGTAGTAGACATTGACCGTGAATTTATGTCCAAGATTCAACAATTAGAATCCGAAATGCTACAGCCGGATTTCTTATTTGGCAAGCAAAAATCACCTATTGACTCCTTTCGTATTAAATCCGATATGCAGATGATATTCGGTACCCATAAATCAAAGGGTGGATTAATCAGAACCGTTCAGGAAGTTGCCGGTCCTAAAGTCGGGGGGACATTAGAAGATATTGGTATCAGTGGTGACTTTACACTGGTGCCAAAAGAAAGCATTTCATCAAAATTAGAGAAACCGTTACAGGGAAAAATACGAACAGTGAAAGACCTGGAGCCGATTGTGGAAGAATTCTTTGATGATAATACCATTGAAATGCCGGGAGTTACACCGGAAGATATGTTGAGCGCTATCGACATCACCGAATTGAAGGAATAAAGGAGAGAATATGAAAGAGATTACCATTTCTACCATCATAGATGCGGTTGAAAAACTTTGTATCGATGCGAATTACTTTATCGGCAAAGATGTTACGGACTGCATGAAAGCAAACCTGGAGAAAGAAGAATCTCCTGTGGGAAAAGAGATCTTATCCCAAATATTAGAAAATAATTCGTTGGCAGCAGAAAAACAGATTCCGATGTGTCAAGATACCGGTATAGCCGTTGTCTTCCTAGAAGTCGGACAGGAGGTGCATATTGTAGGAGGCAGTCTTCAGGAAGCGATTCATGAAGGAGTCCGGCGAGGTTATGAGAAAGGGTATTTGCGCAAATCTATGGTGTACGACCCAATTGTGGAAAGAAAAAATACACAGGATAACACGCCGGCTATTATATACACGGATATCGTACCGGGAGATACGATGAAGATTACCGTCGCTCCAAAAGGGGCCGGATCGGAAAATATGAGCGAGCTGAGAATGATGACTCCCTCAGATGGTTTGGAGGGGGTGATTCAGTTTGTGGTGGATAAAGTGAAAAGAGCAAGTGGAAACCCATGTCCACCGGTTGTGGTAGGTGTAGGACTCGGGGGTAATTTTGAGCAAAGTGCGTTGTTGGCTAAGAAAGCATTACTTCGGCCAATCGGTTCAAGGCACACCGAACAAAAGTTTGCCGACTTGGAGAGAACTTTGCTAGAAAAAATTAACAATCTTGGAATCGGACCAATGGGTTTAGGTGGAAGAATCACTGCATTGGATGTACATATTGAAACTATGGCTTGTCATATTGCCAGTATGCCTGTTGCTATCAATATTCAATGCCATGCTTCACGACATAAAACAGTTATTTTGTAATAGGAGGGTAAGATGTCAAAGGAAATCTATTTAAAAACACCTTTGAAAACAGATGAGTTGGTTTCTTTGAATATAGGCGATAAAGTTTTTATTACAGGAACCCTTTATACCGCAAGAGATGCTGTTCATAAAAAACTATTCACTTTACTGGAAAAGAAAGAACCTCTCCCCTTTTCATTAGCAGGACAGATTATTTATTATGTCGGCCCTTCTCCGGCGAAACCTGGTGATCCTATCGGATCAGCTGGTCCAACAACAAGTTACCGGATGGACAAATATACTCCTGCTTTATTGGATCTTGGTCTAAAAGCGATGATCGGTAAAGGAGTCCGATCCAAGGAAGTGAAAGAAGCTGTAATTCGAAATAAAGCCGTCTACTTTATTGCCGTTGGGGGGGCTGGTGCCTTGTTAGCCCAAACGATCAAAACCTCCAAAGTGATCGCGTACGATGAACTTGGCGCAGAAGCATTACGAGAGATCACCGTTGAAAATTTTCCCTGTTTTGTGGGGTTGGATACGAAAGGTAATGATTTGTATGAACAGGGTATTGCTACATACCAAATCCACGAGGAAACAATATGAGAATCGGGGTTTACATCTGTCATTGCGGAGGTAATATTGCGGATGTAGTGGATGTAAAGAAAATTTGCGAGACCGTACAACAGCAAGACGATATTATTTTTACCAAGGACTTGGAACATACCTGTTCTGAAGAAGGGCAACAGACCATTGTCAATGATATCAAGGAAAACAACCTTGATCGGGTGGTGATTGCCGCCTGCTCTCCATTATTTCATGAGAAAACTTTCATGAAACTTCTTGAAAAAGCAGGTTTAAATCCTTATATGTTTGAGATGGCCAATATCCGCGAGCAATGTTCCTGGTGTCATCCAAGCAAAGGGAATGCCACCCGAAAAGCAGAAGACCTTGTGAATATGGCGGTTAAAAAAAGCAAATTTGATAAACCCCTCCAGAAAACCTCGATGACGATCGGAAAACGGGTATTAGTAGTAGGCGGAGGGATTGCTGGAATACAAGCTTCTCTCGATTTGGGCGATTCCGGTTTTGAAGTGTTTATGGTTGAAAAAGAGCCTTCAATTGGCGGAAAGATGGCCAAATTATCCAAAACTTTTCCGACAGAAGACTGTGCTACTTGTATCATAGGACCAAAATTGACTGATGTCGCCACACACCCGAATATACATCTCTATACGTACACTGAAATTAAGGATATCCAGGGATTTCTGGGCAATTTTACCGTCACCCTTCGTAAAAAAGCCCGGCATGTTATTCAGGAAAAATGTGTATCGTGTGGAATTTGTGCTGAAAAGTGTCCTACCAAAGTTCCCGACGAATTCAATGAAGGTTTATCGGAGCGAAAAGCCATTTATATTCACAGTCCAATCGCTGTCCCCAGAAAATACATCATTGATGAAGAGAATTGCCGTCAATTAAACGGTCAACGATGTGGTATTTGCGAAAAAGTTTGCGTCCAGGGGGCGATCGATTATTTACAACCAGACGAGGAAGAAGTTCTGAAGATTGATACCATTATTATAGCTACCGGTTATGACACCTTTCAACCAGAATTAAAAGCCGTCTATGGGTATGGAAAATTTGAAAATGTCATTACAGCTCTTCAGTTGGAAAGAATAATTGCGACAGGATCCTCGGGTCCGCCACTCAGACCTTTAGGCAACCGAATCGCTTTTATTCAATGCGTCGGATCAAGAGATGAGCAGGCAGGACATGAACATTGTTCAAGAATCTGCTGTATGTATGCTACAAAATTAGCACAATTAGTCAAACGTATCAATCCAAACCGCGAAGTGTATATTTTTTACACTGATTTACGCGCGTACGGAAAAGGATTCGAAGAGTATTATAAACGGGCACAGAATGCCGGCATAAAATTTATCCGAGGCAGAACCGCAGAGATTTTGGAAGATCCAAAGACTAAGAAATTGTTCATGCGCGTTGAAGATACACTAAGCCGTCAGATGATCGAGGGAGAATTTGATGTAGTCGTTTTATCCAACGGATTAATGCCCGCAAAAGGTACAGATCCCGTTGCCAATTTATTGAAGCTGGTGAAGAGTCCGGATGGCTTCCTGCAGGAAGCCCACCCGAAATTCAGACCGGTTGATACTTTGGTGGACGGTGTTTTTATTGCGGGATGTGCACAGGGACCGAAAGATATTCCTGACACTGTATCCCAGGCAAGCGCTGCAGCTGCCAGAGCGATTCGCCTGATGAATAAAGGCCAGTATGATATCGAACCGATCACCGCTTTCATTGATCCTGATTTATGTGACGGTTGTGAAAAATGTATTCCTGCCTGCCCGATAAAAGCGATTCAAATGATTGACGGTAAAGCGTTTGTTCAGGGAGCTCTTTGCAAGGGATGCGGGTTATGCTGTGCTTATTGTCCGAAAGAAGCGATCGATTTAGCTTATTACACCAAGAACCAGATCATGGGAGAGATTGAGTTAGCTTTATCTTCAAAGAAACCGGATGAGACGAGAATCTTGATATTTGCTGATAATACATGTGCCTATCGATTGGCTGATAATGTCGGCACGGCAAGATTATCCTATCCTCATGAAACGAGGGTCATACGGCTTCCTTCCTGCAGCCGAATTACTCCCAGTATGATGCTGTATGCTTTTGCAAAAGGAGCAGACGGCTTGTTTTTCGGCGAGTGTGATCACAAGGCTTCTCCTTATACCGGAGCCTCAGAAGCGATTCAAAGAAATATCAGAATTGCGCACAGCATTATGGAACCTATCGGGGTAGACGGAAATCGAATATATTTTGCAGAATTATTAGCCTCTTTATTAACAGACTACTATAAAGCCATCACCAATCTAATCAAAATCGCCAAGAAAGAAGCGAGACCATTAACGGATGAAATAAGACAACAGCTTCTTTCTTCTTCCAAGCAAGTCCTTTCGGAAGAGAAGGAGGTTATCAGATGATCAAAAAGATTCTCATCAATGATGCCAGTGAAGCTTTCTGCAAAAAAGTGAATGAATTGTCCGGCGAAACAGTCAGCCGTTGTGATCAATGCGGTACCTGTACCGGTAGTTGTCCGATGATCATCGAAATGGATATCACACCCTCTCAGATGATGAGGCTGGTTCTTCTGGGAGATGAAAGCGTGATGGAGACAAAAACAATCTGGATCTGTGCTTCCTGTTACTCCTGTACCGCCAGATGTCCCAGGGGATTAGACGCTTCCAAAGTAGCGGAGGCTTTACGACAAATCAAATTACGTCAAGCAATCGATTATATGCATATGGAAGATATGGATCCGGAAGAATTAAAGAAATTTCCTCAAATGGTTCTAGTGGCCGCTTATCGAAAGTTGACAGGGTAGGAGGTCATGATGAAAAGAATACCCTATTATCCCGGATGCTCATTACAAACAAAAGCAAAACATTTTGAAACCTCTGCTATGGCGGTGGCAGAAGCTTTGGATTATGAATTGGTGACATTACCGCGATGGAATTGCTGTGGAGCGGTTCATTCATTGACCACTGATGATCTGATGCATCATGTCGCACCGGTGACTACCCTCCTTCGATCGAAAGAATTCAGCGCCGAGAATCATCTTGATGACTCAAGACTCGTCGTTCTTTGCGCTATGTGTCTGAATGTGCTGAAACGTACAAACAAGCGAGTACAAGAGTTATTGGAAGATCGAACGAAGATCAATGATTTTATGTACCTGGAAAACTCTAAATATGACGGTAGTACTATAGTGATTCACTTTCTGGAATTGCTTCGCGAAATAGGTTGGGAAACACTTAGCCAAAAAGTGAAACACCCTCTCTCTAATCTTGCTGTTTCTCCCTATTATGGATGTTTACTACTCCGACCTAAGGAGGTGGGGATTGACAATCCGGAAGCGCCGACAATCCAGGAAGATCTATTAAAGTCTCTCGATGCTAAAGTAATCGAGAATCCTTTGAAAAATCGTTGTTGCGGGAGTTATCATACACTCGTGGATAAGGATGTAGTGGCTGAACTAGGCTATGACATCCTGATCAATGCCCAAAAAGCGGGGGCTGAAATCATCACTACCAGCTGTCCCTTATGCGCTTTCAATTTAGACCAACGGCAGGAAAATATTTTGAAAAAACATCCCGATTTCACGAAAATTCCTGTAGTGTATTTTACTGAATTAATGATGATTGCATTTGATTTACCATTGGAAAAAGCCGGTTTGGATATGCATTATGTGGATCCCAGACCGTTATTACTTAAAAAGGAGATGCTTCATGAGTGAGGAAATTGAGGCTAAATTGATACCAATTTTCATTTTGAGCAGGATGCATATGGTTCCGGAAGGCTCCACCATCATTACTGCAATGGAATATGCTGGTTTTAAATTAAAAAAAGGCGTTGGCTGTAGAGAAGGTTTTTGCGGAGCATGCGCCAGTTTATACAGATTGGAAGGAGATTTTAAACTTCACGGCAGCTTAGGATGTCAAACAGTTGTACAACCGAACATGCAAATTGTTCAAATACCCTACACGCCATCACCAAAAGCGATTTATGACCTGGAAACTTTGAATGCGGAACAAGAAGTTTTTACCAATACCTATCCTGAATTATACAGATGTTTAGCCTGTAATACCTGCGCCAAGATTTGTCCTCAGGAAATTCTCGTTATGGATTATGTTCAGGCTGGTATCAAAGGTAATTTGGCGTTAATGGCTGATTTATCCTTTGATTGTATTATGTGTGGCTTGTGTACTACCCGTTGCCCTGCTGAAATCACCCAATTTAATGCGGCATTGCTGGCAAGAAGATTATACGGAAAATACCTGAACAAAAAAGGCAGGTTCCTGGAATATAGAATCAAACAAATCCTGGAAGGGAAATTTGAAGAAGGGTATCAGGAATTAATGAATTTACCCAAAGAAGCCCTAACAAAACGTTATTTTGACCGTGAACTGAATTTTAACATTACATAAGGAAAAGGAGAAAAAAATGGCTTATCCTGATTATATGAGAGAGTCCATCGAATTAGTACGCCAAAGCAGACTGAAAAGGATAGAGATCGATAAAATTGGGATTCAAAATGTAATGACTCCTTTAACTGAGGAAGGTAGAAAAAAGGTTCTTTCTGAAAACCATCCTGATTATACCCCTGATGCAAGAAAACAAATTCGGATTGGTCCTAATGCCGGAGAATGGTTGACTACAAAAGTAGTGGAAATTTTAGAGAGCCACAGCCGTCTTCCCAAGAATTTTAATCTGGACCAACCCGATTATGAAACAGATGTGTTAGTAATTGGCGGTGGCGGTGCCGGTTGTCAGGCAGCTATCTGGGCAAGATTGCATGATGCAAAAGTCATTATTTCCACCAAACTGCGAATTGGAGATGCCAATTCCATGATGTCACAGGGTGGAATGCAGGCAGCGGTAAACCCAAATGATTCACCCCTGATTCATTATCTGGATGCATTGGGTGGTGGACATTTTGATAATAAGCCCGGTCTGCTAAAGATTTTGACACAAGAAGCTCCTAAAGCAGTCAAACATCTGGAAGACCTTGGCGTCATCTGGGACCGTATCGCAGATGGCAATCTTCAGACCAAAACCGGTGGGGGTACTTCAAGGAGAAGGATGCTCTCCAGCCGAGATTATACCGGGGCAGAAATCATGAGAGTATTACGGGATGAAGTACGTAATCACCCGGAAGATATTACTGTTTTAGAATATTTTCCTGCCATTGAGCTGGTAAAGGATCAAGAAGGCAAGGTTGCCGGTGCTATTTTATTTCATATGGAAACTGGTGAATATGCCGTCGTGAAAGCAAAAACAGTGATTATCACCACTGGAGGATTCGGTCGCCTCCATATTAAAGATTTTCCCACCACCAATCATTACGGAGCCACGATGGATGGTTTAGTGATGGCTTATCGTGCCGGCGCAAAGCTCTTGCATATGGATTCTGTTCAATTTCATCCAACAGGCGCTGTTTATCCGGCTCAAATTCTCGGTTTCCTAATTACAGAGAAGATCAGGGGTTTTGGAGGTCAACCGGTCAATAAGTATGGTGAGTTGTTTGTTTTTCCTTTGGAACCCAGGGATGTGGAAGCTTCCGATTATATCCAGGAGTGTCGGGCAGGAAAAGGCATTACTACTCCTGACGGTCATGTGGGGATTTGGTTGGATTCCCCCATTATTGATCTGATTCACGGTTCGGGCACTATTGAAAAGAATTTTCCAGCCATGCTTCGCCAATACAAACGGTTTGATATCGATATTCGCGTAGATCCTATGTTGGTTTACCCAACTTTGCACTATCAAAATGGCGGTATCGAGATTAATGAGGATACCAGCACGTCTATCCCGGGTCTTTTTGCTGCAGGAGAATGTACGGGAGGTGTTCATGGCAGAAACAGGCTGATGGGAAATTCTGTTTTGGATTACAACGTATTTGGCCGAATATCCGGCATCGCTGCCGCTAAAAAAGCCAAAGAGACGACGATATCCGGTAAATTACATACTGACCATATTCAGCAATATGAAAAAGAAATCCAGAGCGCCAAAATTGAGACTACCCTGAAAACTCCGATTTTATTACCGGAGTATAGAAATTTAAAAAATGTTTCCAAACACCTGGATGAGTACGATCCGTTCCTGCCGGCAGGATTATAAGCTATAAAAATTAATGAGGAGGAATTAAATGTCTAAAGTAAATGCAACTCTGAGTAACATTAATGAGTGTTTTCCTGAGAATTTTTCGGAAGAACAAAAAGCAAAAACAAAAACATTCTTTTATAAGCGCCTGGCAGAAGTCAGCCACGATTTTTACGGAGGAAAGATTCAGACGATACCCAAAGCTGCGGTAGCCGGATTTAATTGGTTTAATGTCTGGTACACTCCCGGCGTCTCTAAGGTTTCCACCAGTATTCGGGACGATAATAACCGTTCCTATGACCTATCCAATCGTTCGAATTTAGTGGCGGTGGTATCTGATTCCACCAGGGTTCTAGGAGATGGTGACGTCACGCCGTCAGGCGGATTAGGTGTCATGGAAGGAAAAGCCTTTTTAATGAAATACCTTGGGGGAGTAGATGGGGTAGCTCTTTGTATTGACAGCAAAAATAAAGAAGGCAAGAATGACCCTGACACGATCATTGAATTTGTTCAGCGTTGTCAGCATAGCTTTGGTGCAGTTAACCTGGAAGATATTTCTCAACCTAATTGTTATAAAGTGCTTGATGTACTCAGGGAAACCTGTGATATACCTGTCTGGCATGATGACCAACAAGGAACCGCTTGTGTTACCCTGGCTGGATTATACAACGCATTGAAATTAGCCGGGAAACGAATTGAAGATGTAAAAATGGTTTTTTACGGAGCAGGTTCAGCCAGTACAACTTGTTTACGATTGATTGTTGCCGCCGGAGGAAACCCTAAAAATGCGATCATGTTTGACACAAAAGGATCCCTTCATTCCGGAAGATCAGATATTCAGTCTGATCCGCGGTTTTATCGTAAATGGGAGATTTGTGAAACGACAAATCCAAATAAAGTATTAACTGTTGAAGATGCATTTCTTGGAGCGGATGTACTAGTTTCTTTATCAGCCTCAGGACCGGGTGTAGTTAAACCGGAATGGATACGGGCGATGGCATCAAAAGCTATTGTTTTTGTCTGTGCTAACCCTGTACCGGAAATCTATCCCTATGAGGCAAAAGAAGCAGGAGCCTTTATTGTGGGTACCGGTCGGGGAGATTTTCCTAATCAGGTCAACAATTCTTTAGGTTTCCCAGGAATCCTGAAAGGTGCATTACTCGTCAGGGCAAAGAAGATTACCGATAATATGGCGATTGCCGCGGCAAAATCTCTCGCCAATTTCTCAGAAAAGAATGGGATTCATCCTGATAATATTCTGGCAAAAATGAGCGAGCCGGATGTCTTTCCCTATGAAGCGGCTGATGTTGCGATGCAAGCGATTAAAGATGGTGTCGCCAGAATAACGATGACCTGGGAGGAAGCTTATCAATTGGCGAAAGCATCTATTCAACATTCCCGCGGTATGGTAGATTCATTAATGAAAGAAGGGTGGATAAAACCCATTCCTGAAAATATGATACAAGAAGCTTTTGATTGGGCTTGTTCTCAATGCAAATAAATCCTCGGTTTTGATCCCGCAATAAGGAGCTATATATGAAAAAACCGCTTTTTCAAGAGCAATTGGATCCTGCTTTTAAATATCAAGTTATGAAAGAACCCGGCGGGGAGAAACTGGCTCTCTGTTTTGCCTGCGATACCTGCACCTTAAGCTGTCCGGTTCGAGTCCAAGAGGAGACTTACCAACCTCGCACTATTATTCGGCTCATCTTGTTGGGAGCAAAACAGGAAGTATTAGCTGACCCTGTCATTTGGCTGTGTGCTTCCTGCTTTCAATGCCAGGAGCGATGTCCACAAGGAGTAGGGGTTACCGATTTAATTAATGCGGTTAAGAATATAGCCTGTCGTGAAGGTTTTATCCCAAAAAGTATGACCTTGCAAATGGGATTGTTAGCAAAACATGGCCGTTTATTGGAGATCGGGGACTTCGAAAACAAGAAACGGGATAAGCAGCAACTACCTCTGATTAAAGAGCAACCGGACGATATACAGAAGATTATTGATCTTTCCGGCGCTTCTCGATACTTACCTCAGGAGTCGGAGTAAATTATGAAAAAAGCAGCCCTTTTCATCGGATGCACTGTTCCTGTCCGTGGTACTAATTATGAGCAGTCTTTTCGAGAGGTAGCCAAAGTTCTTCAGATCGAATTGGTCGATCATCCCGGATTTTCCTGCTGTGGATTTCCCACTCATGCGATCAATCGAATGACAGCGCTGGCTTTGTCTGCAAGAAATCTAGCTTTAGCCAACCAAGCCTCTCTCTCGTCTATGATTACGTTATGCAATGCCTGTACAGAAAATATGACCCACACCAACCACCTGATTCAGCATGATCCCGTTACTCGTGATGAAATCAACAGAATCCTCAATCAAATACATTTACAGTATCATGGCGAAGTTAAGGTAAAACATGCTATGAGATATTTGTATGAAGAGATCGGATTGGATACGATTCGTGCCTCCGTTCAAAAACCTCTGTCTAATTTGCGTATCGCTGCCTATCCGGGTTGCCACTACACCAAACCTTCGGAATTGTACGAAGGTTTTGATAATCCGGAAAACCCCCACACATTAAATGAATTAGTGATGGCAACAGGCGCTTCTATTGTTTCTTATGAATCATCTTGCTGCGGCGGAGGTACCTTAGGCGCCAAAGAAGATACTGCTCTGCAGATGGGAATTCAAACCCTGAAGAGTATGAAAGAGAACGAAGCAGACGCTATCGTGCTCATATGTCCTTTCTGCGATGTTATGTTTGAGCAGAACCAGAAGAAAATGGAAAAACTAAATGGAGAAGAGTTTAACCTGCCAATTCTCTACTATCCTCAATTATTAGGATTAGCGATGAACATTGAGCGGGAAAAATTAGGTCTTACGGTCAACAGAATTAAATTGGATAAAGTGCTTGAAAAAATCCAATCGGGAAATAAGGAGTAAATCATGGATGAAGATACCAGACCGGTAGGAAAAGTACTGGTTATTGGGGGTGGTGTTGCCGGTGTACAAGCTTCACTCGATTTAGCCTATAACGGTTTTAAAACATATCTGGTGGAATCACGTGATGCCATTGGCGGTACAATGGCTCAATTGGATAAGACTTTTCCAACCAATGACTGTTCGATGTGTATCCTCTCCCCAAAATTAGTTGAAACCGGATCCAATCCGAATATTGAACTTCTGACACGTTCTAAAATCATAAAATTAGAAGGTTCAGCGCCTCATTTTAAGGTAACCGTCCGAACGGAGCCAAGATTTGTGGATTATGCCCTTTGTAAAGGATGTGGTGATTGTTCACAGGCATGCCCTGTTCTATTACCGAATGAATACGAAGAGAATCTGGGAACTAAAAAAGCGATTAGTCGACGGTATGAACAAGCAGTACCCAGTACATTCGGCATTACAAAATGGGATACGAGTCCCTGTAAAGCAGCTTGTCCTTTACATGTCAATGCGCATGGATATATCGCCCTGATCCATAAAGGCGAGTACGGGAAAGCCCTTGATTTAGTCAGGGAACGAAATCCCTTCCCGGCTATTACCGGCCGCATTTGCACAAAACCATGTGAAAAAGCCTGTACCCGGCTATCTGTCGATGAAAGTGTCTCTATTGATTCATTAAAACGCTTTGTGGCAGATCAGGAGATTACTAAAGGGAAGCTTTGGGATCCGATATGCGCTGAACCGAATGAAAAAAAAATCGCTATTATAGGCTCAGGCCCTTCAGGAATGCTTTGTGCTTTCGATTTACGCCTAAAAGGATATGAAGTATCCATATTTGAAAAAAAGAGCCAATTTGGTGGTTTATTGCGCTATGGTATTCCAGCTTATCGATTACCCAGGGAAATTCTGGACAGAGAGATCGATGTGCTTCGAAGGATGGGTGTTCATCTGTTTAGTTCTCATGAGATTAAAGGAGAGGAAGCTATTCGCACTCTCCGAAGGCAATTTGATGCTGTCTTTCTGGGTACAGGAGCCTGGAGATCTAAAAAAATGAATATTTCCGGCGAGTCTCTTCCTGGTGTATGGGGAGCAATCGATTTTCTTGAACAGGTGAACGATGGCAATCTTCCATCTGTTCATGGTAAAGTAGCCATAGTCGGTGGGGGGAATGCCGCCATGGATTGTGCCCGATCTGTTCTTCGATTAGGTGCTTCTGAAAGCCATATCATCTACCGTCGAACTAAGCAAGAAATGCCCGCTAATCCGGAGGAAATTGAAGAAGCGATGAAAGAAGGAGTAGAGTTCCACTTCCTTTCTAATCCTACCGAGATAAAACAGGATGTGTTTGGCTATCAAACATTTTTACAGCAAATGGAATTAGGCGAACCCGATGAATCGGGCAGAAGAAAACCTATTCCTATCGCCGGGGCCATTAATAATATGTATTTTGATTCGATTATCATGGCTATCAGTCAGGAATCCACTACAGAAGATTTTCCATTAATAAAAGCCGTAAAAGGATTGTTTATTGTTGATGCCAAGACAATGAAAACCTCTTTTCCCGGTGTATTTGCCGGCGGGGATAATGTTCTGGGTCCCGCCACCTATATCGAAGCGATGGCTTGTGGCAGAAAAGCCGCTATCTCTATTGATAAATATTGCCACAATGAAGACCTTGATCTCGGTAGAGAAGGGGAAGATCCTTTTGAGTCTAAAGCTCATCTGGATCTATCTCAAACCATTCCCACTCCACAAAAAAAATCAGATATCCACATTCCTGCTCAGCTACAAAATAATATGGAAGAAGTCAATCGTGGGCTTTCAGAAGAGGATGCTAAGCTGGAATCCGGAAGGTGCCTGAATTGCGGTGGCTGTGCAGAATGTATGGAGTGTGTGAAAGCCTGTGAATCTCATGCGGTCATTCATGAGATGTTGGCGAAGGAACAAGTCCTGGAAGTAGGATCGATTATTGTAGCAAGCGGATTTGAAGAATCGAATGTTTCGGGGTATGCCCAATATGGATTGGGTATGTTTCCAAACGTAGTCACCAGTATTCAGTTTGAAAGAATCTTGTCTGCTTCCGGTCCTTTTAGTGGAGTGATCACAAGACCGGGCGATAAAAAACATCCCAAAAAAATAGCTTGGTTGCAGTGTATCGGATCCCGTGACAGAGAACACCCGTATTGTTCATCGGTTTGCTGTATGTATGCCACTAAAGAAGCTGTTATAGCCAGAGAACATAGCAAAGAGGTTGAAGCCACTATTTTTTATATCGATATCCGCGCATTTGGGAAGGAATTCGATCAATATGTGGAACGAGCGAAACATGAATATGGCGTTCGGTATGTAAAATCAAGAATCGCTAGTATAACAGAACTCAAGGATGGATCTTTAAAGCTCTCTTATGAAGATGATTTAGGCGTTTTACATCAAGAGAGTTTCGATCTGGTTGTTCTCTCTGTCGGTTTGGCATCTACTGAAGAGAATATACAATTATCCAAGAATTTAGGCGTGCAAACCAATGAATTTGGATTCATTCCCTCCAAAGCGTTTCACCCTAACCAAACCAATCAGGAAGGCATCTTTGCGGCCGGATCGATCACGGGTCCAATGGATATTCCTGAATCGGTCACAGAAGGGAGTGCCTCAGCTTGTATGGCAGCTGAGTTATTACATGAGGAGAGAGGGAAAGAAGTTGTTATCAAAGAATATCCCCCGGAAATCAATGTTATCGGGAATAAGCCCAGAATTGGTGTTTTTGTCTGTTATTGCGGCCTGAATATTGGAGGCTACTTGGATGTCGAAGAAGTGGCAAAATATATCAGCCATCTTCCCAATGTTGTTTATGCTGAAACCAATCTTTATACTTGTTCCTCAGATACCCAATCCAAAATTCGTGAAAAAATTAAAGAACACAATTTGAATCGTGTTGTAGTGGCTTCCTGCACTCCCAGAACCCATGAACCATTATTTCAGGAAACGATTCGCGAAGCAGGCTTGAATAGAAATCTGTTTGAATTAGCCAACATTCGCGATCAGGATAGCTGGGTTCATCAAACAAAACGTGAAGAAGCGACTGAAAAAGCAAAATACTTAGTGAAATCGGCCGTTTACCGTGTGATGAACCGAAAACCTTTGACCATTCAGTTAATGCCTATTACCCGCAAAGGATTGGTGATCGGCGGGGGTTTTGCCGGCTTACAGTCGGCACTTTCTCTCGCTAACCAAGGTTTTCCTACCTACCTGATCGAAAAAGAGAAGTTTTTAGGAGGAAACGGACTCCATATCCACTATCTGGATGAGAACCCTACCGTAGGAGAATCTCTGCAAAAATTAATCCAAAATGTCTTAAATCATCCGAAAATTGAAGTATACAGGGATTCTACCATCAAATCGATAGAGGGATACGTGGGAAATTTCAAGACGACCTTGCAGGATGGTAAAGTCCTAGAACATGGAGTTGTGATTGTTGCCACCGGCGGAAGCGAAACTAAAACAGAATCTTACGGATATGGTAAAAGTCATCAGATTCTAACCGGTAGACAGTTGGAAGAATTAATTCACAGCGGTAAATGGCCTCATCCAAAAAGTGTAGCTTTTATCCAATGTGTGGAGTCACGGGATGAACATCATCCCTACTGTTCAAGAATTTGTTGTCAGGAAGCTGTTAAAAACAGCTTGTTAATTAAAAATCTATCACCAGAAACCGAAGTCTATCTCCTGAACAGGGATATTCGTACTTACGGTTATCATGAACTTCTTTATAAAAAAGCGAGAGAGAAAGGAGTCGTGACGATTCGGTTTGAAAAAGAACGAAAACCGAATGTCTACTTAAAAGGAGGTAATATCGCTCTTACCGTATACGATTCCTTACTTCAGAGAGAGATAGAATTATGCCCTGATATTCTGGTTTTAAGTACAGGTGTTTCTCCGAATCCGGACAATGCTGAATTGGCAAAATTTCTCAAAGTGCCATTAACTCAGGATGGTTTCTTCCTGGAAGCCCATGCAAAACTTCGCCCGGTTGATTTTGCGACAGATGGCATTTTCTTAGCCGGATTAGCCCATTCTCCAAGGAACATCGAAGAAACGATCACACAAGCAAGAGCTGCTGCAGGGAAGGCATGTATCATCCTTTCCAAGGAAGGGATTGAAGCTGGTGGAAAGATAGCGTACGTGAATGATAGAAATTGTTCAGGTTGCGGTTCCTGTGAAGAAATCTGTCCCTATAAAGCGATTACTATGGTGAATCCGCCAAAGAGTTCTCCTTTGAAGCGAATCGCTGAGGTGAATGCATCGTTATGCAAAGGTTGCGGTTCCTGCGCTTCAGCGTGTCGATCAAACGCCATTGATGTGGAAGGTTTTTCGAATGATGAGATCAGCCAGGCAATGGATGCCTTGTTGGAACCCATGTAGGAGGTATTTGTGATGGATGAATTTGAACCCAAAGTAATCGGTTTCTTATGTAACTGGTGCTCCTATGCCGGGGCTGATTTAGCTGGAGTATCGCGGTTTCAGTACCCTCCCAATGTAAGAATCATCCGTGTTCCCTGTTCAGGGAGGATGAACCCCCTGTTTATTCTGAAAGCACTGCAATCCGGAGCCGATGCTGTATTAGTATCCGGATGTCATCCGGGTGATTGTCACTACCAGACCGGCAATTATTATACAAGAAGGCGTTTAGAAATATTTTCTCTTGTTCTCCAATTTGCCGGCATACCAAAGGAAAGAGTGACGCTGGCATGGGTATCTGCCAGCGAAGGCGCTCAGTTTGCCGCATTAATTAAGGAAGTGGTTGAAAAAGTCAAACCGCTTGGACCTAACCAATCTTTTTCCAGAGATTTTACAGAATTGGAGGCCTATGCACATGATTCCAATTGATACCCTGACAGAACAATTAAAAGAATTAGCCAAAAAAGCTTTCTCTGCTGACGGAATTGAATTATTGATCGGTTACCAAAAAGGAGAAGACGGGAAAAGTAAGCCGGCTGTTTTTCGGTCATCGGAAGAAGTGGAAAAGTTGGTGTGGGATAATCAGTCAGGTTTTAATCTAGCCAACCTGGCACACCGTTTTCGCGATAAAAAAGTGGGTATCCTGGCACAAGGCTGTATCAGCAGATCCCTCGTTGTTTTACTAAATGAAGGACAGCTCAACCGAAATCAGCTCGTTATTATCGGTTTTCCATGCCAGGGCGTGCTAGGGAGAGATGGTCAATTACACAGTGCCTGTACCAGTTGTCAATACCCGGATCCAATCGTAAAAGACTATCAGGTAGAGGGTACAGGCATTTCAAATCAAAAAGATCCTTTATTGGAATTGGTAAACAATATCGAAAGCCAATCGATGGAAGAAAAATACGCTTTTTTTGCAAAAGAGATGTCAAAGTGTATTCGATGTTATGCTTGCAGACAATCCTGCCCCATGTGCTATTGCGATGTCTGTTTTGTCGATATCAATAAACCACTTTGGTTGGCCAGGACTCCTGATCAACAGAACAATAGTGTCTGGAACCTAACCAGGATTAATCACCTTACCGGGCGGTGTGTTGCTTGCGGTGCTTGCGACAGGGCTTGTCCGGAAAATGTCAATCTGATGTACTTGATTGCTAAAATGAACAAAGAAGTCAAAGAATTATTCGGTTATTCAGCCGGATTGCATCTTGGTGATAAACCGGCGTTAAATACTTTTCAACCAAATGATCCTGATTTCTTCTGGGGAAAGGAGGGCGCTTAATGAAACTATTCACCATTACTCAGCAAGATTGGAATAGGTTTCTTCAAACCATTTCAGAATTTGTATCGGTGGTTGCAGTAGAAGACCATGCACACCCCTTTAAAGAAAAACTCTACCCCCCTCATGACACGTTGTTTTTTTATAGAAAGGATACCCCCAAAGAAAAGGCATCCATTCAGGAAAAAAAGACGCTTTATTACGGAATCAAACCTTGTGATGCAAAAACCGGAAAATTATTAGCTCTGAATTTTTTATCTGATCCTCATCCGGATCCTTACTTCAAAGCCATGACAGAGAATACGATCGTGATTTCGACAGCCTGCGATCATTTCGATCCTTATTGTTTCTGTGACCAGATAGGCGACTCTCCCTCTGCTTTAAATGGCGCAGATGGCATCCTGTATACGATCACTTCCGGTTACCATTTGTTAGTGAACCATACGTGGTTATCTCAACAATTGCAACAATTTGGTCTTACTCCCACAGAAGTAGAAAATGAGAAATCTCCCTTCGATAAAGGTAATGTTGCTTATAGAGAGATAGAGCCTTTACCAATTCAGGTATTGCGAGAGAAGGGTTTGTCTACGATTTTAAATACAGCCTTGTGGGAGAAAGTGACTGCCACTTGCCTGGCTTGTGGTGTCTGCACATTTTTATGCCCTGCCTGTTATTGCTTTGATATTCAGGATTTATCCTATGGCAGAGTGGGAAAACGGGAGAGGACGTATGACAGCTGTATGTTTACTCTCTATACATCAGAAGCCAGCGGACACAATCCCAGACCATCCATTAAAGAGAGATGGAGGCAACGGTTGCTCCATAAATTCACTTACTACCCCATGCAATACAACGAAATCGGATGCACCGGTTGTGGACGCTGTTCCAGAGAATGTCCCAGTAAAATTGATATAAGGGAGGTCATCCGCGATGCCGCTCAATCCTGTGAATAATCCATACCTGACCATGCCGGTCAGAATTGTCAAAGTGTCTTTTGAGAGTGAAGACCGGTCACTAAAAACGTTAGAGCTCCAATTAATCAATGAACAGGACAGATCGCAATTTCATTATCTACCAGGTCAATTTATCGAGTTTTCCATTCCCGGGAAAGGAGAAAGCCCTTTTGGTATCGCTTCCAGTCCATCTGAGGATGTAATTCGTGTCACTGTCAACAGGACCGGGTACGTAACGGAGTCGATTCATCAACTGGAAGAGGGAGATTTTGCCGGTATTCGCGGACCCTTCGGCAATACTTACCCGTTGGATTTAATGAAACAAAAAAGGGTTATCATTATCTCGGGAGGTTTTGCTTTTACTACTTTGTCCTCCCTGTTGGACTATCTGCTCGAACATGAAGAATACAATATCACCGGTTATGACCTGATTTATGGCGCCAGAAATCCGGGCATGCTACTTTATAAGGATAAGATTGAGTGTTGGAAGCAGCAAAGCAAGATTAAAAGCATTATCACTATCGATAGAGAAACCCCCGGCTGGACCGGTACCACCGGATTTGTTCCAACGATAGTGGAACAATCAGATATCCGACCTGATCAAGCAATCGCCGTCATTTGCGGACCGCCAATCATGATCAAGCTTACGCTTCCAAAATTATTGGATAAGGGTTTTCAAAAGGACCAGATTTTTACTTCTTTAGAAAGAAGAATGAAGTGTGGCATTGGGAAATGCGGTCGCTGTAATATCGGTCCGAATTATGTATGCAAGGATGGCCCGGTTTTCTCGCTTCAACAATTGGAAGGTTTGCCTGCGGAATACTAACCTGAATTACCAACTCCTGATTGAAACGGGTTGTATCCAAGCATCCATCGGTTATAGATTAGTTGACCCAGATGATAGTATTCATGCTGAATGAGATACCTCATCGTCTCTTCGGGAGAAAATGTCTTATCAGGATCGTTTGACCAGGCTTTTTCTTCAAATAGCTCCGACTCTGTAAACTGAGAGAATAGCTGAATGGTTTTCTCCCGGATGGATTCCAATTCTAAACACAATGATTCTAACGTGTTGCCTTTCACTAGTTCGAAAGCACATTTCCATGAGATCGGTTCAGAATTTGTTAAAAAATGATCCAACCATAGTTCACCGGCCGCTATCTCAATCAAGAGAGCTTTAGCTGATTTCATACCCGGTTTCGGTACCCACGTAAATTCTTCTTCCGTAATATTTTTAACGGTATCCATCAGCTCAATCCTGATTTCTCTTAAGTTTTCAAACCACTTCTCAAGAATTTTCATCCTACCCTCCTGAAAGCTGAATAAGGCTATTATATTAAGTTTTTTCGATATTAAATAATTTTATGACCGGCAAAACTAAAAAGATCATCCGGGTTAGCCCCTATGATGATATGATCCACCACCATAATCCCTACCAACTGGCAAGCCTGTATGACCCGCCTTGTGGAGTCAATATCTTCCGGAGAGGGTTCAGTCTCCCCGGATGGATGATTGTGAATCAGAATGATGGCTGAGGCATTAGCTTGGGTTGACTTGCGGATAATGTCAGGAATATCGACCACGCTTTCTTTATTTGACCCAATAGTGGAAATATAATGGGAAAGTGGTTTTAATTTCGTATCTAAAAAAACGATGGCAAACATCTCTTTTTTTGCGTCACGCAAATTCCATTGAAGTGTATGTTCGATAAAATGTTTCACTTTATCCGGGTTAATCAGCTTAGGCTTTTTAGAGACAACCTCACCGGTGACCCTACGCCCAATTTCCATAGCGGCTTTTAATTGTGCGATTTTCGCAGGCCCGATACCATCATATCGACTTAATTCCTCATTGGATGCTTGGTATATAGCCCGTAAAGAACCGAAATCGATTAAGAGCTTTTTGGCGACGTCTTCTGCGCTGGATCCTTGTGTTCCGATTCGTAAAATCACGGCCAGCAATTCTGTATCGCTCAACGCTTCCGGTCCATTTTCTAGAAGCCTCTCTCTCGGTCTTTCTTTTTTTTTCCATTTTGTAATTGGTTCGAAAGGATATTCTTGTGCTATTTTTTCACGAATGGTCTTTCTCACAAGTTGGCAATCATGCTGGTTACTTATCTGGAGTAACTTCCATACAAGGTCTTGCTCTTCTGTCGATAAATTCTTTAATGATCTACTGAAATAGAAGACGTTACGACGACTGATACGCGGATAAACCCTTTTGGATGCAAGGTAATCTGTCACTTCCTCTCGTGTTTTAAAAATAGGCATTTGAACTCCTTTCCTTTCGCATTAACAAACATTTGCAATCATATATATAATGATTGGTTTTTCAATCTATAATCATGCAAACACATCTCTATCATTTTCAATGAGAGCTTTAATAGCACCGAAAGGATACAGTTTTTTTTATATTACTTTTGGAAGGTATTAATGTCACAAAATCAATTACCTAAACAATAGAAACATGTTGTATGCACAAACCACTGAAGTAATCAAACATTTTGGTAGGGTTGTATAGGATTCATTACTACTTTCCACATTCATGTTAGAATAGTTCACACCAAAAATGATTCTACCTATACTGTTTTTCTTTTGGGATGATAGAAAATTGAAAAAACCACCAGCAATACGCCAGCAATAAAATTTAACCGTATTGAAATAGAAGGATAAGTAAACTTACTGAATGGTGGGAGAATCGTCAATAATTTGTGTAATAAAAAACAGCCCCCAGGAGAATCGAACTCCTATTACCGCCGTGAAAGGGCGATGTCCTAACCGTTAGACGAGGGGGCCAAACTGAGGCATGAAGGACTCGAACCTTCGACCCTCTGCTTAAAAGGCAGATGCTCTACCGACTGAGCTAATGCCCCTCAACGATTTAATAATTTTACATAACGAGAGCTAATTGTCAACCTGATAATCTTTACCCTGCAACACGCTGCGGAATTTTGTAAATTGTTTTTCAAAATACAAAGAAATAGATCCGGTAGGTCCATTACGCTGTTTTGCAACCATAAGCTCCGTATCGTTCTCGTTTCCCCCTTCTTTGTTCTCTCGATGCAGGAACATAACTACATCAGCATCTTGTTCAATAGAACCTGATTCGCGAAGGTCAGACAAAATGGGCTTTTTATCTTGTCTTTTTTCAATTTCTCTGCTGAGTTGTGACAATAACAATACCGGGATTTTCAACTCTCTTGCCAAGTGCTTCATTTGCCGTGTGATTTTTGAAATTTCTTGTACCCGGTTCTCTACTCTTTCCTGAGAATGCATCAATTGGAGGTAGTCCACAATCAAGACAAACTGTCCTTTATCTGCCTGTAGTCTTCGGGATTTTGAACGCACTTCCATGATGGAAATATCCGGGGTATCGTCAATATAAATCGGTAAATTATAGATCGTAGAGAATGAATTGGTCAATTTGTTGAAAGTAATATCTTCCTGGTCTTTTTTAAAATTACCTGTGCGGAAAGTTTGAAGATTAATCTCGGCAATGGAACAAATGATTCTCTCAGTCAACTGTTCTTTTGACATTTCCAGGGAAAAAATAGCAACGGGTATATTGGAGTCTTTTGCAATATTGGTTGCGATGTTGAGTGCTAAGGATGTTTTTCCAATCGAAGGTCTGGCAGCAAGAATCAATAAATCAGAAGGCTGAAAACCATTTAACATATTGTCCAGGTCGTAAAAACCTGTTTTTGCACCGGTAATGTGTGATTCTTTCTTATAGGTTTCATCAAGCTTGTTCATCACATCAGGGATAATGTCCTTGATATGGTAGAAGTTCATCGGCTTGATATTTTCGGAAATGCTGAGAATCATCTGTTCAGCTTGATCTAAAATTTCTTCAGCAGGAACCGTAGATGAAAAATCTAAACCCAGTATGTCATTGGCTGATTTCATGATCTGTCTTTGCAGAGATCGATCGAGCAGTATGGTAGAATAGTATTCAATATTCGCTGTTGAAGAGGTGTTAGTGGCTAACTGCAGAATGTACTCCATCCCTCCGGCTTTATCAAGAACATTTCTGTTTTTTAATTCATCCGGTAAGGTCACGATATCGACAGGAATATTTTTTGCAGATAATTCTTCAATCACACCGAAAATCAAACTATTGGCGGGGTCATAAAAATCTGTTTTACGTATTGTACCTTCAATTCTACGTAAAGCATCCCTGTCAATTAACAAAGCTCCTAAAATAGCTTGTTCTGCTTCAAGGCTATGTGGCGGGGGTAGATTCATACGATTGGTTTTATTCTTCGTCTAACCCATGAACTTCTACAATGATAGTAGCCACCACACCGTGAAAAAGCTTAACACCGACTTTGTGTTTGCCGGTTGTCTTGATGGGTTCTTCAAGAATGATTTTCTTCTTGTCGATATCCAATTTCTTCTCACGGTTAATGATATCCGCCAAGGTTTCAGAAGTAACCGCACCGAATAGCTTTCCTTCTTTTCCGGTTCTTTCACGTATTTGAATGACATAATTCTTTTCAAGATCTTCTTTAAGGGATTTCGAATGTGCTTCCAAATTATCCATCTTTCTTTGTAGGGAAGCTTTTTGTTCCTGATAATGTTTTAGAGCTCCTTCCGTTACTAATTCACCCAGCTTTTTTCGAAGAAGGAAATTCTTGGCAAATCCATCCGATACTTCCACTATCTCACCCTTTTTCCCAACTTGCTTTACATCCTGATTTAAGAGAACCGGAATGTTCTTCATTTTGCAGCAAAAGGCAGAAGAGCAATCATTCTGGCCCTTTTGATTTCTAAACAGACTTTTCTTTGATGCAGAGCACAAGTACCTGTAGATCTTCTGGGTAAGATCTTTGCCTTGTCACTGACATATCGACTTAATAAATCGATATCTTTGTAATCAATGTGAACTAAAGCGTTTGCACAAAAATAGCAAACTTTTTTTCTTGGTCTGATAAACGGACGTTTTGAAAATCCGGATTTATTTTCCATATTTCTCATAGCTCCTTCTTAAATTTCTTCAATTTCTTCTGGTACAAAATCATACTCTTCCATGCCATCTGAAGGAATGGAAGGCATCTCTGCCATTTCACCGGTTGGCTGAGAAACAGAGGTATCCACTGTCACTGTTTTTTTCTCCAGCAGAATGACTGAATTGGCAATGATATCGGTGAACCAAGTTTTCTGACCATTCTTTTCAGAAGCTTGAATCTGCAGTCTGCCTTCTACAAATATCAGATTCCCCTTTTTCATAAAATCACTCACTCTTTTTGCCAGAGCTTCCCATGTCACAACCCGAACAAACAAAGTATCCTTTTTCCATTCATTATTTTGCTTGTAATTGCGATCAACCGCGATTCTAAAATTGGATGTCTGTTTGCCTGTAGGCGTAAAACGTACTTCCGGATCAGCCACTAATCTACCGATCAACATGACTTTATTCAGCATTAAGATCCTCTTTTACAGCTTCCGGCTCCGGAGTGATTTCTTCTATTTTCTTTCCAACGGTTTCCTGAACCTCAATGGCAGGTTCTGGAGTAATAATAGACTCTTCTTTCTTCCCCATATTCGGAATCGGCTCTTCATTGGTCGCCTGAGATACATAACGGTATTTACGGACGATAATCATTGACCGAAAAATCGTTTCTGTAATGGAGGCAATTCGTTTAAGCTCTGTTGGCAAAGTGGGTGGCGCATCAAAGACAAAAAGGTAATAATACCCTTCGGTAGCTTTCCGGATTGGATAAGCAAATCTTTTCTTACCCCAGAAATTAGTTTCGTGCAAAGTTCCATTTGCAGAGATAATGCCTTCAATTTTCTCTGTAAGCTTTGACCTTTCCTCGTCAGAAATGCGAGGATCATAAATAAAAACCGCTTCATACGTTCGCATAAAAATCCTCCCTTTGGATTTATTCAGCTTTTACATATTTGCAAAAGCAGGGCAGAAATATTTTACTTATTTACGTGAGATTATCAACTTTATTGTGTATCAATAAGGTTTTATCTTTTTTGAAACCCAAAAATGATTCTCGGTGAGTTTATTTGGTAGGGTATTCCAGAATAATCACCCAAGGAATCCGTTAAATCAAACCCGGCTTTATTGGCTAAAGCGATTATTTCATGAGCTGAATAAAGCCTGTATCGACGAAAAGATTGTTTTTGCTCACCAGTAGGCTTGACCAAAATACGTTTTGTAGTGAGAACAGAAGAAAGAGGAAAGAATTTATGTCTTTCCAATAATATTCCGGTTTCTTTTTCCCGCCATTTTTCATGAATAAAGAACTTTAGGATATAATCTCTGTTTTCGATATCAATCACAAATTTCCCCTTCTTTTTCAGAGATGAAGAAACATTTAGAATCACTTTTTCATTCTCTGAATCGGAAAAATAACCAAAAGAGGTGAACATCATGTAGGCTGCATCATAAGTGTCTTTCTCTTCCCACAATCTCATATCTTGTTCCAAAACCTCAAGCTGCAGCCCTTCTGATGCAGATTTTTTCTTTAGTTCTTCCAGATAAGCGGTGCAAAAATCCAATGCCGTGACACGCATACCTGCTTTTGAGAGCAGTAAAGCATGACGTCCTTTACCACAACCGAGATCGACGACTTTTTGATGGGGAGATAAATCCAGAAGTTTCATCAAAAGGGAAGCTTGTTGCTCAGTCATACCAAGAGGAATTGTATCCAAAATCAACTCCCCGTACCATGAATCAAAATATTCTTTACACCAGTCATTCATCGTTTGTAGCACCGTTTTATCATTATGAATAGCTAAACGCAGTGGTATATAGAGCATGAAGAATAATATAAGGGTGTTTTTTATGTGCAAAAGAAAACAAGGCTTGTACAGCTTCAAATACATCTTTTTCGTCGCCATGAACCAACACATTCATCGTAGCCATAGAATAAGATATCGGAAATTGTGTCAATACTTCAAAACATTCCTCTATAAAAGATTGATAATCAGTCAAGGCGAGAGGATGTAGCATAAGCTGGCACTGAATGTCCATTTTTTCCTCCTAATTAATCGTTCCTTCAGAGAAATCGATCCCATTAAAAGGATTACTTTTCTTTTTAAATAACTGCTTTAAAAAGCTTATTCCTTCATCAGGCAGTAGTATCTTCCTGCTTTCCAATACATTTTCTGGGTTCAGGGAAAGTGTTTCTGCATAAGAGGGTTCAAGATATAAGACGGAGATCAGGGATTTCCAATTCTCAATTTCAATATTCTTCATTAATAAAAAGGCTTCAGAGCGAAAACCTTGTGGAAGGTTTGGATTAGATAATAATTGTTTCAGCAGGGACAACGCTGAGGAAAAGTTTCTGGTTACCGCTAAAATATACGCTTTTCTGATAATATAACCCGGTTGGTTTGGATTTTGAGCGATTAATTTATCCAACATCTCAAGAGATGCAGGAAATTCTTTCAGTTGAAAATGCGCTTTCTCTTCCAACTCGCTGATCTCTTTGTCCAACATCGCTTCTAAGATTTTTTTCTCTTTAAATTCTTTGGCAGCATTTAAAAACAAAACCCATTCAGAAGCATGAAACAGAGCTCTTAAATAAGCCATGTTAATCATGTTGTTTTCAGGATACTGGATGAGAGCTTCTTCTGCTTTCAATATCGCTTCATTGTGCTTTCCCTGTTTTGAAAGAAGTTGAATTAATCTCTCCATCAATTCAGGAACAGTGACTTTTTGTAATCCTTGCCGAATGGTGTCAGTTGCTTTTTCCATATTCCGTTGTGTTTCATAGTAGGTAGATAAATTAAACCAGGTATTCGCATTTTTTTCGTCGAGTTTGAGAGATTCTGAAAAATAATGCAATGCTTCTTCTGATTTACCAAGTCTGATCAATACAACTCCTAAATTATTTAAAACAGGTGCGCTGGCTTTTAATTTTAATGCCTTTTTTAACTCTTTCTCAGCATCCTGGAATTGGTTTAACGTCATATAAGTATTCGCTTTTTGCAGGAGAAAATCCACATCATTCGTATCAACATTTTGCTGCATCAGTATTTCCAATGATCGGAAGCTGTTTCCGATGAGTAAAAACATTCTAGAAATTCCTAATATGGCTTCTTTATTTTTTGGATCTAAAGTCAGGGCTTTTTCATAAGAAAGAATAGCCTCTTCCAAAAGACCGGCTTGTTCATTCTTTCTCGCTTGTTGAATAAACTCATCTAATTCCATTATTTCCTACTTTCCGATGCAAAATGTATCAAAAATCTTTTGATAAGCAGCGTCTTGCATACGATACCCCAGCAATTCCTCGAGCCATTGACTAGCCATCTCTATATCAGATGCTATCATATCCTGATAGTAACCCTCCCGAATATTCTTTATCACCTTTTCAAAGTTTTCATAACATTTTTTTAAAGCAAAGTGATGTCTTTCATTTAAGTAATAATCCATTTTTTCTGGATTCACTAACTTGATTTGATTATACACTTCTTCCATCAAGTCATAAAGCCCTTCTTTTGTGACAGTCGAAACCACCAGAATAGGAATTTCAGGAAAGTCTTTCGAGATAGCTTTGATTGGGATTTCTTTCGTAAGGTCTACCTTATTGATTACAATAATTTTACGTGCGTTAGGATATTGCCGGATTAGTTCCAGATCTTTGCTTTGGTAAGAAAAAGCATCCAAAACAAATAGCGAAAGAAAGGATTGTTGGACTTTTCCCGGCAGGGTTTCATTAAAAAGGGCATCTATTTCTTTGCCATTTTCTATATATCCGGCGCTATCCACTAAATAAACCGGAAAGCCATGCAAATCGATTAATTCCATCACATAATCATGTGTAGTGGAGGGATATGGCGAGACCAGCATTCTGTCCCATCCAAGCAAAGCGTTGAATAAAGAAGATTTCCCCACATTGGGTTTTCCAATGATGAGCGTTTGATATCCCTTTCTGAATTGATCGGACTGAGAAGCTTGTTGAAGTAAACAGCGTAAGTTCTCTTGAATATGAATAAGTTTTTCCAGAAGCGGAAAAGTCTCGTTCTCCATATCCATAGGAAAACTGATTTGAGCTTCTATAAAACTCTTCACTTCCAGGATCCTTTCAGAAATCGTTTGAATCTGGATTTGGAAGTTTCCAAAAAGATTATTCCCGGCCAATAAAGCTTCCTGCTTCGTTCTTGCCTGAACGATCTGTTGAATGCCTTCCAGCTTGATTAAATCAAGCTTACCATTCTCCATAGCCCGTTTGGAAAATTCTCCGGGTTGGGCATACAGGGCTCCTTTTTCTAGTAGTTGGTCCATGAGGATATTCACCATCATCCATCCACCATGACAAAATATTTCTACAGTATCCTCCCCGGTAAAACTGTGCGGAGCTTTTCGGTAGCAAACCGTGATTTCGTCAATCGGCACTCCTTCCTGAAGAAAGGAAGTAAAAATTAGTTTTCCCGGTTGCAGTTTTTCTTTTGGTAAAGAAATAGTACTGAGTATGATTTCCAAGGCATCAAATCCGGAAATCCTGATTCCTGCGACAGCCCCAATACCTTTAGGGGTAATAGGCGCTGCAATTGTGAAAAGAGATCGGTCCATCACACTATTTTTTTAGGTCAATGACGATCCGGCGTTGTTCTCCCTCACCAATAGAGTGTGTTGTCACCTGCGGATGCTCTTTCAAAGTCAGATGAATGATTCTTCTTGCAAACGGGCTCATGGGAGCTAACTCAACAGGTTTCCCGGTTCTTCTGACTTTGATGGATTCATTGATCGCAATATTCTTTAAGATAGTGATCTGTTTCTTCTTATACTCACCGATATCAATCATAAATTGTGGGGTATTAGGAAATTTTCGGAACATAACCGCTTTCACGATGTGTTGTATGGCAGAAAGAGCTTCACCCTGCTTACCGATATAAGGAGCGGGATTATCAAGGTTAATTTCCACCAATAATCCTGATGCATCATTCAAAATCGATATATCCGGATCTTCTCCTAATTCATGAAACATAAATGTTAGAAAAGAATTCAACTCATCCTTAAATTGATTTTGATTGCTTTTTTCGGATACCATTTTTTCTCCTTATGCTCTATTTTATTTCCCTTTTTTCGGTTCCGGCATTGTAATGACTCCTGGCTTTTCCAGATTCTTTTTGGTCAAGTTAAAAAAGTGTTGCTGTGCCCATGAGAATAAGCCATAGGCTGTCCAGAATAAAGATAAACCGGCTGGAAATCTCATCATAATGTAGAAAAAGAAAATCGGCATGAAATAGACTATCATTTTTGATTGGGGATCCTTCGATTGACCTGAGGAAATACTCTGCAATAAAGTAGTTACGCCGGCTAAAATCGGAAAAATAAAATACGGGTCCGGACTTCCCAAACTCTTTAGCCATAAAAAGGAATCTCTATATAAAGGGGTGTAAGATTGTAAAGCCTGGTAAAGTCCCATTAGAATAACAAGCTGTGGTAACATGGGAAGACAACCGCTGGCTGGATTGATTTTCTCCTCCCTGTACAACTTCATGATCTCTTCTTGCTTTTTCTGGGGATCAGTTTTATACAACTGGTTGATTTCATTGACTTTTGGCTGGATAGACATCATTTGGTGCTGGGATTTCATGGTAATAGTGTTTAAAGGCCATAGAACAAGTTTGATCAGCAGAGCAAACAAGATGATAGCGATACCATATCCGTAGAAATTTTTAGCGAGGATATCAATGACATAGCGTAACGCAGTGATCAAAAAGAAAGGCTTTCCGATAGTCACCGGGAAAATCTTCTCTACCGTCTCCTGTACGCCCGTGTTATTTTGAAATTGAAGAACCAGTTTCAGAGAATAATCGGTTTTATCCAATTCGGAGGGTACTTCCAGGTAATACATGGCACTTTTCTCTTTACCAGCTATAAAAGTAGAATCTTTTTTTGTTCTAGCAAAATACACATCGGCAGGAGTAGCTATGGAAGTTTCCTCTTCGAGCCTCAGAAAAGGAGCGACATCAATTCCATTCTCGCCCTCTACATGAAAGCGTACATCCTGTATAAAAGCACCTTCATTCTTCACTTTTACTTGTATAACCAAAATTTCTTTTTCTTTTCCCTTTGCGGTAATCGTAATCTTTAGAGGTTGTGAAACTGCAGTGGTTGTCAGGGGAACCTGAACGGTTGTAATAGTCGATGTAGTCTCTTCTGCCACTGCCGGGAGCACTGTAACCAACGAACTTATTACGAGACAAACGATCATAATCAACCAAATTTTTAAGCTCCACTTCATTTTCTAGTCCTTTCTATTGTTGGAACAGGATCAAATCCTCCTGGATTCCATGGATGACACCTAATAATTCTTTTTATAAATAGCCATAAACCCAGAAAGGGTCCATAGCAATTTATTGCTTCAATGGCATAATGCGAACAAGTTGGATAAAAACGGCAGGAATTTCCACCCTTGAGAGGAGATAAAGCTTTTTGATAGAAGGTTATGCTAATGATTAGCAGTTTGGATAGTATGTTCAAGGAACTTCCTCTTGTAAATATCGGATAAAAAGACTATTTCTTCGCTAATCTGTTCTATTGACATAGAGAGAATTGAATCGTTTCCGATCAGGACAATATGCCACTGGACAGGCAAAAAAAACTGAACCATCAAAAAAGCTTCCTTTAGTTTTCTTTTGAGATAATTTCTTGCCACAATAGTACGCTTGGACTTTTTCAGGGTGAATCCAACCGAAGGAACGTTTTGGTTATCGCTGATACATAAAACCATTGACTTACCGGAGACAAAACAACCTTTATCAAAAATTTGTTGGAATTCTTCGGAAGTTAATCGCTTCCAAAGTTTGCTCATCTGACTGTCAGCTGTTGTCTACCTGCCTGGCGTCGTCTTCTGATAACGTTTCTACCCCCATGCGTGCGCATTCTGTGCAAAAATCCGTGTACTCTAAAACGCCTTCGAACATGTGGACGATAAGTAGTAATCATCTTAAATTCCTCCTAACCATATTCTTTATCATTATCCGCAATGTGCGGGAAGAATGACTCAATTAACTTATATATTATGTAATAATCATGAGTAAATTTCAAGCGATTATCTTATTTCTCTTGTTTAACCTTATCTTCATCATGTTTCTTTTGCTTTTTTTCTTTTGCTTTTAAGTCGGACAAACTATAAGTAAGGCTACAAATATTGCAGTAATAATGTTCAACATCTTTACCGTCTTCCACTCTCACGATTTTCAAAAGAGTATTGGAACATATGGGACAAGTAAAAAATTTTTCCATTTTTACCTCTTTCTTTTTTTATAAACTCAATAAAAAATTGTAGTAATTTTATTAATATTCTTTTTACTTGCAACTATAAAATTTGAAGTTTTTTTGTTAAAACTTGATTCTCAATATAATACTGGTAGTTTATCGAAAGGGGATCATGATGGAAAATAGTGAAAAAGTTCATCAGATTATTGACAGACTTTGCCAACACTACCAACCTGCCATGTCCCTTACCTTTTCTAATCCATGGGAATTATTAGTAGCTACCATTTTATCTGCTCAATCGAGAGATGAGAGAGTGAATTTTGTCACAAAAGATCTTTTTTTGAAATATCCCGATGTGAAAGCTTTTGCTGAAGCACCTCTTGAATCTATCGAACAATCGATATCATCGATCAATTATTTTCGAACAAAAGCAAAACACCTTAAAGAAACTGCCGCCAGAATTCTGGAACAATTTCACGGTAAAGTACCGGATACTATGGATGCGCTTGTATCCTTACCAGGAGTAGCGCGTAAAACTGCTAATGTCGTCCTGAATATCGCATTTCATCAATCTGTTGGAATTGTCGTGGACACACACGTGCTACGCTTATCGAATCGATTAGGATTGATTCGGACAATGGACAGAGACAAGGCAGAGCAAGACCTGATGAAATGTATTCCAAAAAAAGACTGGATTGCGATCTCACTACTGCTGATTCACCACGGACGAGCTCAATGCACTGCTAAAAATCCCTCCTGCACGATTTGCCACTTAAAGGATCTATGCCCATCCTTTCCCTTGAAAGGATAATGACTTGGTTTCAGATTCTATCTACTTCATCCAAAAGAACGCCCGGTGGAATTTTTTTATCAATTCTTCAAATGCTGCTTTCTACACTTTAGCGATGAGTTTTGCTTCCATCATTACTCTACTCCCTTTGTATATTGATAAATTAGGGGGCACAAACTTTCAGATAGGATTAATCCCGGCGATAGCTTTTCTTGGATATCAGATACCCGGTTTATTCACCGCTAATTATATTGAATCCCTTTCGAATAAACTTGCATTTGTTAAAAAAATCACACCCATGGAGAGAATTCCTTTTTATATATTAACCATAAGCACACTTTATGTGGACATTTTACCTTCTCAGATTTCGATTTGTATCGTTTTATTTTGCCTGATTATGATTACTTTTGTGTCAGGAGCGATTACACCAGCTTGGTTAGCCTATATTATTAAAGTCATTCCACCAGTAAAGCTTGGCTCTTATTTTTCGATGGGTTCTGGAATTGGTGGTTTAATGGGTATTGGCGCTTCCCTAATGGTTACCTACATACTGAAAACCAAACCATTTCCCGAGAATTTTAAGTGGATTTTTTTTTACGCCTCGATTGCAGTCACTTTATCTTGGTTGTGTACCTTGCTTGGCAGAGAGCCTCCTGTTGCTTCGGTTCATGAAAAACGTTCTCCATGGCAATATTTTTCAAGCTTACCGGAAGTATTACGCCAAGACCGCAACTTCTTTTTTTATATCCTCATGAGAAATTTTCTGTGCCTTGGGTCTATGGCAACCACTTTTTTTACCGTTTACGGGATCCGCAGGCTGAACATGCCCGATCAATATGCAGGTATTTTTACCATTTGTTTATTAGCTTCACAATCTTTCTTCTTTTTTCTCTGGGGTTATATCGGTGATAAGTTCAGCCATAAACTGGTTATTTGTCTTGGCGCTTTTGCTTTAACCCTTTCTTCTTTCATCGCTATCCTTTTTCCAACCATTGTTTCATTATATTTTGTTTATGCTTGCATGGGCATGTATTATAGTTCACAAGGTTCTTCAGGCTTAGCGATTGTCAATATTTGGGCTCCCGAAGGAAAGTATCCTACTTATATTTCCCTAACCAACGGCTTAACCGCTATCTCTGCTTTCATTGCGCCTTTAATTGGTGGAAAAATTGCTGACAGTATCGGTTTTTATCCCTTGTTCTGGTTAGCGGGAGGATTGAGCCTGATTGGTTTTATATTGATGATGACTTTAGTGAAGGAGTCGAGAAGCAAAAAAATAGTTGAAACTTAGATCATATCCAATGCAATATCTCTTTCCAATACACGAGCTTTTCATTGAAAGGCATTGTCCTTGTAGGACTGGTGGAGGGCAATAGGAAAGAGGACAGTATTTGCTTGAAATTAAATCCCACAAAGGCTGTATAGGTTTCTTTCGCTTTCGACCCGTTGAAGAAAATAACTGAAATTTTTGGATGGCTTGCAAAGAAAGAATTAAAATTGTTTGGAATAGGCGACTGAATCTTACTGTCCAGACTTCCCAACCTATCACATTTTTGAATCACATCCCATAATGCAATGTTGTGATTGAGTAAAAAAATCATTTTTTTTTCATAAGTGGGCTCTAACGGTACATTAAACAAAGCGTAGATGATTTTCCAGAATTGGTTGTATGGATGTGCATAATATTGATTTTCCTTTAGAGAGGTAACACCTGGAATAGATCCAAGAATCAAGACGGAGGAATCTTTATTCGCAACCGGTGGAAAAGAACAGATCATTCTTGGTTAAATAACTTCGTTTCTAAGACTTCTGCAAAAATTTTTGTTTGTTCATAGTACATTCCGGGTTGATAATATAAACGGTAGGGATACTTTACAAAACCATCAGCAGAAAACTCAATGGACGATCCGGGTGTAAAAGTACCTCCGGCCATTATTATCGGGGAAGAGTACCCATCCTGGTGAAAAGGGGTTGGTTTTGCAAACGAATCGATAGGGGAACATTGTTGAAGCAATTCTGCAAAACGCAACAATTGTTGACCTGTTTGAAATTCTATTCTCAACACAATGTCATAATGAGGGTCGTCCCATTTCGGAAAAGATCGGATGCCATACTCACTCAGAAAACGGGACATAAAAAGATTTCCCAATAAGGACTCTCTAACTGTATGAGGGGCATGAAACAATCCTTGAAACAAGGTTGAAAGCAAGCCAATATTAGGGGTTGTTTCAAAACCCATACCCGGAGCAATGTAATAAGAAGCACATTTGTCCAGAAAGGTCTTTTTTCCTGTAATATATGCCCCGGTTCTGGTAATGCCTCCGCCCGGATTTTTCAGGAATGAACCAGCACAGATGTCTGCACCTGCTTCAACTGGTTCTATAGGTTCTACAAACTCTCCGTAACAATTATCGACAGCTATGATAGCGTTTTTATTCCTGCGCCGGATCAACTTTACAAGTTCCAGAATCCGGAGATTGGAAAGACTCCTTCTGGTGCTATAACCACATGACTTCTGAATCCAGATGACATCGGCTTCTTCAATTAAAGAACCAGTTCCAGATGTGATGTCTGCCGTCAGGTCTGTTTCCGCATACCGAATCCCCTGGCTGATCAGATTCCCGGGATATTGACTGTGTAAGCCTATACATCCCTGCAAAGTTTCATAAGGAGTGCCTACCACAGACAATAAAAAATCTCCTTTCTTTAAGAGGGAGTTCAGGATTAAAAACAGGACTTGGGTACCGGAAATAAATTGTGGTCTTACTAAGGCTGCTTCAGCATGAAAAATACGAGCAACCAGAGATTCCAATGTCTCAATTCCGATATCGGAAAGACCATAACCAAATGAAGGCGCCATATGATGTGTAGCAACCTGTACTAACTGAAAAGAGCTGAGTACTTTCCTAAAATTATAGGAATAGACTGATTCTATTTTTTGAGTATATGGTTGAATCTCAGCTTCAATAGACTGAACAGTGCCGTTCATCCTTTATAAACTCCAGGCTTCAGCTATCAACGAGCCATTATCGATTTTTGTAATCAGTGCGCTGACTTCCGATCCTATTACAAGAGAGTCAGAAACAATACTGACGGTTTTTTCTTCTTCCGTTTTTCCGAAAAAATGATGCTCCTGATCTTTCCCTGTAATGATTAGTTTGCATCGTCTTCCTATCCATCGCCGGTTATTGATTTTGGATATTCGCTTCTGGGCTTCTAATAAAGTGTTGATCCTTTCCCGTTTGGTTGTTTCAGGGATCTGGTCAGGAAATGCTTCAGCCGGTGTTCCCGGTCTTTTGGAATACTGAGCGGCAAAAATCATATCAAATTGGACGGTTTCGATCAAATCGAGGGTGTGTCCAAATGCTGTATCGGTTTCACCGGGAAATCCCACGATTAAATCGGTGGATAAAGTCGCCATCGGAAAAAAACTTCGAATGGTCGTGATTAATTCAAAGTATTCTTCCTTCGTATATCCTCTGTTCATTTTTTGTAATATTTCGTTATCACCATGCTGGGCAGGCAAATGAAAATGCCGGTAGATATTCGGGTTGTTTTGCATCACCCGAAGAATCTGTATGTCAAAATCTTTTGGATGTGAGGTTAGAAAATCAAACCGAATGGCAGGATACGTTCCAGCCATGATTTGCAATAAACCAGCAAAGGTCAGAGAAGGATCCAGATCACTTCCGTAATGATTCACATTTTGTCCCAGTAACAGAACTTCCTTATAGCCGGCTAACGCTGCTTTATCAAGTTCAGAAAGGAGATAATCTTTGGGAAGGCTTTTTTCATGACCCCGCAGATAAGGCACAATACAATAAGTACAGAAAGAATCGCATCCGAAAATGATCGGTAATTCCTTCGTAAAATGGACTGAATGTTGTGTCTGTACTTTGTCCGTTTTCTGAAATCCTTTTTTTGCCAATAAAGCAGAGAATTTGTTCGGGATTTCTGTTTGATTCAGGGCTCCCCATACAAAATCAATATAGGAACTGTTCTTTAGTTCTTCCAGGATCAGCGTGGAAGCACAACCCGTCAAGGCAACTATCAGAGATGGTTTTTCTTTCTTTATTTTGGCTGCAATCCCTAAAAAACTCACTGCTTTTTTAATGGATTTATCACGTACCGCACAGGTATTCACCATAATAAAATCTGCCATATAAGGGTCTTCTGTGGATTGAAATCCATATTGATAAAGGAAATGCCGATATACGTCCGTATCATACTCATTCATCTGGCAACCGATCGTATAGAGAAAAAATAGCATGTCTAAAGGAAATAAGCGTGATCGGCTTTATACTCGCTGACCTGTTTTGTCTGTCTGTCCAGTGTAAAACTAATGTAATCCAACCTCGCTTCTCCTTCTTTTGGTAACTCAAAATATTGAGGAAGTGCAGTTAAATACTTTTCAACAATGATGTGATAATCCACACCGATGACAGAATCTTTAGAACCGGTCATACCGGCATCCGTAACAAACATGGTTCCGTTCGGAAACAACCGGATATCGTTCGTTTGCACATGAGTGTGCGTACCTATAATAGCCGTAACCCTACCATCCAGGTAATACCCTAATGCAATCTTTTCTGATGTAGTTTCTGCATGAAAATCAATTAATAGAAAATCAGTTTCTTGTTTTAGTTTTTTGATTTCTTCATCAGCAACTCTGAAAGGACAATCCATTGGATCCATAAACACCCGGCCGATAAGGTTGATAATCCCTATTTTTAGACCATCCTTTGATGTCCATATGATAGATCCTTTCCCCGGTGTGTTAGGAGGATAATTCGCCGGTCTGACAATAGGATACGTGTCCATATAAGCCAAAAGATCTTTCTGGTGCCAAATATGATTTCCTGAAGTGAGGACATCGACTCCAAATGAAAGTAAATCTTCAAGGTGTCTGGGTGTAATACCTTTCCCTCCGGAAGCATTTTCTCCATTTGCAATCACAAGATCATACTCGCCATCGTGCTCTTCAAGAAATTGTTGAACTGCTTTTCTGCCTATTTTCCCTACAATATCTCCGATAAAACAAACTCGAAACAGGTTATTTGGCATAAGCTACAGCTCGTGTTTCTCTGATAACCATGACTTTAATCTGACCGGGATATTCTAGTTCTCCTTCAATTCTTTTGACGATATCGTAGGAGAGTTTAGATAACATAACATCGTCAATTTCACCTGGCTTAACGACGATTCGAATCTCTCTCCCGGCTTGAACTGCATACGCTTTTTCTACTCCGGTGAAATCGTTGCATATTTTTTCCAGAGTTTGAATACGTTTTACATACGCATCCATATCTTCTCTTCGGGCACCTGGTCTGGAAGCAGAAACTGCATCTGCTGCCTGAACCAGACAAGATACGACAGAATTATAGGGAACATCGCCATGATGTGATTCAGCTGAATTCACTACTTCAATGCACTCTCCGTATTTTCGAAGAATATCAGCGCCTAGCTTTGCATGAGAACCTTCAATTTCCTTGTCAATAGCTTTTCCTATATCATGAAGCAATCCTGCTCTTTTTGCTTTTTCAATATCATCTCCAAGCTCTGCTGCCATGGTAGAGGAGATATAGGCTACTTCAATCGAATGAGCCAGTACATTTTGCGAATAACTGGATCGATATTTTAATTTACCAATTAGCTTTACCAGTTCAGGATGCATATTTCGTATGCCCAACTCCAGAATAGTCGCTTCACCTTCCTGAATGATCGCTTTTTCTACTTCTTCAGTAGCTACCTGAACGAGCTCTTCTATTCGAGCAGGATGTATTCTACCATCCAAAACCAGTTTTTCTAATGCAATCTTACCGATTTCACGTTTGACAGGATCATAAGAAGACAAGGTAACAACTTCGGGAGTGTCATCGATTAACAAATCCACTCCTGTCAAGCTTTCAAAAATACGAATATTGCGACCTTCTCTTCCAATAATTTTTCCTTTAATATCGTCATTTGGTAACGGCACAACAGAGATGGTGGATTCAGTCGTTTGATTGGAAGCAACGCGTTGTATGGCGGTTGCTATAATCTCTCTTCCCTTTTTTTCTGATTCAGCACGGTATTGATCTTCGATTGTTTTGATTTTGGTTGCCATATCATATTGTATTAAGGATTCGACCTTCTTTAGAAGTATTTCTTTGGCTTGCTCCTGAGAAAGATTCGCTACGCGCTGTAATTCCTGGTAACCTTGCTCTACTTGCTTTTGAAGTTCTTCTTTCAGTTTTGTCGATTCATATTCTTTCTGGGTAACTGCTTTCATCTTTTTTTCCAGGTTTTCAGTTTTGTTATCAAGTTCTTGTTCTCGTTGAATTAACCGATTTTCCCTTTTTTGTGCTAGTTTATTTTTTTCGAATAAATCTCTTTCATTCTCTTTCTTGATCTTGTATGATTCATCTTTTGCTTGAATCAATATCTCTTTTTTCTTTTGTTCCGCTTTTTCCTCTACTTCTTTTAAAATTCTTTTTGCTTCTAATTCTGCATTCTTTTTCTTACCTTCTGCTATCTTTAGGCGAAAAATATATCCAATTGCAATGCCGATGATTATGGCAAATACAATATATAACAATACTGTGATTCCATTCACAATCTACCTCCATAGGACTATTTTCTTTTTGAGTTTTCAAATCCTCTGTTATACAGATAAACATCAATTTTTCTTTTTGTCTTTTCATCGTTGGGATAACGATTTTTCACTTTTTCAATCGCCGCTTTCAGGATGTCTCCCTCAGCTTCTACTTGATAGTACTGTTTTACTTTTTCCTGCGCTTCATCAAGAGAAAAGCCTTTATACAACAATTTGTCAATAATCTTTTTTGGACCCCACTTTAACGAAAGCTGCATGTATTCAATAGAATTCTTAAAATGAGCTTCATCATTCAGGATAAGTTCTTCGGTTAATATTTTAATCGCGGGTTGAATTTCCGAAGGTAAATACCCATGCAGTTTCAATTTCGTTTCGAGCTCCTGAGTAAAATACGGTTTGTAGCTAAGCCATACCTTAGCTATTTCCAGAGCTGTTTTCAGTCTTCTTTTCATTTGATGGCCCTCCATTTAAATGTTTTTTATCTCGAATTTTTTGTTCAATCTCTTTCAATGTTTCCGGCGAATCAGTTAAAAACTTCTTGGCATTATCCAATCCCTGACCAATTTTGTTGTCCTCATATGAGTACCAAGAGCCATTCTTTTTTATAATATCTTCCTGTACGGCTAAATCAACAACGGTACTAACATGAGAAATTCCTTTGCCATATATTAAATCAAAAACACAAGTTTTATAAGGTGGTGCTACTTTATTTTTGACTACCTTGATTTTAATTTCCTGACCAACGGCCACATCACCCTCTTTTAATAACTCGCCACGCTTGATTTCAAGTCGGATGGAAGAGTAGAACTTTAAAGCTCGTCCTCCGGTAGTTGTTTCAGGATTACCGAATACAATCCCGATTTTTTCACGTAACTGATTGATAAAAATACAGGAGCAACCGGATTTATTCAACACAGCCGTTAATTTCCTCAATGCCTGAGACATCAATCTGGCTTGCAATCCCATCTGCATATCACCCATATTACCGTCTAGTTCAGCCTTTGGTACTAAAGCAGCGACGGAATCAATGACAATTAAATCCACAGCACCGCTTCTGACTAAGATTTCTGCAATTTCCAATGCTTGTTCACCATAATCGGGTTGCGATATAACTAATTCATCCAGATCAATTCCCAATGCTCTCGCATAGGTAGGGTCTAAAGCGTGTTCAGCATCGATATAAACCGCCTTTCCTCCTTGTTTTTGAACTTGTGAAATAATCTGCAAGGCAATAGTACTTTTACCGGAACCTTCTGATCCGTAAATCTCAACAACACGTCCTCTGGGTATTCCGCCGATTCCTAACGCGATATCAAGAGAAAATATTCCTGTTGGAATACATTCTTCCTGAATCTTGGCGGTTGTATCGCCCAATTTCATGACAGATCCCTTTCCGAATGCCCTGGTTACTTGTAACATCGCAGATTCTAAAGCTTTTTCACGTTCATCCATTCAATTCTCCTTTCAAATTCAACCTAATCAGTTGATGATAAATGGGTCCTGCAGATTGCAATATAGATTGATAAATTACTATTTCAGACACTATCTGACTGATGGAATCTAATTTAAAATCATTCTGTACTTGAGCAATATTTACCGGATGTTTCATTCTGGCAACTGTAATATGAGGAATCATTGATTTTCCGGGAGTAAATCCGAAATTATGTAACACCTTCTGTACTTGAGTGCAAATAATAATGAAAGGATCTTTTGGCAGAACGGATAATCCGATCGAGGTAGCTTTCTGTATACCTGGAAAACCGACAATTTTATCTGTTGTAAAGGTGAATGGGGGTATGGCATCGGTTGCCGTCTTAAGAGCGTCACCCAGAATGCTAGCCTGAATGGAGGTTTCGCCTAAAAACTGAATAGTAATATGATAATTTTCCGGTTTCACCAACCGAAATTCGAATGAATGACACATCGGATTCAGTTTTTGATAAATCAACTTCTGTCGATCGTCTTCCAACGGTATACCAATAAACAATCTCATTATTTCAACTCCAAAAGAAAATAAAACAAATAACGAATCACATCCTGTGTAATCTTTCTCTGTACCAAATTCCTTGTTCCCTGATAAAACTTTGGTATGACAACATCCTTATTTTTGGATGAGAACGCGATAAAAACCTGACCAACCTTAGCAAAACTATCATTTGCCTCTGGTCCGGCATTCCCAGTTGTCGCTATACCAATATCAACTTTCAGAGTTTTTCTAACCTCCTGAGCCATTATAAGAGTGATTTCTGAAGAAACCAAACCAAATTCCTGAATTGTTTCATTTTTGATATGCAAACGAGATTTTTTACTTTCAGGACTATAGCAAACTATACCCTCTTTAAATATCATTGAACTACCAGGTAGAGCAGTTAATGCTGAGGAAACCCTGCCACCAGTGACTGATTCAGCGACACTGAGGGATAAATGGTTATCCTGACAAAACTGTAAGAGAGAGGCCAGGGCTTTCACCGGGTTGAGCGTGTTCATGTTCATAGTGAAAGCAATCTTCCTTTTATCCTGTAAGCATCAGCTTCTTCAATCAGCATTGGCACCAGTTGACCACAAAGTTTTCTTGGATTGGCTAAAGTGGTGGGGATGAATACACTGTTATCAATTTCCGGAGCCTCACGGGTGGTTCTTCCGGTGAAACCTTTTCGAATCGGATCATATTTTTCAATCAGGACTGGTAAGGTTTGATGAATCCATTTTTGATTGATTTTCTCAGAGATCATTCGCTGTGTTTCATACGCCATTTTAAGCCTGTTCTCTTTTACCTCTTCTGAGATACTGCTCTCCAATTGTTGGGCTTTTGTATGTGGTTCAGCGCTATAGGCAAAAAATCCAGCTCGATCAAACTGGTATGTTTCCAACGATTTCAGTAAATTCTGGAATTCTTCTTCCGTTTCTCCAGGAAATCCAACGATAAAGGTTGTTCGTACAGCTAAGGATGGAAAATCCTTTTTTAATGCCATAATCTTTTCAATGAAGTGATCAGTCAAAACAGGTCTGTTCATTGCATGAAGAATTTTTTTGGATACATGCTGGAGGGGCAGATCAAGATATGGTACCACCTTTGGAACGGATAATAACTCCCGAAAAAAATCCGGACGAGAGGTTGGATAAAGATATAAACAGCGTATCCATTTGAGATCTTTCAGTTCAGAAAGATTTTTTGCTACATCAATCAGCGATTGATGACCCTGTAAATCCTTTCCGTAAGAGGAAGTATCTTGTGCGATTAAAATGACTTCTTTGATAGAAAAACGCTGTATGATATTGTTTACTTGCTGAAGAATCCCTTCTAATGGAAAGCTGGAATATTTCCCTTTGATCGTTGGAATCAGACAATAGGAACACTGATGATCACATCCTTCAGCAATCTGAATATAGGCATATTGTTCATCCGAAATAGTTTGATAAATCCCATTAGTCTTGTGAGTAAGTTTAAAATAGTGGTTCAAGGCGGCGAGAGAGTCTTTTTCACGCAGAAAAGTAAACTCAGGATATTTAGCTTCCAGAGAATCTGCTCTTAAAGTAACGTCGCACCCAAGAAAGATAATGTTTGCTTGAGGATTCCGCTGATGGTAAGTCTGCAATTTTTCCAATAATAAGTCTGTTTCCATTCTGGCAGTCTTTAAATAACCGCATGTATTCACTATAACAAAATTGTACGGCATCAATTCTGAAAACGATACATAAGAGAAATCATTCTGTTCTAACCAATAAATAATTTTTTCAGCTAAAACCTGGTTTTTAGGACACCCCAGGTTAATCAGACTAGCTGTTAATTTATTGGTTCGTAAATTATTCTTTGAGGATGATTGGTTCGCTTTGTATTCCATTTTCGTTTATAACAATTTGAACCAATTCATTTGGAGAGAGCATTGCTTTTATTTCCACAACATTTTTTCTGTTGCGGATCTTGGATGATATCTCAAAACCATTTATCGTTAATGCCAGAGCATACGGTTTCCCAATAGTGAGATTCAGCGTTTTGTTTGCCTCTAGCGTTTTTTCTTCGTCTTTTTTTAATGTAAAACTTGGCAAATCTTTACTATCAGCGTTGATACCAAGCCATACTTTATCAAAAGCTTTGAGATGAATCACTAATTTATCGAACTGATGATTGGTTTGCACTTCATTATTCTCAATCGGTGCTGCAATGGCAGGTGATTCCGGAATGGTAAGCATTAGGTCTTCTATATTATTCGAGACATTCCCTGGATTGTTCTCTGTTTTGTTCAGAGAAAATATACCCCAAATAATCAGTGCTAAAATTAATAAACCGATGATCAGTCCAACGAGCAGGTTAAATCTTGATTTTTCTTTTGCAATGTTCACGTTTCCAAAGGTTTTCTGGTCCAATGATTGAGGAGCAATAATAATGTCCTCCTGAATTACTTCGTCCATATATCTTTTTAATATATAGACTCTGTCTAAGCCAAGAAAGTCAGCATAAATTTTTAAAAAACTTTTTGTGTACACTTTATCAGGAATCTCTGAATAATTCCCATTTTCAAGCGCTTCAATATACTTTTTACGAATTTTCATGGCGTCAGCGACGTCATCTAACACTAACCCCTTTTCTAATCTTTTTTCTTTTAATAATTGACCTACGCTATCCATCTTAATCCTTATTCTATCATAGATAATATGAAAGAAAAGAGAATTCTATGATTCAAAGATATAATGATATAACTCATCAAGATGTTCTACAGCAATTATCGTCAGATCCTTAGTTATATCTTTTGAAATATCAAATAATTCTTTTTCATTTTCTTTCGGTATATAAATCGTGGTAATGCCGGCTCTTTTTGCGGCAAGCAATTTATCTTTTAAACCACCAATCGGAAGAATTCTACCTTTAATTGTTATTTCACCTGTCATAGCAATGTTTCCGGAAACTTTTTTTTGTTTCAATAGGGACATTAAAGAAGTAAAAATCGTGACACCGGCCGAAGGTCCGTCTTTTGGTATGGCACCTTCAGGAACATGGATATGAATATCCAGCGACTCATTAAAATTCAAGGGGAAATTAAAATATTCTGACCGACTGCGAATGTAGCTCATGGCAGCAGTAGCGCTTTCCTTCATTATATCGCCCAGTTGACCGGTAAGAATTAAGTTGCCTTTTCCCACCATCTTATTGGACTCAATGAACAGAATCTCTCCGCCAAATTCGGTAACCGACAACCCTGTAACAATACCTGAATCAAGTACTTTCCCTTTTTCTTCATGCCGAAAAGAAGGAAGTCTCAGATAATCAATCAAATCGTCAGCTTTGACAGTTATTTTTTTAAAGGTTTCTTCGTTCATAGCCTTTTGCAAAGCAATTTTCCTGAAAATTTTAGCAATTTGTCTTTCAAGGCTTCTTAAACCAGCTTCCCTCGTATATTCAGAGATAATCTTATCAAGCGCCTCCTCTTTGATGAGTACATCCTTTTTATTCAAGCCATTGGCTGCAAGTTGCTTTGGAATAAGAAAATCTTCTGCAATATGCTTCTTTTCAGGTTCAGTGTAACCGGATAAATTGATAATTTCCATCCTGTCTCGTAAAGCAGGGGGAATAGTATGTGTTACATTGGCAGTGGTTATGAAGAAAACCTTTGAAAGATCAAAGCAAACTTCTAAAAAATGATCAGAAAAATTAGCATTTTGTTCGGGATCCAAGGCCTCCAGAAGAGCTGAAGAAGGATCACCTCGGAAATCTGTCCCGATTTTATCAATTTCATCCAATAAAAAAACAGGATTTTTCGTTCCAGCTTGTTTCATTCCCTGAATTATTCTACCGGGTAAAGCACCAATATAGGTTCTGCGATGACCCCGGATTTCTGCTTCATCTCGGATACCTCCGAGAGACATATGCACAAACTTTCTATTCATTGCCTTTGCAATTGATTTACCCAGGGAAGTTTTCCCAACGCCGGGAGGTCCCACCAAACATAATATAGGTGCTTTAATCTGTTGACTCAGTTTTTTAACCGCTAAGTACTCAAGAATTCTTTCTTTTACATCTTTCAAACCATAATGGTCCTCATCTAAAGATGCTTTTGCATTGGCAAGCACCAATTGGTCTTCTGATTCGCTGTTCCATGGGAGTGACAATACCCATTCGATATAATTACGAACAACTCCCGCTTCTGCCATCATAGGAGGCATTTTCATCAACCTGTTCAACTCTTCTTCAACGGCTTTCTTAGCCTCTTCAGGTAAATTAAGTTTCTCCATCTTGTCACGGTATTTTTTCACTTCATCTGAGTATTCACTCTCGGTTTCACCAAGTTCTTTTTGAATGGCTTTCAATTGTTCACGTAAAAAATATTCTTTTTGAGTTTTATCAAATTTACTTTTTACATCGTTGTCTATCTTGCTCTGTAAATCTAAAATGCTGATTTCCCGTTTCAGAATTTCGATTAATTGACGTATTCTGCTTTTGAGATCAATTTCGCCCAATATCTTTTGTTTTTCCTCTACGCTTATAATCAAGGCTGATGAAATCATATCCGTAATTCTGTCGAGATCCTTGATGTTGATTAAGTCAATATAGTTTTCCGGTGACAACCTTTTGTTCATCTGGTAGTACTGGTCATAGGAATCGATCAGCTCTTTTTTTAGAGCCTGCATGAAGTGTGTATTGGAATAGTTGGAGGATATAGGTTCAATCTCTACTTCATAATAATCACGGACCGCATGAAAATCCTTGATTTTTACTCTGGAAAAACCTTCAATAATGACACGAAGGGTAGCATCCGGCAGTCTTATTACCTGAATGATCTCCGCTCCAACACCAATATCGAATAATTCTTCCGGTTTCGGGTCTTCCACAAATTCACTCTTTTGGGTGGAAACAACGATAAAGCGGTCTTTTTTTAAAGCCGCCTCAATGGCATTAATGGACTTCATTCTTCCCACTGTCAGAGGCTGAACAATATTCGGAAAAATGACCACATTGCGTATCGGAATTAAAGGAGCGGATTTAAAGTCCACGATTGAGTCTGTATCTTTTTTCTTTGATCTTGTAGTCATAATAAATAACGCTATTGCGTTACTGTTTTCCTCCTTGTATAACTTCGTCAATGATCCCATAGGTCTTAGCTTCTTCAGCACTCATGTAACGATCTCTTTCCAGATCTGCCTGAATGGTGTCCAGAGATTGCCCTGTATGAAAAGCCAAGAGTTCATTCAGCTTGTTTTTGATCAATATGATTTCCTTCACCTGGATTTGCAGGTCTGTTGCCTGACCTTGTGTGCCTCCGGATGGCTGATGAATCATAATTCTTGAATTCGGAAGAGCAAAACGCTTGCCTCTTGTACCGGATGCGAGTAAAAAAGCACCCATGCTGGAAGCCTGTCCAATGCAAATGGTCGATATAGGAACACGAATGTACTGCATCGTATCATAAATTGCTAATCCTGCTGATACCGAACCTCCCGGGCTGTTAATGTACATAGAAATCTCTTTATTCTCATTCTCAGCAGATAAAAAAAGCAACTGCGCTACTACACTGTTGGCTAATGCATCATCAATAATATCTCCGCCAATAAAAATAATCCTGTCTTTGAGCAGTCGTGAATAGATATCATATTGTCTTTCACCGAAAGCTGTCTGTTCAATTACCCACGGAACTAATGACATACCAGCCCCCTCTCTCTATTGTGCTGATTTTATTGTTGTTTTAACATCTTTTATCAGCCAATCCATAATATTCCCTTTTCTCAGGTTTTCTTTCATGTAATTCTGCAACTTTTGCATATCAACGTCCTGACCTTCTTGTTTAAAGCGGTCAAATAAAGATTTGGATTCGCTGATCACCTTTTCTTCTTCAGGAGCAAGCTCGGGATGGGTAATAGCAAAATATCTGAATAACAGGTCTAATTTTATCTGTTTAACCAGATTAGCTTCCATCTCTTTTTCAAGGCTTTCCTGAGTCTGTTTGGTTATTTCCAAATATTTTTCCCAAGTTAATTTCAGCCTTTTAACTTCATCTTCTAAGTTTCCCAGTTCTTTTTCTAGATACTTCTGGTACAAGTTGTCCGGAATAACCTCAAAAGAGGAATTCACAACCAGATAATCAAGAACGGATTCAATGGTGGCTTCTTTCTTTGCAGCGTCATATTCCTGTTCAGCCGCTTGATTTATCTCGAACATGTACTCATCAGTTTGCTTTCCGGCTTGTATGGCATCAAGGAACTCCTGGTTAAAAAGTGGTAGTTCTTTCTTTTTCCAACCGATCACCTTAATATATATGTATTTTTTGGGCTCCTCTTCTTTATTCGGGATAGGAAAGAAAGCATGGGAGCCAATTTCCATCTCCATGATTTTTTCGTTTAATCCTGGCTGTATGCTATCTTCCATTAAGTAAATCATCTTGGTTTTAGGGGAGGGGATGGCAGAAACATTTTCATTATCTGAATAAGCATATTCTATAATTGCATAGCCCTGCTTATCCGGTTTTGCCATATCGTTATAAGTGGCATGGGTTTCCAACAAAGCATTGATTTTATCCTGAACAATCTCAGCCACCGTTTTTGGGATCATTAATTCAAATACCTTTTCTCCTATTTCAGCCGGAACAACCTTTGGATAGATATCCGCAAACAACTTTACCTGATAGGTTTGATTTTCTTGAAGAGGTTCAATAGATTTCATATAAGGAAAATCAATAAACTGTTCCTCCTTCTTTTCATTTAAAAAAAGAGTGACAGCGTCTTTTGCCATAACTTTCAAGATATCTTCCTGCATCTCTGACAGTGGAAACCTGTTTTTTAATACATTTAAAGGAGCTTTTCCTTTTCTAAATCCTGGTAAAGTCGCTTGAAGGTTCACATCCAGATATGCATTGGTAATATACCGATTTACTTCATCCGGTGTAAATTCAAGTGTAATATTAGCCGTGTTCTTTTCAATAAAATATTCGACAATGTTCATTATACCTCCTCAAAATATAACAAAGAATTAATACTTATACCCACAGAAACAACTTTGTCAATTAGATGTTTCCGGCATATAATATATTATAAACAAATCGAAAAGTTTTGGTTTCTTTTTGAAATGCTTGACATTTTGTGGTTGACTGATATAGTCATATACTTGATTTAAAGAAGTGAGAGGTATGCTTATGGATACACATTATTTTGCTGAACGGGAAATTGAGAAGAAATGGTATGTTATTGACGCATCCAACCAAGTTTTAGGAAGATTAGCAGAAGCAGTTGCTAAAATCTTGATCGGAAAAAATAAGCCAGAGTATACTCCTAATGCAGATATGGGAGATTTTGTTATTGTGGTGAATGCGGAAAAAGTGATCGTTAGCGGAACCAAAGAAAATGATAAGATTTATTATCGTCACTCTTTGTATCCGGGAGGTTTAAAAAAGACTCCCCTCTTTAGAATGAGACAGAAAGATGCTACTTATATGATCAGAAAAGCTGTATGGGGAATGGTTAAGCATACGCCGTTAGGACGGAAACGCTTTAAAAAGCTAAAAGTATTTAATCGTGCAGATCATAATCATGAAGCACAGCAACCAATTAAAATAGAATTATAGCGGGGGATAAAATGGCAGGAATTATGTCAACCGGTTATCGTAAAACATGTGTGGCAAGAGTTACTATGAAAGCTGGAGATGGGTCAGTATTAATTAACAACAAAAAAGTTGAGCAATACTTTCCGAATAAACTTCATCAACTTCGTATTATTGAACCTTTGCGTACGGTTAACAAAGAAAAACAGTTTAACCTGACAGTACAGGTATTCGGAGGCGGATTATCCGGACAAGCTGTAGCGATTTGCCATGCTGTGGCAAAAGCACTCAGCGATATGGATATTAGTTTAAAGCCAGCGTTACGTGAAAAAGGTTTTCTTACCCGTGATTCCCGTATCAAGGAAAGAGTGAAAGCCGGACTTCGTGGAGCAAGAAAAGACAGACAATACCGTAAACGTTAATACCACTGTCTGAAGTGCTATGATCACTTTTCAAGACACATCGTTTCTCAAAACGGAGAAGGATGTGTCTTTATTTTTTGAATCACGTGAAACAATTCCTATCACACTGGATTTAGATGCTGAAAAGTTTTATTTTCAACATTTACACGCTTCATTTCTTCTGGAAACGCTTCATTTCCCGGTACGGAACAATCAAATCACCCCTTTCCTGATTTTTGTTCGGTATTTATTACGCTCCAATCTTTGTTTCGATATTGCATTTTCTCTGCCTATCCAACATAAACAAAGTAAAATAGCCTTAATGTACGGTGATTACTTTCTTTCCAAGGCAGGAGCTTATTTTCAACCTTTTTTAGACTATATTTTATTAAGAAAATTATTAGTGAATACACTGAAGAGAATATCGAAATCCCAATGGCTCCAACCGGTATCCATCACTTCACGCTCTGATTTTTACCGGATGGTCAATTTACGGTACGGATCTGTTTTTCAATTCTGTATGAAAGCACCTTTACTGATGAATCATCAAGCCCAGGCATGGGAAAAAAACAAGGCTCTTAAAGCGAACGCTTTGGCTTTGTACTGTACTTTTTTAAAGAACTCGCCTCTAACCAATCTCTATAAACAGAAACAATCCAAAAATTTCGAACTGTTTAGACTACGAAAATATTTAGATTTGTAAGGAGAGAAGCATGGCAATAGTGATGGATGGAAAGTTGGTTTCCAATTCTATTCGAAGCAAAATTAAAGAAGAAATTGCTGCTTTATTGGTAAGAAAACCAAAATTAGCCACAATTTTAGTCGGTAATGATGAAAGCGCAAAAGTCTATATTCGTAACAAGGAAAAAGCTTGCCTTGAAGTTGGCATTCTTTCAGTTCAGGTCAACCTTCCCGAGGAATCGACCAACGAAATCCTATTGCAGACGATTGAACACTTAAACAATGACTCCTCTGTCGATGGTATCTTAATTCAGATGCCTTTACCCAAGCAATTGTCAACCGAAGAAATTATTAGAACAATCTCTCCGGGTAAAGATGTGGATTGTCTCCATCCGTTGAATTTAGGTTTTTTATGTTCCGGTCATGCTATTTTCACACCCAACACTCCGCAGGCGGTCTTATCAATTCTCGACTTTTACCAGATTTCCCTGCAAGGAAAGAAAGCAGTGGTGATAGGGCGGTCGAATATTGTTGGAAAACCGGTATCTCTTTTGTTATTAGACCGACATGCCACCGTGACTATATGCCACTCAAAAACCATTGACCTGCCTTCTGTTGCCAGGGAAGCAGATATTCTGGTTGTTGCGACAGGAAGAGCTTCCATGGTGAACAAGAATTTTATTAAACCCGGAGCTGTAGTCTGTGATGTGGGTATTAATTATGTGGATGGTAAAATAAAGGGAGATGTGGAATACGAATCAGTCTTCCCACTTGCGTCTTATATCACACCGGTACCGGGAGGAATCGGCTCGTTAACCACTACCATGCTGTTAAATAATACGCTCAAGGCCTATCATCTTCACCAATAATGTCAGCAGGATTGTATCTGCATTTCCCGTTCTGCAAAAAAAGATGCGATTATTGTGATTTTGTCTCCACAACAGATTTAGATCAACGAAAAGGATACTTATCGTTATTAATAAAAGAAAAACATCTTTACCAAAAGGATTGGGACCGCGAGATTTTTGATACAATCTATTTCGGTGGAGGCACCCCTTCCCTGCTCCCTCCTGAAGACTGGGAAAAACTTGCTGAGTGGGTTGCCAAAGAACTACCCGGCTTAAGTGAATTTACCATAGAAGCAAACCCTGAATCAGTTACCCGGCAATTTATCTCTTCGGTTGAGAAAACAGGCTGTACTCGAATCAGTCTGGGTATTCAATCAACAGATGATCATGTATTGTCTTGCATTGGAAGAATTCATACCGCAAAACAAGCTAATGAAGCTGCTGTTTTAGTAAAAAACAGTCGAATACAACAAGTCAATTTTGATTTTATCGTCGGCCTTCCGGGTGAGACCCGGGAGGGAATAGAAACAAATTGTCAGTTCATCGAAACGTATCGTCCTCAACATATCTCTTTGTATTTTCTTTCCCTTTCCTCCTCAACGATCTTATTTCAAACACAAAAAACCAATCCTTCTTTATTTCCAGATGAAAAAAGAATGGTGGAATGGTGGAAACACTATATCCGCTTTTTTGATCAGTTAGGGTATCAGCATTATGAGATCAGTAATTTCTCCCTGCCTGGGTATGAAAGCCAACACAATAACCATTACTGGGAAAGAGATCCTTATCTTGGACTTGGTGTGAATGCTTCCAGTTATTTGCCTGAAAAAAGATGGACGAATGAACCACAGCTGAAATCCTATCGACAAAAATTGCTTCTAGCAGAAAAACCGGTACATCAATCCGAAATACTGTCGCAGGAATCGATTCGGTTTGAAAAAATCATGCTTGGCCTCAGGAAGCTAAAAACGGGAATTCCGGTAGATATCGTTGATCAAAATAAACACAACCTTCTGCAAGAGTTATTGGATAAACAATGGCTTAAACTACAAAATACAAGGTTGATATTAACAGAAAATGGGTGCTTGTGGTTGGATGCAATCATAAGAAAACTGGCTTGATCGTTAGGCTGACCAAGCCAGTTTAATCATGAAAACGCTACCAATTTATTTCAGTTTCGTGATGACAATCGTTTGTGTGATATTATCCCAATCAATAGCAGATTCAAATGTTTCGGCGATGAAACGGATAGGCACAAAAGTCCGGCTGTTCTGAATTTCAGGAGCAGCATCCAACAAATAGGATTTTCCGTTTACAAATACCGTGTTATTACCTATCTGCATCAGGATAGCCATATCACCCAACGAAATGTGAATTGTCTGGGATTTTGCTTCCCACTCAATCGTTGCGCCGAAGGCTTCCGTGATGAAACGGACCGGCACAAAAGTCCGGCTGTTTTTGATATAGGGAGGATACTCCAAGATCGTCGCTTTACCTTCAATCGTAGCTTCTACCTGTCCGATTGTCAGTTTAATCGTGAGTTGGTGATAATTATATACGGACATGGTAAGGGAATTTTGATTCCCTAACGTGTCGGCTGCATCAAATACAAGCGTATTGGCATACAATGTCAGGGGAACCTTTACGGTAAATAGGTCATGAACAATCGTTGCGGGAACTCCATTCACCATTAAGATAGATCCGGGTTCAATTCGTCCTGTGATCTGTACCTCTTTTTGATCAATCAGTTTCGGTAATGTATCTACCAGGATCGTAGGTCCAATGGTATCAAGTTTAATATCGATTGTTTTGGTTATATTTTCCAGATTTTTCGTTACCGTGACAACAATTTGATTGTTACCCTCAGCAAGAGTAATGATAAAGGAGAAGCCCCCCTGATCATCGGAATCGGTTTTCCATTCATGTCCATCCATTTTCGCCAATACCGGTATATTGGGAAGGGTTCTACCTTTCACGGTTACGGGTGATTTATTGGTCATGACAGGTAAAGGATCGACCTCCAGAAAAAGTTTAATATCCCGTTTAATAACCGGTATAGTTGCTTCACCCGGTTGCATACCTTCAATAGTAGCTTTTACTATTATGTCTCCCGTCTGGGTTGGTTTCCAGTTGGCATAGCATCTGCCGTCTTTATCAGTACGCCCGGTATATTGAATACCACAACCCGAAGCATTCACTGAAGCGCCTTCCACAGGTCTGTTGGTTCCCAATTGCGTTACGAGAATAGTAACATCATTATCCTCATCAACGTAAATCGGACTCGGGGTAACAGAGATACCGCTACCAAGCACTGAGTCAAGATACATAACCTTTTCCAGCTTGAAGCTGTTAGGGGAATCTTGACGTTTATTTTCGAAATAAACATCAAGCGTAATGACACTATCTCCAATACCGGTCGGGGTAAAAAACATGGTTGCGATAATCTCTGTTTTCGTGGTGGTTATTTTTTGTAATCTGCCATAGATAGAATTTTGATCTTGGTTCCCCTTTAAGCTGACCACACCCGTAATATCTAATGGTATATCCCTATTGTTAGCAGGCTTTATGACAAAATCGATATGGTTCTCGATACTATAGATTAAATCATAATTATTTTTGTTGTAACCGGTTTTACTTAATTCAATCCCTGTTTTTGCGTCATACGCTTTGACAGAAGGCTGCCCGGATCCAATGATCATATTAGGCATGGCATCGAAATCAAGATAGAATACATACTCAGGTTGATATCTTTTTTCGATTTTTATCGGATCATTCTCAGAATCCGGTGGTCCGCCGGAAACGTCTCTGTTTCCATATGGATTACATGCCACCAAACCACCGATTTTTGTTACATCGTCAGCAAAAATATAGAATTTGCATCTTCCTTGTGTATCAAATAACAAAGAATCATGGTAATCCAATTTACCATCCTCATTAATATCTGCAAATAAATAACCACCTTCATACCGGTTATTGTAGATGCACCCTAAACCCCATCCATATGGCGATTCAGAAATGTCAAACTGAGGTTCTGTTACAAAATAGCCATCCTCCCATTGAATATTCGAAGTAACATAGTACGTAATGGCTTCTAAAGTATTGATAGTACCTTGTTCATTCAAATCCCTTACATTAAAATAGCTCATCGGATGAGATTCTTTGTTCCGGTAATCGATATATCCGTTAAGGTTATAATCAATGCCAAGGTGTAAGTAATACCTTCCCCCGTCATTCAATAAATAATTTGCGACAGAATGGTTTAGCCGGTATTCACCATCACTTGAAGAAGGAGAGAGATTGAATTCAAAGTTAGCGGGTCGGGTGGTAAACGGAGTAAACCGTGCTACTTCTTTTACTCCGCCACAAATGTTCAGATCTTTATTAATACCTGTAATTAATTTCCCTTGAGCGTTTCGAGCAATAGCGGTGACCTCATACAAACGGTTATCCCCGGCTGTAAGAGTGAAATCAGGTTCACCAGGAACAGTAAAAACTGTTTGTTCCGGGTCTTCGGTGTTGACAATCTCATAAGTCACGATCGGACTAACCACTTCTACTTCCACATGACCGGTTTGTCGTCTGTCAGGGGTATAAACAGAAATAAAGAATTTTCCAGCATCATTCGCGCAAAAACCTTTGAATATATATTTACCTTCTTTTGCATGAGAAAAATCGATTGTAATCGGTCTGAAACCAAACATGTTTTCATTACTGACCAAGGTAGAATCATCATTGTGAAGATCAGTTCTTGTCCAATAATATTGTCCCAAGGTTTTTGGATGATGGTCTATAAAGAGTAATTTCCATACGACTTCATCTTCAATTTCTCCACCTTGGGTTAAATCCACCGGATGACCCTCATCATCAGTAATAATAATAGTGAATGGTTCTTCCGGATCAATCAGCTCAGGCACACAACCGGCAGTTAGCGGAGCAGGGAAATAACTTAGGTTTAAACCCTCTGCTTTTGCTTCTACTGTGGTAAAAGTAAAACTAAAAAAGGCTGCCAGCAAAAACAATATTGTGGACCAGACTTTTATTCTTTTCATTTTTATTTTTTTTCCTCCTCGATCATTTATACTGCAAATACACATGCTTTCGGATTAGGTTCACTGTTATGTTTGATTTTACCGCTTGATGAGAGAAAGAAAAAACTGGTGTCAGACCTGAAAAAAAATATCATTTCGGAGTTTTGGCAGGTTTTTTCCAATATTTCTGAATATAATCCTGAATAATGGACTCAAATCCAATCTCTTCCAGCCATCGAGAAAAAGTGTCCTTTTTCATAGTGGTTGCGGGTTGGACAGGAACAAAAGCACATTTTTCGTTTTGAAAAAAAGGAAAGAAACCGATTTTTCTTGATAAGTCTACAATTTCTTGTTTATCCTGACCAATTAAAGGGCGAAAAATAGGAATCCTGGTAGTTTGCTCCAGCAATGAGAGATTATCAAGCGTCTGAGAAGCTACTTGCCCGAGATTGTCTCCTGTGACAACCGCTTTAGCATGTAGTTGCTCGGCAATATGCCCTGCAAGGGTTAACATACTCAATTTGCAAAAAATACACTGATACTTTGCATTAAAGTTCTCCTGATACCATTGCAATAATGGTGTATGAGGTAATGTGATCAACTTCACCGATCTTCCGGCGTAGATTTCCAACGCTAGTTGCAACGAATTCAAAGGTTCCTCCCCGAAATGGAGAAGAATGACTTCACAGCCCCTTTTTGCTAATAAATAAGCAGCCACGGGGGAATCAATACCCTTTGAAGCCAATACGATCACTTTTCCCTGGGTACCGTATGGTAATCCTCCGGCTCCTTCTATTCTTCTATAAAAGATGGCTGTTCTGTCAGTTTTCAGGTCGACATCAATGTTAAGTTCCGGATTTTTCAGGTTTACTTGCCAATTCTCAAAATAATAAGAGGCTTCGTATTCAATAGAATAATGCGACAGGGAGAGTCTTTTGTCCTTATGAGCTGTAATCCTGTAAGACTTCGGTTCATTTCCCACCCATTTAGAGCGGATTTCCTGCATTGCCGATCGTATGGAAGCAAAATTTGTTTCGGTGAGGATGACCGGTGCCACATAGGATACTCCGAAAGTCAAAGCCATCATTTTCAAGGATGCTTCAGAGAATTTTCCGGATATAAGACAAGCATTATGATTCCATCCATGAACGTGATAAGAAATTCCGAGCCGATTCAACTTATCCGTGATTCGGGACAATAAAACCTTTTGTAAATGGCTTTTTACGTAGGTGCTTTTTAAATAAATCTCTGAGACATGGATTAAAACAAAACGGTTTTCATTAATCATAACTTCATTTCAATCACTTGAGTCGAATCCAACATCGGAAGCTGCGCATAATAAGCAAAAGAGGACAACACAGCTTGAATCGGTATCAAACCTATCAATTCCGTTTCTTTGATCGTCACTCCGTACCGTTTTGCTTCCAATCGTACTAATTCTATGACACGGTAAAGAGGTAGTTTATTAAAATCCAATATATTCATGGAAACCTGTGCCATATTCTTTTCACTGATAAACATACCCTTCGCTTGTAAGTATTTATGCCCGCCACCACTTTCACGGATACTCCTGGCGATTGATTCAGCAATTTTCTCATCTGTCGTATCCAAATAGATATTGTACGCAATCAAAAACTCTCTGGCACCGATTGCAACCACCCCGGCTGTTGTGTGCTTCCGGGTTGGTCCGTAATCAGGTGTCCATTCTTTTTCGATAATTTTTTTATCAAATCCTTCAAATTCACCTTTTCGAATGGAAGGCAGTTTTTTTCTGTTTTCTGATTTTGCAGAATTTGCATACAGATAAACGGGCAAATTCAGGTCATTGCCAACTCTTTTTGCTAATTGTTCACTGGCCTGGATACATTCCTCCATGGTGATGTTAACTAACGGAATAATGGGAATGACGTCAACGGCGCCCATTCTGGGGTGGGTACCCGAATGTGTTCGCAAATCAATCAGTTGAAGAGCCTGAACGGTTAATTGATAAGCTGCTTCTAATACCTCTTCGACAGGTCCGATAAAAGTCAGAACAGATCGATTGTGATCGGGGTCAGAAGAAGAGTCTATCATCCTAACCCCTTTCACTGATTCGATCGCTTGGATACATTTCTGAACTACTTCAAGATTTTTCCCTTCCGAAATATTCGGAACACATTCAATAATTTTGGGATTCATGCAAGCCTCTTCTCTTCTTCTTTTTATTTGGGATAAATGACTGTTATGGTCTGTTTTTTGTCATCCCATTGTACTTCTGCATTAAGAGTTTCTGATACAAAACGTAAAGGGACAAAAGTCCTACTGTTCATGATCTTTGGCGGGACAGAAGAGGGTAGTTCCTGACGAACTTTATCAACCAAACAATAAGATTTATTGATCCAGAGCTCTATCACTTTCGAGAATTGCGTCATTGTGATTTTCTGCTCTTTAGCATCCCATTCTACTGTTGCATCCAGATTTTCTCCAAGAAAACGTAAAGGAACCAGTGTCCTTCCGTTTTGAATCACAGGCGGGGCATCCAACATCACTCTATTCTGGTCGATAAAAGCCTCTTTTTTGTTAATAGTGAGGACAATTTTCTTTTGTTTTCCAGGTAAAATGGTTTCAGTCAATGATTCTGATAAAAAGGCTTTTTCCCAGAGAAAAGTGTCCCTGGCAGATACTTTATCAAACCTTATATAAGCTTCTCCCGGTTTAATGGTGTGGAAAATCAGGGTGAATATCAATCCGGACCCTGAATCAGTAGTGTCTTTCTTTGTAATACCGAGTATCACTTTCCCGCTTTGCGGAATTTGAACCTTATCAATCGTTAAATTATCCTGAGAACCTGTAAAAAATGAACCAGCGACGATATCTTTTAAGAATACTGTATCGGTTGAATAGGAAAGGATAGAGGAAAATGAACGAATGGAAGGAGAATCCTGAACAGACAGTTCAACGGAAATATCTTGCCCTGCAACAAATGATGACTTTTTTGTTACTTTTGCAATGGCTTTTTCTTTACTTTTTTGAATGATTAAAGTACCGATGGTTTCGCGTTTGATCTCTTTTCCGGAATAGGCAATAATACGGATATCATACCTTGCATCCTCAGCATCTTCTGTTGTATCCACAAATAACTTGGTCTTGCCGGGGGGTATTATAGTAGGATTTTCAAAATAACGGGATACCCCTTTGCAGCTACAAGGAAATCCCTGAACAGAAAACATAACCGCCTCTTTAAAATTAGGCGTGGACACGATATTAACATCATACGCAGCGCTTTCGCCGGGAGATATAATTTGAATTTCGGTCAGTAAATCAACCTGGAAATCTCCACTCTGAGACGAGAATCCTAATATCTGCCCCTTTTTCGTGCCTACCAGAACAATACCGTTTGATATAGCCATTCCGGCGGTAATATCCGACCCAATAGGCTGCGAGTCAACTTCTTTGCCATCAAATGAGTCTAATATTGCCAGCGTCTGGTTGTTACCTTGAACAACTACCCATCTGCCAATGCTGACAGGCGAAACATTGGTTGCAGAAGAAGGATAACTCCACATTTCCGTTCCTTTGCCAGATATAATTCCGACATATTGATTATTCAAACCGCCGCAGATCACTCTCCTGTCATAATAGGCAAAACAGAGAGAGGAGCGGAACGGTTGATTAAAATTTGTCTGAAAATATAACCTGCCAGTGGCATAGTCAAAGCTGTAAAACTGACCTTTTTCATCGCCAAAATTGATTGCTTCCGTTCCGCTGATCGGTGAAGTGGTGATAGCCGCATTCACGGAATAGCTCCACAACACTCTTCCATCCTGGCTATCGATACAAGCGAATTGCCCTTTATTTGTCACGACATATAATGCATTCAGCTTTAGGGATATGGCTTGTGAAATGGGTTCTTTAAGATCAGCCATCCAAGTTATATTGCCATCCAACATATTGATGGCATAAATTTTACCACTCATACTGGCAACATAAACAAATCGAAACACTTTCAACAAGGGTGCGCGTACTTCGTCATTGAGCGCTTTCATCCAAAGGATGCTGCCGGTTTTATTATTGATACAATAAACATTTCCGCTCTCAGTAGTTACATAAACCTCAGTATTAGACAAAGTAGCAGAAGAAATAATCGGTTCGCTTAATGAACGCTTCCATATTATTTCAGAAGAAATCAAGTCACAGGAGCCAACAATACCGTTTAAAGTCGTAAAAAATAACTGATTGCCAAATACGAGCAGAGAGCCTGATAATTCATCACCTATGTTAATTTCAATCGATTTTTTCAAAGGAATAGAGATGGTCTCTGCTAAGAATCCATTTCTGGTTTCATCCTTCTGGAATGTCATCCATTCACTGGCAAAAACCTGTACAACCATGGACGTAATGATAAAAAATACTACTAAAGAAACGCACGATTTTATTTTTTTGTTGATCTGCATAATATCCTCCTGTACAACTTAACTACTAATGTCATCGCATTCCAGATTTGTCATCTATTTTAAATTTATAAGGTTCTTTATTAACAACGTCTATTTCCTGACGAAGTTTCACAAACTTCTCTTTTGGATAAAAATTGTAAATCAGCATATTGCTATAAAACCAGGTATACTTTCCGATGACTGTTCCCGGCAGCGTTGAGCAGTTAGAACCGATTCTTATATAATCTCCGGCAATTAATCCGAGTTTATCGTAATCCGTATTGAATTCTTTATCCTGAATGCGTACTATGACATCTTTCTGATCAAACCGACGGGTATCGGTAATCACACCCGATCCAAGTCTGGCTCCCTTGCCAATCACGCTATCATTCACAACAGAATGGCTAGCCATTTTAGCTTCATTAAAAATGATAGAGTTCTTGATTTCTGTATTATGCCCCACTACCACCTGGTCGCCAATAACCGAATAAGGTCTGATTAATGCATCACTACGAACTATACAGTTCTTGCCAATATACACTGGTCCCTGGATGGTTACATGATCATCGATAAATGTGCCTTCACCAATAAATACGGTCCCTTTAATAATGACAGATTCTTCAACAAACCCTTGAATAATGGAAGTTTGAAAATTGAACATATCATTTTTTAATTGGAGTAGATCCCATGGTAAAAAAGTACTCTTTAAATAGCGAAAACAAGGACAAGCCTGTAAATCTTCAAAATAATAATCAATCTGTAGCTCTTCCATGCAAAGCTCCTTCACGCTGACCCTGATATTCTAATAATACTACATACGGTGCAATATTTCTCACATGAATTATAAATCGTCTTAATTAATCATGCAAAATTCTATATAATAAAGAGAGCGAAGTAAATTGTTTTTAATAGGAGGAAAAATGCTTACTGATAATAAACCCGGTCAAAAAGAACTGCTGATGGGTAATCAGGCGGTTGTCAGAGGAGCAATAGAAGCGGGTATGCAAGTTGCTGCCACTTATCCCGGAACTCCCGCCTCAGAAATTGGAGATACTTTTTCAGAAAAAGCCAAGACATGCGGCTACTATTTCGAATATTCTACTAATGAAAAACTTGCTTTTGAAACAGCATTAGCTGGTTCCTGGTCAAATTTACGATCTATCGTATCGATGAAACATGTAGGATTAAATGTAGCCGCTGATGCTCTCATGTCCTCTACCTATGGCGGAACTATCGGCGGAATGGTTCTGGTAATTGGGGATGATCCTTCCTTCTTTTCCTCACAAAATGAGCAGGATAGTAGAAATTACGCTGTTTTTGCTCATATTCCATGTCTGGAGCCAACTTGTCCTCAAGACACGAAAGAAATGGTCAAATATGCGTTTGATTTATCTGAGCAATTTCATTTACCGGTGATGATTCGACTGACAACCCGAACTGCTCATTGTTCAGGAAGTGTTGAATTTTCCGACATTAAAGATAACACCAAACAACCACTTTTTACTAGAGATAAACTGAGAAAAGCCGCGCTACCTGCTCATGCTTATCAATTACACCCCGATTTGATGAAACGTTTCCAGGCTCTAGAAGATTACATTGAGACTTCCCAATGGATCAAGATGGAGCTAAAGGGTAAAAAAGGTATTATTGCGAATGGCTTGACGATGAACTATGTAAAAGAAGTGCTGAAATATGAGAACCTGGACGATATCAGTTTATTATGGCTTGGATTCACCAATCCTCTCCCCAAAAAAACCATTGAGACTTTCCTTCGCCATTGTGACCAAGTTCTGGTGGCAGAAGAATTGGATCCTCTCACGGAAAAAACAGTCAAGAATATTGCCTTTGATCAAAAATTATCTGTTGATATACACGGTAAGGATCTCATTCCATCTATATATGAATTAAACACCTCGATACTTCAAAAAGCTATTTCCGGGTTTTTAAATAGACCCTCTTCAGTTTCCTTCACCGGTACCCCCATACCCTTCAACATCATTCCTCCCCGATATCCCGTTTTATGTCCGGGGTGTCCCCATAGAGCTACTTTTTATGCTATCAAACGGGTATTTCCCAAAGCGGTGTATCCGAGTGATATCGGTTGTTACACGCTTGGTTTACAACCTCCTCTAAATGCAGTGGATACTTGCGTCTGCATGGGAGCTAGCATCGGATTGGGCGCTGCTTTTTCCAAATTCCTTCCAGAAAAAGTAGTTTGTACCATTGGCGATTCCACTTTTTTCCATACCGGGCTTCCGGCGTTAGCGAATGCAGTCTATAACCAATCGAAATTAACAGTGGTATTAGTGGATAACAGTATTACCGCTATGACCGGCCAACAACCTTGTCCTTCTTGCGGCTTGAACTCTTTAAATGAACCAACCATACCCATACTTCCGGAGAAAATCGCAGAAGCAATGGGAATCGAGATGATTCGCATCGTAAATCCGCTTCATGTGCAGGATACCATTACAACACTCAAAGAAGTATCCACATACGACAAAACATCATTTATAGTTTCCCGAAGCCCTTGCTGTATGATAGAAGGGAAAAAAGACAAACGTGTTTTTATTGATCCTGACAAGTGCAATGGATGTGCTATATGTGTGAAAACCTTCGGTTGCCCTCCCTTAACTTGGAATGAAGATATGAAAAAAACCAGCATAGATGAAAGTTTATGTAATGGTTGCGGTGCTTGCATTGAGATATGTCCTCAGCATGCGATTATGTGAAAGGAGTTCTAATGAAAGATTATAATATTATTTTATGCGGAGTAGGTGGTCAGGGGACGATTCTTGCCTCAAAAATCATTGCCCAAACAGCCGTTCGTCTAGGAGTCAATTGCAGAGTCGGAGAGACACACGGTATGTCTCAGCGTGGCGGCTCCGTAGTTTCTCATGTACGCATTGGCGACAATGTTCTCGGTGCGATCACACCTGAAAACCAAGGACAGATGATGCTTGCTTTTGAACCCGTGGAAAGTTTGCGTTATATGAATTTTTTGGAGCCGAATGGCTGGGTAGTACTAAATACCCATCCCATAGTTCCTACTTCTGTCAATGCTGGGCTGGCAAAATACCCCGCCATGAAAACAATTGACGCAGAACTAAGAAAAGCGACTAACCGTATAAAAGCTATCCCAGCCAGTGAAATCGCTAATTCCATAGGGAGTATTATTACCTTAAATATGGTTATTCTTGGCGCAGCTTCCTGCGTTCCTGGTTATCCATTTTCTGCGGATGAAACGAAAAAATCGATTCAGGAACTGGTGAAGCCTGCTTATTTGGAATTAAATATTAAAGCTTTTGAAAGCGGAGTAACAGCTTTTAACCAATAATGACACAGGTGATTGTTTTTGTAACCCCGGGGATGGTCTGAACTTGCTCATTCACAATGCGACCAAGCTCTTTTAGGTCATCTGCTTCCAAATTTATGATCAAATCATACGGACCCGTAACCAGGGATACTTCTCTAACTCCTGCGATTTGCTTTAATTTCTGTAATGCTTCGTCTGTTTTTCCCGCTTGCGCTTCTAACAATACATACGCTTTTGATATCATGGCAACTACCTCCTGCATAAACAAAAGTTAGAAAAAGCTGATATCATTATATTCCAAGGCATGGCAGATGCAAACTTTTTGGCTATAGTTCACAATCTATTATAATAAATACAATTCCTACTAAGGAGCCAAGAATGAATTTATTATGGTGCCTTGTTATTTGTCCTTTATTGTTTTCACTTGTTATTTTGTTGATCCCATCAAAAAAAAATGCGGTTTTATCCTGGCTATCCATCGTATCCGTTATCATCAACCTTGTCCTGCTAAGTTTTCTAGCCACCTCTTCTCATAATACGGTTCCTCCTGCCATCCATTTATTTCAAACCAGCTTTTTAACGATCGATTTTGCATTAGATTCCCTTTCATGGCTTCTTTGCTTGGTCTGTTCCTTAGTTTGGATGTTTGCCTCTCTGTTTTCGATACATTATTTTGAACAAGAGAACATCAAGCTTTTAAAGCGCTACCAAGCTTTTTCTCTCTTGAATTACTGGACAGTATTACTGATATTTTTAGCTACGAACTTTTTTACTTTCTTTATTTTCTTTGAGCTTCTTCTGATTGTTTCCTATGTATTAATTATTCATTACCAAACGAAAGAAGCCTTTGCGGCAGGCATTAAATACTTTTTTTTCCAGATCATCGGAGGCTTGTTTCTATTTTTTGGTTTAGTATTAACTTTCAGCATTATTAAAACAAGTGATTTTATCCCGGGCGGTTATGCTGCGTTATCATCGCATCCTCTTTTTTCATTGATTTTTTGGTGCTATATCATCGGCTTATCCATCAAAGCGGGGCTCTTCCCTCTGCATATCTGGCTTCCAGAAGCACACCCGGTTGCCCCCTCTCCCGCTTCCGCTCTTTTATCAGGAATGGTTATCAAAACCGGTTCTTTTGGAATCTTCAAAGTGGTTGTCATGTTATTTGGCACCAGCCATTTGGTTGGAAAAGTAGACATCACCGTTCTTGTGGTGCTTTCTGTGCTTACAATGTTTTGGGGTTCAGCCGTTGCGATCGGCCAATTTCATTTAAAACGTGTATTGGCTTATTCCAGTGTCAGCCAGATTGGATATATCCTGATGGGGGTCTCTCTTTTATCTCCCCTTTCTATCCTTGGATCACTGGTTCACACAGTCGGACATGCTTTCGTAAAAAGCACCCTCTTTCTTTCAGCCGGATCCATGATCGAGAATACTAAACAGACAGATATCACAAAATACAATGGATATGGGCAACGAAATCCTGTTGTTTTTTCGGCTTTCACCATCGGTGCTCTTTCTATGATCGGTTTTCCGTTATTTGCGAATTTTATTTCAAAATGGGTTTTGGGCATGGGCATCATGGAAGCTTTTCAACTTAACTACATCCCCACCTGGTTGATGGGATTATGCTTATCTATGCTTATGATTAGCAGTTTATTGAATGCTTTGTATTACACGCCCATTTTGATACGAGGTTGGTTTTACCCGGTGGACGAGAATGACAAGAAACCTTTTCATCTATCGTGGTCCGAAGCTATTCCGCTATGTCTCCTCTCTTTGATCATCATCGCCCTGTTCTTCTTCCCTCACAGCTGGATCAATCCCTTTATCAACGCCATATCCCCAACCATACCGGTAGAGACTATCGTCAGCCCTTTTTAAATGCTACTATCATTTGCCGGTCAATCGTTTACGAATTTCTTTTTATGGTTAACGATACCCCCTTGGCTGACTGCATTCATATTCAGCTTTCGTTACATCCAAAAAAGAATCTGGGAGTTCAGGATTTTCTTCCTGTTAACATTTTTATGCAATATTCTGCTATTCTATGCAGATAATTGGTTTACATTCCTAACGATATACGAATCGCTGACTTTGTGTAGCTTACCTATTATTTTTCATGATCGATCCAAAAATGCGATATCAGGTGGTAAGTGGTATTTTTTCTTCTCACTGTTGAGTGGTATTCTGATTCTTAGCAGTGTACTCCTGCGTACTGTACAAAGCCAATGGATCGGCATCTATGCATATATCCCTTTTTTCATCGCTATGGTTGGTTTTTTGATTAAATGCGGTGCGTTTCCTTTTCATGTCTGGCTGCCTGAAGCTCATCCTGTTGCCCCTACGCCGGCATCTGCAGTTTTATCGGGGTCCATTATCAAAGTCGGATTTTACGGACTCCTTTTTCTCTCTTATGAAATGGAACTTCCGCGCATTATAGGACAGGTTTTGCTTTGGACAGCGGTCGTTACTATGTTTTATGGAGTCATACAAGCTTTGCTTCAATCAAATATCAAAAAAATGTTGGCTTTTCATAGTGTTAGCCAAATGGGATACGTTCTGTTAGGATTATCCCTTTTTTGGATCTATCGTGAAGAAGGCGCTTTAATCGGATCCTTAACCCATGCTATGAACCATGCTTATTTTAAATCAGCCCTGTTCATCGCTTCCGGTATACAGTATCTCTCTTACCACACCCTGGATATGTATCAAATCAAACAATTTTTTATACGGTATAAAATCGCAGCCATTCTTTTACTGGTCGCAGTATTGGGTATATCCGGATTCCCTTTCTTTAATGGTTTTGTATCAAAAACAATCCTTCATGAAGAGCTATTGGCACATCCCAATATTGTCTATCAGGTGGTTGAGACTATTTTTCTTCTAACGGCTATTGGTACTCTTGTTTCCAATACAAAATGGTTTTATCTGTCTTCCATGAGAAAAGAACCAGCAATAAAAACAACCTTCCGTCAGAAACCCCTTTTAAGCGAATGGATACCTCTCTTCATATTAGGTTTTCTAATCGTCGCTCTTGGGATCTTTCCTACCTTGTATGAGCATTTTCTGCCTTATCCATTCCAGGAAGAATCACACCATCTGCTGGAAGAGATTCTTCCCTTTCACTCTTCTTTTAAACACTCTTTTTCGGGATTTGTATATACATTCTTTGCCGGAATCGCTTTTCTTTATGTTGGCTTACAAAATCATTGGTTTCATCATCACCTCCCCTCAATCCTGGATATTAAGCTTTGGTGGCTAGTGTTAATCAATCAAATCATGTTTCCATTGTTCAATCTGATTCAACGAGGAGAACTTGCTCTCATTAAACTTTATAGCTATGGCAGCAATCGATTAGGTGGCATGCTGCTGATGGATACTTTCCTTGAAAAAAAAATCGCATTTTTTTACCATCTATGTTACATCAATCCTGTCAGATTCTGTCAAACGAGTTCTTCTTTCGAAGCCCGGTTCCAGGAAAACTTGTTTATATCGATTAATCCACCGGTAAAAGATAAAAATAAAAATCCCGCTGCAGAATGGTTTGTTGGCTCTGAGAATTCATTGTTGACTGGTTTTAGGAATTTTTATAACGGTATAAAATGCTTGTTCTCTATTTCCCATACTATAGATAACAAGGATTCACAATATTACGATAAAATCCTCACTCTATATGGGAAAATTTGGATTCGCTGGTTGATCGGAATCACTGTATTATTGATTCTTGTATTTATTTTAATTGTGAGAAAATATATTCCATGAAATTACAACTGCACTTTTTTTACAAAATTCTTTTGCTGTTTGCCTTGTTCATCTGTGCCTTTAGTACCCAGAAAACTGTCACGCTTATCGTAGGTACAAGCTTTTATTCAAGCAGTTCCCATTACCGAACCTTATATGATTTATCAAAGCATGCTCCCTTTCCTTTTTCCAAATTGCAGACAGCTCGAATCATCCCCCAGCAAAAGCTTTATGAAGGCTTAACCATACAATGGAACGAACCGCTGAATGAACCCTAAAAAACATTTTGGACAACATTTTTTGTATCAACCTTATTTTTTCCAAACCATTTCAGAGTCGTTGGATATCCATCCTGATGATAAAATACTGGAAATCGGAACCGGTCCGGCCAGGCTCACGGAATACCTGTTAAAGAAAGGGGCTAATGTATGGGGAGTAGAAATCGACAAGGAGATGGAAGAACCTTTACTCAGATTAAAACAGAAGTATCCCCGTTTTTTGTACACGATACATGATTTTTTGACATTACCCAAAGAATCATTAGCGGAAGTAAATAAGATCGTTGGTAATCTTCCTTACCATCTAACGATTCCGATTCTTGAAAAAGTGATATTCGAGACCAACGCGGAAAGAATCGTGTTTCTTTTAGCGGAAGCAACGGCATTACGCTTTTTAGCGAAAGAAGGAATAAAACAGTATTCTTCTGCTACCGTGATGGCACAATCCTTTTTTGAGATGAAAAAACTACTATTCATCGATAGAAAAAGCTTTTACCCCCCTCCCAAAATAGATTCTATCTTACTAAGGTTCGACCGCAAAAAAACGAATCGGGAGATTACACCAAAAGAGCTGCAGTTTTACAAAGGACTTTTTTCTAAAAGACGGAAAATTCTGATTAATACTTTAGCAAACGATTCCACATCAAAAGAACGATGGATAGGTCGTCTGAAAGAACTTTGCATCAATCCTCATGAGAGGATAGAGAATTTAACCGTTCAAACCCTCCATCGTATTTATCTGAAAGCGGAATTCGATGAATACCATTGATTTCAAATCCTACGCCAAGCTAAATCTGCATCTTCGGATAACAGGCAGGGAAGAACATCGTTATCATTTATTGCAAATGCTCTCTATACGAATCTCGCTGTTTGACCAGATTCAGCTGTCTATCGGAGAGAACGTGGAGAAAACACAAATTTTCACCAATCCAACTGTTCCGATTTCATTAGAAAAAAACTTAGTGTATAAAGCAATCAAAGTTTATTGGAAGGGTAAACCTCCTGAAGTGATGGTCCGAATTCAAAAAAACATCCCTATTGAAGCAGGCTTAGGAGGAGGCTCCAGTAACGCTGCCAGCACATTGCTTGCCTTAAACAAACTGTATCGAATGTATACTCCTCAAGAACTCAGCGATATCAGCTTCCAAATTGGCTGTGATGTTCCCTTCTTTTTGGAAAATAATGAATGTATCGTTACGGGCATGGGCGAAAAGATTCAAACATCTCATTATCTGGATACCCTTTATCATTTTGTTATAGTCAAACCTGCTATCGCGCTTTCCACACAATCTGTTTACCAAAAATGGGATCAATTGTTGTTGCCGTTTTCTGATCCAATCACTTTCTCTCATGAAAACGTTCTCTCTTTCCATAATGACCTGCTTATCCCGGCAAAGTATTTAGCGCCTGTCCTTACCCCTTTATTGGAAGATATTCAATTCACTTCTCCGATCGGTTTTTCTATGACGGGAAGCGGAAGCGCTTGTTTTGGATGTTATGCCTCCTATGAGAAAGCAGTAAAAGCGATGGACTCATTGTCTACTCATTATCCCTATGTGAAAATCGTTTCCAATTTTATAGATGATTAAAAAACTGGTTTTTGTTCTATTATTCAGTTTTTTTCTTTTCAGCTGCAGTATAACCAATCAAACACCTGTTCAGATTGAAATTGTCTCGCCGACTAAAACGATTATTCATCCACTTCACAAAGAAGCTATAATACCGGTTGAAGGTAAGATAAGTCAGATGTTGTTAGAAGTAAAAAACAACCGGATTAGGGTGATTAGCTCAGGTTGTCCTGATAAAATTTGTATCAAAACTGGTTGGATCTCTCATGGGTAT